>DASWBA010000171.1:0-10109 GCA_036390825.1 Candidatus Dormiibacterota bacterium
CAGGAATCGCTATTCGGCGACGCCCCCGAACGCAAGCACTATCCCAGTCATACCGGGCATGTCCACCAGGTGGCCCGTGGTGGCGGTGTGATCTACGACGCCGACCTCAAGATCCACCCGGGCCAATTCGGTCGGGACGACATCAACCTCTATCCGATTCCCTTTTTCGAGGTCCTCGAAGAGGCCCTCAAGGAGGTGGGGAAGGGCGGGCAGTCGCGCAAGTACATCGTCATGCGCAACACCGTCGCCCTCGGGGCGTCGATCGGCATCTCCGGCTACGACGAGGAGCTGCTCTTCGAGGCGATCCGCAACGAGTTCACCGGTCGCAAGGCGGAGGCCGCCGAGATGAACGTTGCCGCGGTGCGGGCGGCAGCCGCCTACGCGCGCAACCATTTCCCCACCAAACCGGAACGCAAGCTGGCCCCGGTTCCAAAAGAACAGCGAAAGCACCGGATGCTGATCAAGGGCTTCCAGGCCGTCGGCATCGCCAAGCTCAAGGCGGGTCTCGGCATGCAGACCTATTACCCGATCAGCCCGGCGACCGACGAGAGCGTCTACCTGGAGCAGAAGGGGCCACAGTATCAATGCACGGTCGTGCAGTGTGAAGACGAGATTTCCAGCATTAACATGGCGATCGGCGCGGCGCACATGGGCGTGCGGGCCGCCACCTCGACGGCCGGCCCGGGCTTCGCCCTGATGTCGGAAGGCTTCGGCTTTGCCGCCATCACCGAGGCTCCCGGCCCGGTGGTCTTTCTATGGCAGCGTGGCGGACCGAGCACCGGCCTTCCCACGCGCACCGAGCAGGCGGATCTGCAATTCGCGTTGCATCCCGCCCACGGCGACTTCCCGCACATCGTCATTGCGCCGGGGGACATCGACGAATCCTTCGTCGACAGTTTCGAGAGCTTCAACTGGGCCGATCGGTACCAGATGCCGGTGGTCGTGCTGCTTGAGAAGTTCCTGGCCTCGTCGATGTTTACCAACGACGGCATCGACATGAGCAAGCTCAAAATCGACCGCGGGCTGATCTACCAACCGCAGGAGCCCGATGGCGATGGCTACCGCCGGCACACGCTAACGGCCGATGGCATCAGTCCGCGCGCGATCCCAGGGACGCCCGGCGGAATCTTCTCGACCACCAGCGATGAGCACGACCCGGAGGGCCACATCACCGAAGGCATCGAGAATCGGATCGCCATGATGCGCAAGCGCATGGCGAAGCTCGAGACCGCGGCCCGCGAGATCCCCGCGTCGACGAAGTTCACCCTCCACGGTCCGCGCCAGGCGGACCTCACCCTGGTGGGATGGGGTGCGACCAAGGGGGCCATCCTCGATGCGATCGGCGAGCTCGAGGCCGACGGGCGGACCGTCAATTTCCTGCAGATCCGCCTGATGCGCCCCTTCCCCGCCGATGCGGTGGCCGGCATCCTGCGGAGCGCCCGGTTGACGGCGCTGATCGAGAACAACTATTCCGCGCAGCTGGGCGCCTTGATCGCCGAACAGACCGGGGTCGCGCTCGATCACCACGTCTTGAAATACGATGGCCGCCCGTTCTCGCGGAATGAGATCGTCGAGGGTGTGCGTGCGGCGCTCTCCGAGCAGAAAAAGGAGATCATGGTGTCCCATGCCTGAAGCCGCTGCCGCCGCCCCCAAGAAGTTCGTGCTGCAGCAGTACAAGACCGAAGTGCATGTCGACTGGTGCCCGGGCTGTGGCGACTTTGGCATCCTGAGCTCGATCCAGCAGGGGCTCTACCAGCTTCAGATCCCCCCCTACAAGATCGCGATGATCTCGGGCATCGGGTGTTCGGGGAAGACGCCCCACTACATCGATACCTACGGGCTGCACACCCTCCATGGGCGCGCGCTGCCGGTCGCGACCGGCGCCAAGCTTGCCAACAATCAGCTCACCGTGGTCGCCGTCGGTGGCGATGGGGATGGCTATGGCATCGGCGCGGGCTACTTCGTCAACAGCGGTCGCCGCAACGTCGACATGACATACATCGTGTTCAACAACGGCGTCTATGGCCTCACCAAGGGCCAGGCGTCACCGACGTTGGCGAAGGGACTGAAGACGAAATCGATGCCCGAGGCCTCGATCCAGGAAGGCGTCAACCCGATTGCCCTGGCGCTGGGTGCCGGCTATACGTGGATCGGCCGAGGCTATGCTCTCGACGTCAAGAACCTCGTCTCATTGATCGTGCAGGCCATCAACCACAAGGGCACGTCGTTTCTGGATATCTTCCAGACCTGCCCGGTGTACAACGACCTGCGCACCAAAGAGTGGTACGCCGGCGAAGATATCGGGCGCGCTCGGATCCGGCGTCTCGAGGCGGACGCGACCTGGGACCCGGTCGTCAAGGACCCAAGCAACATCGACGAGATAGTCGAAAAGAAGACACGGGCCTTGCGAGCCTCGTACGAAACCCAGGACAGCCTGGCGGTCGGTGTCTTCTACTCCGTCGACCTGCCGACCTACGACGAACAACTGGCTATCAAGGTTCCGGCGCTCAAAGAGCACCCGCTGGTGGACCTGCCCCTCTACCAGCGCAACGTGGATCCCCTCTTCGCCGAGCTCGCCTAGCGGCCCGCGTCGCGGTGGAGGTGCGCCTGCTGGCGGTCAGCGACGAGGTCGAGCCCCAGCTGCTCGACGAGCGGACGGTTGAGGCGCAGGGACGCGTCGACCTGGTGATCGGGTGCGGGGATCTCCCGGCCGACTACCTCGACGCGATCTGTACGATCTACGCCGCGCCGCTGGTCTTCGTTCGTGGCAACCATGATCCGCCGAGCCGCCAGGGTGATTACCCGGAGGCGGCAGAGATCGACGGACGCGTGGTGAGGGAGAGGGGGTTGCTGATCGCCGGCCTCGAGGGGTCGATCCGGTACAGCGATGGCGCACATCAATACAGCGAGCGGCAAATGATGGCCAAAGTGCGGGCGCTGCGCCTGCGCCTGCGGCTCCGGCACCCCGACATCTTGATCACCCACGGCCCACCGGCCGGCGTCAACGAAGGCACGGATGCGCCGCACCGCGGGTTGGTCGCCATCCGCCGCGCCGTCGAGTGGATGCGTCCGCGGCTGTTGCTGCACGGGCACGTCCATCCCTACGGGCGCGAGATCATCCGCGAGGGCCGACTGGGCGACACCCGCGTGATCAACGTAGTAGGACATCGGTTGATCGAGCTCGCGCCCCGATGAAGCAGTTTCGCGCCCGCACGGATTTCGAGACCGCTCGTATCCAGGCGTTCCTTCGCGACGCCGGCGCCGTACTTGGTGGCGACACCCGGCCGCTGCTCTCCTTCGACGAGGTCCGTCGCGCCGCCCGGCTCGAAGGACAGAGCTACACCGGTCTCAAGGACGTCCCGATCGCCGACATCCGTGGCTCCGTGGGACGCCCCAACGACTTCGACGCGTCCTTTCTTCCGGTGAAACCGCAGATGCGACAACGATGGGCGCGGCTGGACGAGGCGATGCGGCGAGGCGAGCCGGTGCCGCCGATCGAGGTCTACCACCTCGGCAACGTCTACTTCGTCAAAGACGGGCACCACCGGGTGTCGGTGGCGCGCCACCTTGGTTGGAAAACCATCCCGGCGCGCGTCATCGAAGTGAAGACCCGTGCGCCGCTCGCCGGCGACATGGACGCCGCGGCCCTGCTGCAGGCCCGAGAGTACGTCGACTTCCTCGAGCGAAGCCAGCTGGACCGGGTCCGGCCGGAGGCGTCGATTGCCGTGAGCCGGCTTGGACGCTACGACCGGATCTTCGAGGACATCCTCGGCCATCGCTACTTCATGGGCCTGCAGCAATTCCGCGAGGTCAGCATCGCCGAGGCCAGTGCGAGCTGGTACGACAACGTCTACAAGCCAATCGCCGACCTGATCCGCGAGTACAAGATCCTGGACCATTTCCCCGGTAGGACCGAGGCCGATCTGTACCTGTGGATCACGGCGCGCTGGCTGGAGCTTAGCCGAGCGCAAAAGCCGGCGGGTCCCGCCGAGGCGATCGCCGATATCCTGTTCGAGACCGAGGGCCAGGGTGAGGGTCCGAGGACGGCATCGCCGCAAGTCCTGGCGTTGCTGGAGCGGTGGCTGGGTCCGCCGCGGCGGGTGATCGAACTCCCGGTAAAACTGGTCCGTCGTGCCACCGCGCCTCGCGCGGAGCCCGACGACAGCAGCCCGCCTTAGGGCGCCCCCTCGGTTTTTCGCTTCTCCGGGTAGGCGGTGTTGATCTCGGCGCGCACGCGGGCCTTATCGGCATCGCTCTTGAAATAGTCGAAATTCCAGGCGATGAACTTTTTCTGCTCGGGCGGGACCTCATCCTCGGGATAGATGGCGGCCACCGGGCAGGGATCGACGCAAGCGCCGCAATCGATGCACTCGTCGGGGTTGATGTAGAGCATGCGGTCCTCGGCGCCACCGTCGATGATGCAGTCGACCGGGCAGACGTCCACGCACGATTTGTCCTTGAGGTCGACGCAGGTTTCGGTGATGATGTAGGCCATTTCGTTTAAGGAAATTCACTCTAGCACAGGCCTTTCGCGACACCGATGGGCTACGCCGCCACGCCGCGGGGGTTCGGGTCGGCGCTCCGACACAGGACCGTCACATATCGGTGAGGCGGCTTGGGCCATCTGTTGGCAAGAGGAGGCTTGCGGCCTGCGTTACCTATTCGTGGCCCTCCCCAGACCGGCACCCGCGCGCCGGGTATTCCGACCGGCGCGCCGAGTCTCGTGGGGCACCTGGATCTTCGTCATCCTGGTCCTCCTGATCGCGGTCGGAGCGATGGGAGCCTTCCTGACCTTCATGTTGCCCCAGCGGGTGGCGCAGCTGGCGCAATCGGAGGCCGGCGAACTCGACCTCGCGCGCAAGGGTGCTGCCGACATCAGCACCAATGTCAGCCACCTCTGGTCAGACATATCCGCCAAAGGGAGCATGAGCCTTTCTGACGCCCAGCTTGCCCAGGACCTAGCGCTCGCCCAGAGCGCGCAGAAGTCGGCGGACGATGCGCTGGGCCACGTCCAGCTGGCCCAGAGTTACATGGCCCAGGCCGACGGCCTTCCGTTCCAGCTGCACTCTGCCGCCTTCATCGCCACCGACCGTCCCGCGCTCGATCACCTGGACAGGGCCCTGCAGGCCAGCCTCAAGCTGACCCATGGCGCGATCCTCCAGCTGACCCTCGCCCAGCAGGTGACAACCGACGCGCGGAAGATTTCGACCACCCTCGACCCGGCCCTGAACGCCCATGCCTGGGCGGACGCCGCCCGGGCATCCTCCGCGCTGGCCGACGATCTCAAACCGCAGCAGGTCTCCGCCGCTTTTGCCGACGCGCTGCTCGACCCGCTGTGGGCGAACTGGATCGACGCCATGGTCGCGGTCGTGACCAACGCCCAGCAATACAGTCTGGCCGCCGCCGCCAATCAGACGCAGTCCGCGCAGCAGTCGGCAAGAAACCTGGCCACTTCCCGGCAACAGCTTGCTGCCAGCTTCGCCGCCGCCCAGACTGGGGCTGCGGCCTGGCAGTCAAAGACCGTCCAGCCGCTGCTCGATACCCTGACCCACGAGACGGCCGCGGGTTCTTAGATCCTCGCCAGCAGGTCCTGGCTGAGCTCGCTGAGACGCGGGGCGCCCAGCAGGCTCATCGAGAGCGCGATCTCCTCGCGCAGCATCTCCAGCATGGCACGGACGCCGTCCGCCCCGTCGACGGCCAGCGCATAGAGATAGGGCCGCCCGATCAGGACGCTACTGGCCCCGAGGCAGAGCGCCTTGAGGACGTCCGTCCCCCGGCGGACGCCGCCGTCCAGCAGCACCGGGACCCTGCCCCCAACCGCCTGCACCACCTCGGGAAGGGCGTCGAGGCTCGCGATCGCATAGTCCAGCTGCCGGCCGCCGTGGTTGCTCACGACCAGGCCGCGGGCGCCCGCCTCGACCGCACGGCGGGCGTCATCGGCACGGACGACCCCCTTGACGATTACCGGGAGCGAGGTTCGGGCCAGCAGCCACTCGAGATCCGCCCAGCCGAGCGACGCGCTGGTGTGAGCATTGACGTTTCGGGCGAACGGGTCGGGGCCATCGGCGGCCGCCGTGCGCCGCCGCCCCTCGAGATTGGCATAGGAGACACCATCGGGCAAGCTGAAGGCGTTGCGGATGTCCCGCTCCCGCCGCCCGGTCTTCGGCAGGTCGACGGTGAGCAGGATGGCGGAGTAGCCGGCGTCGACGGCGCGCTCGATAAAGGCGGCGCTCACCGCCCGCTCCGGGTGCAGGTAAAGCTGGAACCAGCGGGCCCCGCTGGCAGCGGCTGCCAGGTCTTCGATCGAAACGCTCGACAGCGTGCTCAGGCAGTAGGCGATTCCGGCGTCGCTGGCGGCGCGGTAGGCGGCGGCCTCGCCGTTGGGGTGGGCCATCCGCTGGATCGCGGCCGGCGCCAGGTGAACCGGCATCGTAAAGCGTTGCCCGAAGACCTCGGTGCCCAGGTCCGGGCTCTCCGCCGAGGTCAGGACCTTGAACCGGAAGCGATAGCGCGCGAAGGCTTCGCGGTTGTCGCGCAGCGTAGCCTCATCCTCGGCCCCGCCGGCGATGTAATCGAAAATCGCCTGAGGCAGGACAGCCCGTGCGGCGGGCTCGAAGTCGTCGAGCTTCAGCGGGGCGACCGTGCTGGTCGTGCGGGGCGGTGCTGCCTCGGCCATGCGGCCAAGGGTACCCTTTAGCAAATGGATGCGGTGGATCGCGAACCACTGCTGGCCCGCCTTCGCCAGGTGGTCGGTGAGCGCTACGCGTTTGCGGATCCCTTCGAGATGCGCCTCTACCAGTACGACGCCAGTCCCGAGACGGCGCTACCGGACATCGTCGTCATCCCCGCCACCGCCGAGGAGGTGGCGCGGATCGTGAAGATCTGTGCCGAGGCTCGGGTCCCGTTGACCCCGCGGTCCGGGGCCAGCAGCCTGGCGGGCGGTACCGTGCCGGTCGAGGGCGGGGTCGTGATCACGTTCGCTCGCATGGACCGCATCCTGGAGATCGATATCGAAAACCTGCGCGCCGTGGTGCAACCGGGCGTCGTCAACCTCGCCCTGAGCCAGGCACTCAAGCCCCATGGGTATTACTACGCCCCCGACCCATCCAGCCAGGGCGCCTGCACCATCGGCGGCAATGTCGCCACCAACGCCGGCGGCCCGCACACGCTCATCTACGGGGTGACGGTCAATCATGTCACCGGGCTCGAGGTGGCACTGGCTAGCGGCGAGTTGGTTCAGCTGGGCGGGCGCAAGTCGGCCGAGGCCATCGGCTATGACTTGACCGGACTCCTGGTCGGGTCGGAGGGCACCATGGCGGTGGTCACTCGCATCTGGGTGAAGATTCAACCGCTGCCGCCAGTGCAGAAGACGCTGATGGCGGTTTATCCCGACGTCGCCACCGCCAGCAACGCCGTGTCCGCCATCGTCCGCACCGGGATCCTTCCGGCCGCCATCGAGATGATGGACAAGCTGTCCATCCAGGCGATCGAGGCCGCGTCGCACGCGGGCTATCCGCTCGACGCCGGTGCTGTCCTCTTGCTCGAGGTCGACGGCATTCCGGAGGTCGCGCAGGAGTTGGGTGAGCGGATGGCGAAGGTCTGCCGCGACAACGGGGCCAGCGAGGTACGGATCGCCCGCAACGAGCAGGAACGCCAGGCCCTGTGGAAAGGACGCAAGGGCGCCTTCTCGGCGATGGGCCGCCTCTCCTCCGACTTCTACGTGATGGACGGGGTGGTGCCGCGCACCAAGCTGCCGGAAACGCTGGCGAAGATCGACGCCATCAGCGAGCGCACCGGGTTCCGGATTTGCAACGTCTTCCATGCCGGCGACGGCAACCTGCACCCGCTCGTCCTCTTCGATGCCTTCCAGCCCGGTCAATACCAGGCCGTGCTTGCCATCGGAGACGAGATCCTCAAGCTCTGCGCCGAGGCCGGCGGCTCCGTGACCGGCGAGCACGGCATCGGTCTGGAAAAGCGCGAGAACATCCGCTACGTGTTCTCGGTAGACGACCTCGAAGTCATGGACCGGGTCCGGCGGGTCTTCGATCCGCACCTCCTGATGAATCCGGGCAAAGTCTTTCCGGGCGAGGGGCTGCACCCGTCGGCGGTGCGCCAACCGCCCGGCTATCCGCGACAAGCGGCGGTGGCGGGAGGTGAAGACCTCTGGGTGTGAGAGCCGGCGCCCCCGTCCTGCCCGGGCACCAGATCACGGTCGACGATCAGCGCCGTCTGAGCGTCGACGACCTGCTGCCGTCGAAGGTCATGCATCCGGGCGATGCGGATGACGCGGCGCGCGGGCTGCGCCTCTGCGACCTCATCCCTGCGGCGGCGGTGGTCTGGGGAGGTGGCACGCAAATGCGGCTCGGGGCTCCGCCACGCCGATACGAGATCGCCTTCTCGACCGAACGGATGACGCGACTGCTCGAGTACGAGCCGGCCGACCTGACCTGCCGGGTCGAGGCGGGCATGCGACTGTCCGATCTGCAGGCACTGCTGGGGGCGCAAGGGCAGCGGCTCCCACTGGATCCGCCGCACCCGGAGCGGGCGACGGTCGGCGGGATGCTCGCGGCCAACACCAACGGGCTTGGGCGGGCACGCTACGGGACTGTGCGCGACTGGGTCATCGGGATCGCGGTCGCCTATCCATCGGGGAAGGTTGCGCGCGCCGGCGGAAGGGTCGTGAAGAACGTCGCCGGCTACGACCTGATGAAGCTTCACATTGGGGCGCTGGGCACGCTCGGCGTTGTCGCCGAGGTCAACTTGAAGGTGCAAGCGGTTCCCGAAAACGAGACGACGCTGCTCGGTCATTTCGACGCGGCCACGCCGGCGATCGCGGCCGGGCTGCGATTGGCTCGATCGTATCTTTCGCCAGCGGCCGCGATCGTCCTGGACCGTCGGGCGCTCTGGGAATGCGGTCTCACCGCTGACTGGCGGTGGACGCTCGCGCTCAAGCTCGAAGGCTACGCCCGCGAAGTCGACGCCGCGCGCGACCAGGCGGCCGGCGTCATCCGAGAGGCGGGCGGTCGCGTCGAAGGCGCAGACCCGGCTGCTAGGTTCTGGGACGCGGCACGCGATTGGTCGGCGCCGGACGGTGATGTCGTGCTCCTGCGCACGATTGCACCGATCGCGGCCATCCCGACGCTTTCCGGCGCGGTTCCGCCGGAAGTTTCTGTCGTCATCCAACCGGCGGCGGGCGTCGTCGATCTGCGCGTGACGCCGTCATCGGCCGCCCCCACCCTGCAACGTGTGCGCGGACTCGCCGGTGATGAGGGCCAGGTCGTCGTGGCCTCAGCGCCGCCGTCGCTGAAGTCGTCGCTCGACGTCTGGGGTCCGCCGCCGCCGGGTTTTCCGATCATGCGCGCTCTGAAGCAGGCACTTGATCCCAATGGGATCCTCAACCCGGGCCGCTTCGTTGGCGGCATCTAGGGCCGCTGATGCCAGAGCTCGCCACCCTCGATTTCAAGCGGCAGATTGAGCGTGACGGCGTGCCCAACGCGGCGCCGGGGATCGACATGGACCTGGTCAGGGACTGCATTCACTGTGGCCTCTGCCTCCCGAAATGCCCGACCTTCCGAGTCCTGCATCACGAGGGCGACAGCCCCCGCGGCCGCATGTGGCAGATCAAGGAAGCCACCCTCGGTCTGACGGCGTTCGATGATCCACGCTTCCAGGCGCACATCTACCAGTGCCTCAACTGCCGGGCCTGCGAAACCGCCTGTCCATCGGGCGTCCAGTTCGGGTCGGTGATGGAGATGGCGCGGGCGATCACCCCGCCCCAGAACCGCCGCGACCGGATGGTTCGGCGGGTGCTGCTCAACGGACTGCTGCCGCATCCGCGACGACTGCGCATCGCGGGCTGGCTCTACCGCGCAACGCGCGCCGTGCGGCTATCGGCGCTGCTGCGTCGGAGCGGCGCATGGAAGATCATGCCCCTGGGCAAATTCGCCGCATTCCCTCCGGTGGGCGATACGCGTCCGCGCCAGGCAGCCCTGCCGGCCATGACGCCGGCAGTCGGTACCCGACGGGCCCGGGTGGGTCTGCTGACCGGCTGCATCCAGGACGAAATGTTCCACGGCACCAACCGCCGGACCGCGCTTGCCCTGGCGCAG
>DASWBA010000172.1:0-15691 GCA_036390825.1 Candidatus Dormiibacterota bacterium
AGATCGTGCCGCGTAACGGCTCGATCGTGCTGGGCGACGTGGACGCCGGCTAGCTCAGGGCGAGCTCGACGCCTTCGCGGTGCCGCTGGGGGACGCTGACGGCGTCGCCGTCGCGGTTGGCGAAGGGCATGGGGTCGCCGAGGCGCTGGCGGTCGCGCTCGCCGAGGCAGAGGCCGAGGCCGACGTCGACGGCTTGGGCGTCGGCGACGGCGTGGGGCTGGCCTTGGGCGACGCACTGGTGGACGGCGTCGGGGTCGCCGCCGGCACGCAGAAGCTAGGCGCCGGCGTCGGCGCCAGCAGCGTCAGGTTTGTCGGCGAGCTGGCCTTGCCACCGCCCTCGAGCAGCAGCGCGGCGGGAACCACCAGCAGGCCAATGATGACCGTGACCACGAAGGCAAGCGCCCCCCATTCTTGGAGCCAGAAGGCCCGCGACGAATTACGGATCAGGGCTCTTCGTCCGTCTCCGGCTGGGGTTTGTTGCGGGTGTTAAGGATGCGCACGAAGTCCTGCGCCCGCGCCAGCGCCTTCCAGCGCTCGGGGAAGAAATCCTGGGCCACCACCTGTTTGGAGGGCAGCTGAAAGACGGTGACGCACCACTTGTTCAAGGTGTGCGACACCTCGACCTCGAAGTCGCCCTCGGTATTCAAATACCGAACGACCCGGTCCTCGTCGGATCTGCGTCTCCCTGAAACTGCCATGTCTGGACCCAAATGCGGTGTCGCTAAAGCCATTCAACGGACCCCTCATTATAGGCTCGAAAACCGCCCGTAGGACAGTCAGGCGGGCTTGCGCCCATCCAGGCTTTCCAGGTAGCTGAGCAGCTCTTCGCGCAGCCCCGGCCGCTCCAGGGCAAACGCGATCGAGGTCTTCAGGAAGCCGCTGACGGTGCCGACGTCGTGGTAGGTGCCCTCGAATTCGAGTCCGAGGACCTGTTCCTGCTGGGCCATGGTTCGAATCGCGTCCGTGAGCTGGATCTCGCCGCCTACGCCTTCGTGGGTGGTTTCCAGGATGCCGAAGATCGAGGGCTTGAGGATGTAGCGCCCCAGGATGGCCAGGTTGGAGGGCGCCTTCTCGGCGTCCGGTTTTTCCACCATGTCGACCACCTCGTGGATCCGACCCTCGCTCTTTCCGACCTTGACGATGCCGTAGCGGGAGACCTGGTCGCGCTCGACACGCTGCAGTGCCAGGACCGATGCCTGCCGCGGGCCGAAGACGTCCATCATCTGTTTGATCGCCGGCGTGTGCGACCGAATGATGTCGTCGGCCAGAAACACGGCAAACGGCTCATTGCCGACGACGTCTTTCGCCATCAGCACCGCGTGGCCCAGCCCCAACGGTTCTTTCTGGTGGATGTACGTGATGTCGACCAGGTCCGAGATCTTGCGAACGACCTGGAGCTCGCGCGTCTTGCCGCGGTCCTTGAGATAGTGTTCCAACTCGAACGAAATGTCGAAATGGTCGACGATGGCTCGCTTGTCCCGGCCGGTGACGACGATGATCTGGTCGATGCCCGCCACGACCGCTTCCTCGACGCCGTACTGGATGATCGGCTTGTCGACGATCGGGAGCATCTCCTTCGGCTGTGCCTTGGTGGCCGGCAGGAAACGGGTGCCGAGTCCGGCGGCCGGGAAGACAGCTTTGCGAATGGGAATCACGATCTAACTCTACCGTTTGGGCTTCTTAGATTTCTTCGCCGCCTGATCGCGCAGCGCCATCTGGATGCGCTTGACGCCCGCGTTGTCGACCACCATCTTTGGCGGCCTCGCCTTGCGTTCGCGGGCTCGAAGGCGCGCCACTTCCTTGGGTGAGAGGTCGTCTTCGCCACTCACAGGCCGATGGTGATCTCCGCCAGGGTCGGCGGCGGCCCGCCCATTAGGAGACCGCGTCGCGTGGCGCCGCTCGTCCACCGTCTCATGACTGCCAAATGTAACGGCGGATCCCGCCGGGGGTTTCGCGGCTAGCGGAAGGCAGCGATCGCCGGCTTGACGGCACCCCGCTGGCGCCAGACCGCAAGTCCGACGAAACCAAGGAGCACCAGGGCGGCGCCACCCACGACCGGCGTCCACCTGGGATCGAGATTCCCGAGCCGACGGTTCATTTCGGTCTCTAACCGGACCCAGCCGGTGGGCGCCGGGCTGGGGGGAATCCGTAGCGCCCGGATCAGCCGCCGCTGCAATCGGTCTCGACGCGGTGCGGCGAGGGTCACGCGCGGAAAGCTGTCATTCAGGTAGGAGATCAACGCCAGCGACGCCGCCTGGGCATCAGGCGCACCATCGCCACCGGGTTGGGCGAAGACCACCCGGTCGATGGCGCGAGCCAGGGCATCGATGTCGTCGGGCCTGGATGTCATCGATGCTTCTCCTGCTGGTTCAGTCGCCGGCGCAGGCCGTGGACCGCTCGAAAAAGCAGGAGCTTGACCGCGCCTTCGCTTCGGTTCAGGATCACGCCGATCTCCTTGTTCTTGAGCCGCCCTTCGAACTTGAGCAGGACAGCCTCCCGCTGGTCGAGTGGCAGTTTCTGCACGGCACGGTGGAGTTCATCGCCCTGCTCCCGGCGCAGCCAGAGTCGCTCCGGATCGTTCTCGCCATTGCCGGCGATCGGGTCCGGCAGCTCGATCCACGGCGGTCGGCGCCGCCGCTTCGACATCAGGTTTGAGGCGACTTTGTAGAGCCATGCTGAATATGGAATTCCTCGCCATTCGAAATCATCGAGGCCCTCCAGCGCACGCTGGAACGTCTCGCTCGCCAGGTCCTCCGCCTCCTCGCGCCGGCCGGAATGGTAATAGCAGTACGAGTAGATTTGATCGAAGTAGCGGTCGTAGAGCGCGGCAAAGGCCTTGCGGTCCCGCTTGGCGGCTTCGATCAAGCGCGCCTCGTCTTGCAACTCCGCCGCCGAACGCCGGGTCACGCGGTTGACCTAGTCATATATGTATCGCCCGTCCTGAAGGTTACGCGATCACCCCAACTTGCTTACCCACCGTGGCGAAGATCTCCAGCGCCCGATCCAGCTGGGCGTCGGTGTGCACGCTGGTGACGATGGTTCGGATCCGCGCCCGACCCTCGGCCACGGTCGGGAAGCCGATCCCCTGGGCGAAGACGCCAAGCTGGAACAGCCGGTCCGAGAAGTCCATGGCGACCGCGCCCTTGCCGACGATCACCGGCGTGATGGGCGTCTCGCTGGCCCCGGTCTCGAAGCCAAGCCGCTTGAGCCCATCCTTGAAGCGGGCGGTGTTTTTCCAGAGACGATCGATGCGCTCGGGCTCGGCGAGCAGCACGTCCATCGCGGCGATGCAGGCCGCCGCCACGCCCGGCGGATGCGAGGTGCTAAAGAGGAACGGTCGGGCTCGATGGATCAGGAAATCCCGGACGGCCTGGGGGCCTGCCACGTAACCGCCCAGCACGCCGATGGCTTTCGAGAGCGTCCCCATCTGCAGGTCGACCCGCCCATCGAGGCCAAAATGATTGACCGAGCCCCGGCCATTTTTGCCCAGGACGCCGCTGGCGTGCGCGTCGTCGACCATGACCAGCGCGCCGAATCGCTCGGCCCGCTCGACGATCGCCGGCAGCGGTGCGATGTCGCCGTCCATGCTGAAGACACCGTCGGTCACGACCAGTTTGACCCGCTTCCCTCGGTGCATCTCGAGATGACGCTCGAGGTCATCCATGTCCCGATGCTTGAAGATCGACCGCTCGGCCTTGGACAGCCGGATGCCGTCGATGATGGAGGCGTGGTTCAGCTCGTCGCTGATGATGACGTCGCCTTCTTTGACCAGCGACTGGAGGACACCCAAATTGGCGGTGAACCCCGATTGCAGCACCAGCGAGGCCTCCGTGTGCTTGAACTCGGCAAGCCGGCGCTCGAGGTCCTCGTGTACGGTCATGGTGCCGGCGATGGTGCGCACCGCGCCCGAGCCGGCGCCCCACCGTTCGGTCGCCTCGATCATGGCGGCCTTCAGCCGCGGATGCGTGGTGAGCCCGAGGTAGTTGTTCGACGACAGGTTGAGGACCCGCTTGCCGTCGACGACGGCTTCGGTGTCCTGTGCCGAATCCAGCACCCGGAGCGGGCGGAACAGCCCTTGCCGGCGCAGCTGGTCCAGCTCGTCCGCCAGGAACTGGGTCTTCTTTTCTGTGATCATGTGATCCTCCTAATTGGGGAGCAGCACGACTTTCCCTGACCGGCCGCTCTTCATCTGCGCCATCGCCTCCTGGAAGTCATCGAGTGGAAACCGGTGGGTGATCAGCGGCGAGACATCGACCAGGCCCTGACTCAGATAGGTCGACGTCCGCTCCCATGTATCCCAGATGCGCCGGCCGAATATGCCGTAGATCGTGATCCCCTTGGTGACCACGAGCTCGTTGAGGTCGAGCGTCACCGGCCGGTCGCCGATGCCGAGCAGGCTCATCCAGCCACCGCTATGGAGGACCTGCAACCCCTGCTCGATGGCCACCGGGTGACCGGACATCTCGAGCACGACGTCGACCCCCACACCACCATTGGCCTTGCGAATCTCAGAAACGGTCTGATCCGACGGCGCGAAAACGGCGGTGGCGCCCATGCGTTGCGCGAGCTCACGCCGGTAGGGGTTGGGTTCGACGCCGTAGACCGCCGCCGCCCCCTCGGCCCGAGCGATGCCAGCCGCGCAGAGTCCAATCGGGCCCAGGCCGAAAATCGCCACCGCGTTGTCCTTGAGGGGACCCGCCGTGGCGGCATGCACCGCATTTCCGAATGGCTCCTGGAGCGCGGCAATTTCCGGACTGAGACCCGGGGCGTTCCGCCAGCAGTTTTCCGCCGGCAATAGCACGAAGCGGGCGAACGACCCATCGCGGTCGACCCCGAGCACGCGGACGTTCTCGCACAGGTGATAGAGGCCACGCTGGCACTGGCGGCAGGTGTGGTCGACGACGTGCGTCTCGGCGGCCACGAAGGTGCCGGGGATCAGCTCCCGCGCCTCGGGCCCGGTGGCGACGATCCGGCCCGACATCTCGTGACCGAAGATCCGCGGCGGATGGATGTGGCGGCGAGCCCAGTCGTTCCAATCGAAAATGTGAACGTCCGTGCCGCAGATCGAAGACGCCGCGACTTCGATGAGGACGTCCTTGCCCTTCGGTTCGGGGATGGCGACCTGGTCGAGCTCGGCGCCCGGACCGGCGGTGGCTTTCACCACAGCCGTCATGGACGTCATGACTTACATCTTACCGGCGGTCAAACCCGTATTCTGAAGGTCGAAATTCGTCCAGGAGGGTGCCATGCGAGCGTATGTGCTCATCAACGCGTCGGCGGGGAAGGCGATCGAGGTGGCGAAGTCGCTTCAGGGCGTCAATGGGATCGCGCTGGCGGACGCGATCACCGGCGAGTATGACGTGATCGCCCAGGTGGAGGCGCCGGACGTCGCCGGCATCGGCTCCATCATCGTGGAGAAGATCCAGAAGATCGACGGCGTGTTCAAAACCGTGACCTGCCTGGCGGTACGCTAGCGCAACTGCCCGTAGGCGCGCTCGACGGAGATTGAGAGCAGCAGGCGCTGCTCGGTGACCATGGCGGCGTCGTACTCCGCCCAGTCGGGGTGCTCGCCGCGGACCTTGCGGTAGTAATGGCGGAGCGCCTCCGCAACACCCTTCCCTTCCACCAGCTCGGCGTTTCCCTCGGCGACCAGGTACTCGTAGCGGTCGCGACCCTGGACATGGAGGCTGGCGCGGGGATCCCGGCGCAAATTGTGCGTCTTGGCACGGGTCTGAGTGACCGAGATCTTGATCCGCCCGTCCTCGTCAAGAAAATAGAGGATGTTCGAGAGCTGGGGGCGGCCGTCCCGCTTGATGGTGGCCAGGATGCCGTCGTGGCGCACCCTGAGGAACTGCCGCGCGCGGTCGAGATCGATCATGCCCAGAAAATGCTACAGCCGGCGCCCGAGGCACCGGCTGTATTGAAGTCAGCTTGAAAAGCTAACCTACTTCTTCTTCGACGACTTCTTCGCGGCTTTCTTCTTTCCGCCTGCTTTCTTCTTTGCGGCCATCCGGGCTCACCTCCTTCTTAGCAAGATTCTCCCGGTCGGCCGCTGTGACGCCGCCGCCAAACGCGCGTGAGCGCCACGGGTAACGTGGACGCGCGGGCGCCGGCGAGGCCGGGAACCGGAAGCAAAGAGGAGAGAGAAAAATGAGGGGAGCGACGGCGTGTCGCGATCGACCCTCGGTGTCCATGATGCCACGCGTTGACGATCATCGATGTGGCCCCCGGAGTTTTTTGAGTGTTGCCCTTCTTCAGGTCCTCGCCCTGATCGACGCGACGATCAGAGCGCGGCTCAGCGCTCATTAAGTGCGACCATAGCATGAATTGAGCCGCTTTGCATACTATCGGCCCAAATGTTTTCGCGCGGGGCCGCGATAATCGGCCCTTCGCAGGTCATCGACGAGAAATTTTCAGAATTTTTCAGCGCTCAAGGACAGCGACCGCCATCGCAGCAGGTTTCGTAGTAAAGACCGCAACCGCGACAGCGAAATTTCCGTCCATCCCACGCCGTTGCACCGCCACACGGACATTCCGGACCATCATGCGACCACTGCGGATGACGTTGAAGCCCTGTTGATGACGGTGAGGAAGAGGTCGCGATGACCTCTTCCTCGGTTTTGCTTACGAACAGCCGCTCGTGCTGCCGCAGTTGAGACATTTGTAGCACGTGCCGTTGCGAATCATGATCGAGCCGCAGTCCGAGCAGGCCGGCGCATCCTCCTGGCCCACGAAACTGATCTTGATCGGGTTCGAATCGGACGGTGCGGGCTTGATCGGCGCCGGCGGGGGGGCTGCCGTTGGGGCAGGCGCGGCTTCGATCTCGATGACCGGGTCGCGCCGCACGATGCCGATCGCTTCTTGCTGCGTGCCGCTCAAGAATTTGGACGCGAGCCAGCGGAAGATGTAGTCGGTGATCGACTTGGCGATCGGGATTTCCGGGTTCTTGGTGAAGCCTGAGGGCTCGAACCGGGTGTGGGCGAACTTCTTGACCAGCACCTCGAGTGGGACACCGTACTGGAGCGCCAGCGAGATGCTGGTGGCGAAGGCATCCATCAATCCGGAGATGGTGCTGCCTTCCTTGGACATCACGAGGAAGATCTCGCCCGGCTGGCCATCCTGGTAGATGCCGACCGTGATGTAGCCCTCGTGGCCCTGGATGTCGAACTTGTGGGTGATCGCGCGCCGCTCGTCCGGAAGCTTCCGGCGCACGGCACGGGCAGGCTCGGCCGCCACCACCTCTCGGGCCGCGGCCACCTCCGTGGTCGCGCCCTTGGTGCTGTCGAGCGCGGTGTTCAGCGGCTGGGAGCGTTTGGAGCCGTCGCGATAGATGGCGATCGCCTTGAGACCCATCCGCCACCCCTCGAGGTAGACCTCCATGATGTCTTCGGGCGTCGCGTTCTCCGGCATGTTGACAGTCTTGGAGATGGCGCCCGAGATGAACGGTTGGGCGGCGGCCATCATCTTGACGTGCCCCATGTAGTGGATGGTGCGGGAGCCCTTGGCCGGCTTGAAGGCGCAATCGAAGACCGCCAGGTCGTCGGGACGCAAGTTCGGCGCGCCCTCGATGGTGTCGTTCTCGTCGATGTACTGCAGGATCTCGGAAACCTGGGCCTCCGGATAGCCGATCCGGCGCAGCGCGATCGGCACCGTCTGGTTGACGATCTTGAGCATGCCTCCGCCGACCAGCTTCTTGTACTTGACCAGGGCGATGTCGGGCTCGATGCCGGTGGTGTCGCAATCCATCATGAAGCCGATGGTGCCGGTGGGCGCGATCACGGTCGCCTGGGCATTGCGGTAGCCATAGAGATCGCCCAGCTGGCAGGCCTTGTCCCAGGCATCCCGGGCGGCGCTCAGCAGCGGCAGCGGCACGTGGGCCGGGTTGATGTGGTCGACCGAGCTGCGGTGCTGGTCCATGACGCGCAGCATGGGCTCGCGGTTGACGGCGAAGCCGTTGAAGGGACCCTTCTTCTGGGCGATCCGCGCCGACTGCGCGTAGGCCTCGCCCGTCATGACGGCCGTCAACGCGGCCGCCACGTCGCGGCCGGCATCGCTGTCGTAGGGCAGTCCCGACGCCATCAGCAGCGCGCCGAGGTTGGCATAGCCGAGTCCCAGCGGCCGGAAGTCCCTGCTGTTCTTGGTGATCGCCTCGGTCGGGTAGCTGGCGTTGTCGACCAGGATCTCCTGGGCGGTGATCAGCACCCGGCAGGCCTCGCGATAGGCCTCGACGTCGAACTCGCCCCGCTCATCGAGGAACTTCATCAGGTTGATGGAGGCGAGGTTGCAGGAGGTGTCATCGAGGAACATGTACTCCGAGCACGGGTTAGAGGCGTTGATGCGGTCGGTGTTGGGCGAAGTGTGCCAGTGGTTGACGGTGGTGTCGTATTGCAGTCCCGGATCGCCGCACGCCCAGGCGGCGTCGGCCATCATGCGCATCAGGTCGCGCGCCTTGTAAGTGTCCATGATCTGGCCGGTCGTGATCGCAAACGTGTGCCAGTCGGCGTCCTCTTCCACGGCCTTCATGAAGTCGTCCTTGACGCGGACGCTGTTGTTGGAGTTCTGGAAGAAGATCGAGCTGTAGGCAGGGCCGTTGAAGGATGGGTCGTACCCACCTTCGATCAGGGTCCAGGCCTTGCGCTCCTCCTCGACCTTGCAGTTGATGAACTCGACGATGTCGGGATGATCGGCGTTGAGGATGACCATCTTGGCGGCCCGGCGCGTCTTGCCGCCCGACTTGATCACACCGGCAAACGCATCGAAGCCTTTCATGAACGAAACCGGGCCGGAGGCCGTACCGCCACCCGCCAGCAGCTCGCGCGAGGAACGCAGCGGCGAGAGGTTCGAGCCGGTGCCCGAGCCGTACTTGAAAAGCATGCCCTCGGTCTTGGCCAGCGTGAGGATCGACTCCATCCGGTCCTCGACCTTGTTGATAAAGCACGCAGAAAGCTGCGGGCGTTGCTCGATCCCGGCGTTGAACCAGACGGGACTGTTGAAGGCGGCTTTCTGATGGACGAGAAGATGCGTCAGCTCGTCGCGGAAGATTTCCCCCGCCTCAGGGGTCGCGAAATAACCCTGCTTGTTCGCCCACCCATGGATGGTGCGCACCACCCGTCCGATCAGCTGCTTGACGCTGCGCTCCCGCTCCGGCGTCCCGATGACCCCACGGAAGTATTTCGAGACGACGACGTTAGTGGCCACTTGCGACCAGGTGGTCGGAATCTCCACGTCGTGTTGCTCGAAGACGATCTCACCCTTTTCGTTGGTGATGACGGCCTCGCGCGCCTCCCACTGCACCTCGTCGAACGGCGCGACACCCGGGCGGGTGAAGTACCGCTTCCAGGGGAGGCCGTTGCGGTTGCGCTTCGGGACGCTGGCGGGGGCGGCTGCGGTCACGTTGGGTCGGTCGGTCGACGTCTTCTGGGTGGATCGGGCCATCGTGGAACCTCCAAAGGGTGGGTGGAGAGCGGCCCACATCGTATGCCGTAGGATGAGGACTGTCAAGCAGTTTACCACAGCCTGTAGGGTTTTCCGACGCTTGCGGGCACAACATATGCCCGTTCTGGCCTGGTGCTGATCTGGGGCGCCGCGCTCTGCCTGGCGGGCGTCGTGCTGCTTCGAATTGCCGTGCGAGAGGGCCGTCGCGTCGCCCTCTTTTCCCGCGCGTTCTGGGTCACCTTTCCCGAGTTCGCCCGCTATCGGCGCAAGCGCCTCTGGCCGGCGCCGCTCGCCCTGGCGGGCGGCATCCTACTTATATGGGGCCTGGTCTTGCTCTTCCAGTGGCTGCTGGCCTACTACGCCGCCCGGCTGGGCCACCCGCTCGGCTGAGGCTCAGCTGGCCAGCTCGCGTTTGCGCTGCTTGATGCGCTCGCCGGCATTCAGGACGCGCTTGCGCATCCGGATCCCCTTGGGCGTCACCTCGACCAGCTCGTCGTCCTCGATGAAGTCGAGCGACTCCTCGAGCGACAGCTCGCGTGCCGGCACCAGCTTGACGGTGGCGTCCTCGGTCGAGGCACGCATGTTCGTTTTTTGCTTTTGCTTGGTCGCGTTGACGTCGATGTCGCCGCCGCGCCGGTTGAGCCCGACGATCATGCCCTCATAGACCTGGGTGCCCGGGCCGATGAACGGCTGCCCGCGCTCCTGGACGCCCTGCAAGCCGTAGGCCACCGCCATCCCGGTCTGGCTCGCGGTCAGTACCCCATTCCGCGTCCGCGGCGGGAGGGTCCGCCACCGCTCCCACCCCACCAGCCGGGTCGACATCACGCCTGTCCCCCGGGTCAGCGTCAGGATCAGGCTGCGCAGGCCGATCAGCGCCCGGGTCGGCGCCAGGTAGGTGAGCCGGGCGCCGCTGCCGGCGTCGGTGCGCATCGTCTGCAGCTGCGCGCCCCGAGACCCGAGCGCTTCCGTGATCGCGCCCACCGCGTCGAGGCTGCAGTCGATGATGCACTCCTCGATCGGTTCGTGTCGCTCGCCGTTGATCTCGCGCGTGATGACGGCCGGGCGCGAGACTTCGAACTCGTAGCCCTCGCGGCGCATGGTCTCGATCAGGATCGCCAGATGCAGCTCGCCACGGCCGCTGACCTCGAAGATGTCGGCGGTCGCGCCGTCGGCGACTTTGAGCGCCACGTTGGTCTGGAGCTCGCGCTCCAGCCGGGCCCGGAGCTGGCGCGAGGTGCTGCTGGTGGTCGCCTCGCGGCCGGCGAAGGGCGATTGGTTCACCGAAAATTGCATCCGCAGGGTCGGCTCGCTGACCTCCAGCCGGGGCAGTGGCTCGGGATTCTCGGGGTCGGCCACAGTGTCGCCCACCGCGATGTCGGGCAGGCCAGCAATGTAAACGATCTCGCCGGCCGATGCGGACTCGGCGGGCCGCCGCTGCAGGGCTTCGACCGTCAGCAGCGTGGTGATCTTCTGCCGCGGGCCGATGCCGCTTTCGCTGCAGCGGACCACGTCCTGGCCCGGCCGGATGGTGCCCCGCGTGATCCGGCCGATCGCGAGTCGCCCGATGTGATTGTCGTGATCGAGGTTGCTCACCAGCAGTTGCAGCGGACCGTCTCGATCGCCCAGCGGCGGCGGAATGTAGGTCAGCAGGGCATCGAGCAGCGGCTCGAGGGTCGTGCCCGGGTGGCGCAGGTCGACCGTCGCCGTCCCGGTGCGCGCGTTCGTGTAGATGACGGGCGCACTGAGCTGATCGGAATTTTTCGCCAGCTCGAGCAGCAGGTCATGAGTCGCCTCGACGGTCTCGGCAGGCCGCGCGTTGACCCGGTCGATCTTGTTGACGACGATGATCGGCATCAGGCCGAGCTCGAGGGCCTGCCGCAGCACGACCCGGGTTTGCGGCATCGGACCTTCCAGCGCGTCGACCAGCAGCAGGCAGCCCTCCGCCATGCCCAGCACGCGCTCGACCTCGCCGCCGAAATCGGCATGACCCGGCGTGTCGATGATGTTGATCTTGACGGCGTGGTAGCGAATCGAGGTGGTCTTGGCCAGGATGGTGATGCCCTTCTCGCGTTCGAGCACGTTGGAATCCATGATCAGCTCGCCCACCTGCTCGTGGGCGGCGAACACGTGCGACTGCTTCAGCAGCGCGTCGACCAGGGTGGTCTTGCCATGATCCACATGGGCGATGATGGCGACGTTGCGGAGGTCATCACGACGCACAACCTTCATGCGTTTTGCCCGTCCAGCTCACGGTTGATGACGGCCTGGTCGCGCTGGGCACTCGCCTCGGCCCGGTCGAGCCTGACACGCTGCCGATCGAGGCTGGCGGCCGAGCGGTCGAGCGCCAACCTGGAGCGCTCGATCTGTTCGCGCGCGGTTGCGATGGCGTCGATGGCCGATCGATTGTCATCGAGGCGCTCGAGCTCGACGACGCGGCTGTGGGTGCGGATCCGCTGCTCCTGGAGCTCGATCGACCGCTGCCGCGCGTCGAGGGCCTGCTCTCTGATGTCGGCCTGATGCTGGCGCTCGTCGGCGATCCGCTCGCGCTGGTCGGCCAGGCTCTCCCGCTCATCGGCCAGCCGATCCCGCGCATCGGCCAGCCGGTGCCGCTCCTCAGCGGACTGCTCGCCTTGCGCCACCACGCTATGCAACCCCTTCGCCGCGCCGGCTCGCCGGCTCACCGAGAAAGTCGAGCACCAGCCGGTTGAACCGTTCCGGCTCCTCCATCTGTGGCGTGTGACCGCTGTCATCGAAGATTTCGAGGCGGCCGTTGGGTATCCGGTCCCTGGCCGCCTGGGCATGATTCACCGGGAAGATGTGGTCGTGGCCGCCCCAGATGAGCAAGGTCGGCATTCGCAAGTCCGCGAGCCGGTCCTCGACACCGACGCCGTCCCGCAGTTCCCGCATGCCGGCGATCGACCGCAGCGCCGAAAGATACGCGGCGCGATATTCCGGTCGGGCGAGCAGGTTGCCGTGGTTGGCGATCCGCTCATCACTCCAGATGGTGTTCACTCGGTTCGGACGCTTTAGGTACCAACCCCAGAACCGCCGGATGACGACCGGGTTCATCTGCCGCAGGGCCCTGGCCGTTCCGCGGAGCGTCAGCTCGCCGAGGCCTCGGGTCAACAAAATCGAATAAGCGAGCACCCGACGCGGCGCGCCGATGCCGAGCGCATCGACGAGCACGAGCCGCTCGACCTTCTCCGGCGTCTCGAGGGCGAGGCCGAGCGCGACGCGCCCACCCATCGAAACGCCCATGACCGCCGCCCGCTCGACACCTTCCGACGCCATCAGGTCAGAAACCGCCCTGACGAAGAGCTCGATGGTGTAGGCGAGCGCCGGCTTGTCGGAACGACCGAATCCCGGCAGGTCGATGGCGAGCACCCTGTGATACGCGGCGAGCGGCTCGAGATTGTAATAAAACTCAACGGCGGCCGAGCTGCCGAGACCGTGCACCAGCACCAGCGGCGGACCACTGCCACCGGACAAATAGTGCAGGTTGATCCCGTCGATCGTGACGGTCTTGCTCTGGAACGAGGGGAACGGCTCGGCCACGAGTCTGAGTGTATCGGCGTCGGTGTTATGCGGAGCGGGTCGAGACCGGTGCCGCGAACCCGAAATAGGCCAGTACGGCACCCGTTGTGAGATGAAGCGCGATGTCGGCGCCACCGATGTAAAGCAGTCCGAATGGGTTGGCGACGCCGAACCCGATGAGGCCGAGCAGCAGCAGGAAGACACCGGCCACCCGACAGAAGATCCTCGAGTTGGCGAGGCTGCTCGCGGCCGCGAGACCGCCGATGCCGATCACGATATGAACGAGGTTGTGGACGAGGTTGACCTGGAAGATCCCCAGCACCGCGTGGCTGCTGAAAAAGCCAAGGATGCCGGCCACGAGATAAATGGCACCGAAGACGAGCGCCACCATCTGCAGCGTCGATCGCCTACTCATCGGCGTCCTCCCGCAGCTGGCGATAGCCAGCCTCGATGCGGGCGGCGGCATCGCCCCGCAATTCGGGCAGGTTGATGGCCACGTTCCCGAGCGCTCCGCTCAAGCCGGTCTGCAACAGCTCGCTTCCGACCGCCAGGTCCGAGGCCGTCATCTCCCAGGCGCTGCGGCTGACCTCGGGCAGCAACGCGATCGCGCGCGACGTCGCTGTGGCCGCCTCGAGCGGCACCTCGGCGGCCCGCTCGTAGGCTCGCGCCAGCGCCTCACCCTTGGCCCCCGATTTCCGAGCCTCGATCACGGCGCGGTAAGCCTCGATGTCCTGCTCGCTCAACTCGAGCAAGCGTGCCGTCAGCTGGTCGAGTTCCGGCACCAGGCCGCTCAGACGCTCGCGGTCCTCAGCGGTCTTGGCCTTTTTGGCGCTGAGCTTGGCCACCATGCTCACCAGCGCGGCACCCATGGCGGCAGCCAGCGCGGCCGCGCTCCCGCCGCCGGGCACCGCCGCGGTCGATGCCAGCGCCTCGAGGTAATTGCCCAGGGTCTGGTCCCGAACCGGTGTCATTCGGAGGTCCACACCCGTTTCTCGAGGATCTGGTCCATCCGGAACGCCGGCTCGACGACCGCGTCTTTGATGACGCCGACCGCCGCCGCCAGCGGGACGGTGCCGACGATCTCCGAGGCGTCGACCTCGACGCCGCGGCGTTTGGCCTCATCGCGGATCACGGTGAAGACTTTCCAGATGTTGGTGACGCGGTAATCGGTGAGATTCATCGAGACCTGGACCAGGCCGCGGTCGGTAAGCGCGAAACCGAGGGCCTTCACGTTTGGCAGGCCGCCCGATGAGGCGCGGATGGTCTTTGCGATGTCCTTGGCGACCTGCAACTCGGTCGTCTTGAGGTTGACGTTGTAGGCGATCAGCGGAATCCGCGCTCCAACCGCCGTGGCTCCGGCGCGGGGATGGATGGCGGCCGGCCCCTCGTCCGGGGCGCGGTCGGCGTCGGCGATGTGCTCGACCAGGTCCTCGAAACCTCCGAGGCGGACCTTTTCCAGCTCGCGCCGCTCGGGCCGCCTGGCCGCCTCGCCGTAGTAATAGACCGGAATGCCTAGCTCCTTCCACAGCCGGGCGCCGAAGCTGTGGGCGAGCTCGACGCAGATGCTCATCGGCAGATCGGCGAAGGGCACGAAGGGAACCACGTCGGTGGCACCCATGCGCGGGTGCTCACCGCGATGCTGTCGCAGGTCGATCCGTTTGGTGGCGACGTTAGCCCCGGCCAGCGCCGCATCGACCGCGAGGCTCGGCTCGGCGACAAAGGTGACGACCATCCGGTTATGCGCCGCATCGGCCTGGACGTCGATGACGCGGGCGCCCGCGGCCTTGATCGCATCCGCGATCTCGGTGATCACCTCCAGCCGCCGCCCCTCCGAAAAGTTGGGGACACACTCTACGAGGGCTGCCACACCTTGCCTCCCGCCACGGTCGTGATGACGCGATTCACGCCGACATAGTAGGGAATGGCTTCGGGCGTTTCGACGTCCAGGATGGCGCAGTCCGCGAAGCTACCAACTCGCAGGCACCCCGCAACCCCCTCGAGCTCGAGCGAACGAGCCGCGTGAACGGTGGCGCCGAGCAGCACCTCGACCGGGGTCATGCCCCACTGCACGCAGGCCAGGCTCATCGCATGCGGCAGGCTTTCGGAATTCGAGCTCCCCGGGTTCAGATCCGAGGCGATCGCCATCGGTAGCCTCGCCTGCCGCATCGCATCGATGGCCGGGCGCGGACCATGCGTGGTGAAGTTCGCGGCAGGGCAGAGTACCGCCACCGTCCCCGCGACCGCGAGCGCCTTGATTTGCGCCGGCGTCGCGAACTCGAGGTGGTCGGCGCTCCTTGCCTTCAGCTCCGCCGCAATGTCGGGACCTTCCCCGGGGGCCAGTTGCGCGGCGTGGACACGCAGTCCGTATCCAAGCTTTTGCGCTCGGGTCAGGATGGCGCGAGTTTCGCGTGCGGTGAAGGCCGGCGCTTCGCACCAGGCGTCGCAGAAGACGGCCCATGGCCTGAAGGCGGGCAACATCTCGTCGATCAGTGAGCTCACATAGGCATCGCGGTCGATGCCGGGCGGAGGAACGTGGGCCCCGAGGAAGGTCGGGACCACCCGCAACGGCGTCCGGCTTGCCAGCTCACGCAGGACGTCGAGCAACTTCGCCTCGTTGTCGAGGTCGAGACCGTAGCCGGTTTTCGCTTCGATCGTGGTCGTCCCGTTGGCAAGGAAACGGTTGGCCCGACCCTGCGCGAGCTCGAGCAACGTCGTGCCATCG
>DASWBA010000173.1:0-9236 GCA_036390825.1 Candidatus Dormiibacterota bacterium
GGGCTTCAGTTCTTCCCCGACCGGGCCGCCGCTGTTCGAGAGATGCGCCGCGCGCTCAAGCCAGGCGGCCGGGTCGTCGCGGCGGTGTGGCGCGAGATCGCACTCCAGCCAAGCTTCGCGGTGCTGGACGCGGCGCTCCGCGAGTGCCTGCCGGCCGACCAGGCCGAGCCGTATGGCGCCCCGTTCCGTTGGCCGTCGGCTTCAGGTTTGAGGAATGCCTTCACGGACCAGGGGTTCCCGGCTGCGAAGCGCCGCGGCTCGGCACCTGGCACCACTCGTTGCGGACGGCCAGGTGCGGACCCAGATGGTCTCGAACCTCCTGACCGCAACCAAGCCCAACCGGCCCTGACCCGCCGCCGACGATCATCTGTTTGCGAACCGCAGTTTGGAGTTGCGGCTATGATCGCTTGCCCGTACGCTACGCCCGCGACCTGTCAGAAAGCCACCCGGTGAAGGAAACGACACCGGTAGGCTCCCGAAGACCGAGTCCGCAAGGGTTCGGCTAGTACGGAGTGAAGGTCCTTCCGGAAACGGCTGGACTGGGCGGCGGTAAGGGCTCGTTGGGTCACACCGGCGGGTTATCAACCGTAACGACGGGTCGCTTCACTTTTCTACAGGTTCTGCCGGCTTTGCCTTCCCGAGTCCGGCAGACCTGTGCATCGTGCGGGACCCTTGTTTTCCGAAACTTAATCGGCTATGGTCGTTTACATAGCTTTGGAACACCCAGGGCGAGGGTAGCTTCGGGCTGCCATTCGGGGTTGATAAGGGAGGGATCACGTTGAGGAAGCGTCGTCTACTTGCTGCCAGTATCCCGTTTTTCATCGCCACCGCATTTGCCGCCATGCCTGCCCAGGCCGGCCTGGGTGCGGGGGTGGGAAAGATCCCGCAGGGGACGCAGACTGACACGAACTACGCCCATAGTTACGCCAAGTACGGCGTCACCAACGTCTTCGCCACCACCCAGAAGGTGAGCTGCTACCGGCCGGAGGTGCCTTTCTTCACGCAGGGAACGGATCCCAGCGGGAACGTCTACGACGGGTACACCGGCATGCAGGCGTGCCCAGGCGCCACCACGGGCGAGGACACAGGAGCGACGGCCTATCCGAACCAGGCGGGCAGTGCACCGGGTTACCCCGCGGCGGGCCCGATGTTGGTGAACGACCATTCCGAGTCGGACATCCGGGTCGATCCGAGCAACCCGAATCATCTGATCGGCTCGGTCAAGTGGTTTGCGAGCGCCGAGGGCTATAACCACCTGGAAGGCTTTTATGAGTCGTGGGACGGCGGCAAGACCTGGCCGGTGCAGGGCCATATCCCTGGATACGAGGGCTTCACTGACAACACCGACCCGGTCGGCGCCTTCGACGGCTACGGCAATTTCTACGAAATCCTGCTCCCCTACCAGTTCGCTTACTTCGGCGGCGCGACGGGGGGTGGGGGCAAGCTCTACCAGAAGAGCAACGAGCCGAACCCGGCCATGCCGTCAGAGGCGGTCTCCGTCTCGGTCCACCCGGCGCGCGCCGCGGCCGCGGCAAAGGCCACCGACTGGATCTCGACGCATACCAATGCCGCTGGCGTGACCGGTCCGGACTTCATCCTGATGGACGACAACCAGGGGCAGGAGCCGGACAAGGAGTGGATCGCGATCGACGCGAATCCGAATAGCCCGCACTTCAACACCATCTACGCGATGTTCGTCACCTTCAGCTTCGCCGGGACTACGGCCCGAGCGTACGTCTCGACAGCGAAGGCGCTACCGGGCGGGCAACACACCGACTGGACGCCGTTGCAGCGACTGCCCACCCTCAGCGGTACCGCGGCCGATACCTACCTGCTGCCCCACGTCGATCCGAGCGGCGTAGTGTGGACGAGCGTCACCAACTTCCCGAGCCGCCAGTCGAAGTCGACGGTCAATATTGCGGTCGATTATTCAGCGGACGGCGGCATGACCTGGAACGGGCCGTTGTCGGTGCCCGGCGCCCAGAAGGTGGTCTTCCCGCCGGAGGACTACGACAACACGACGTTCACGGACGGAATCGAGAATACCTTTGGCGTGGGCCCCACCAAGGTCAACGGACACTATCCGATCTATGTCTCATGGGAGGATTACAGTGCCGGCAAGACCAACGTCATCCTGTCTGGGTCGTTCGACGGTGGCCTGACCTGGAGCGACCCAATCCAGGTGAATGACAATGTTGCCAGCGTCGACGAGTTCCAGCCGAACCTCGCCGTGGCCGCCAACGGTACGGTCAGCGTCAATTTCTACGACCGGCGGCTCGCCTGCCCGGGAAGCTCCGA
Organism: Candidatus Dormiibacterota bacterium; assembly: GCA_036390825.1. Classification (GTDB taxonomy): domain Bacteria; phylum Chloroflexota; class Dormibacteria; order CF-121; family CF-121; genus CF-13. The sequence continues at coordinate 2,299 of DASWBA010000173.1, forward strand.
CAGCGGCGCTGGCCTCGCGCTTGACACCTACAACCCCCACTATTCGGGGGCGCTTCCCCCATACGGCGCCAGCAACTACTGCGTCAATACCAGCGTGCAGTTCTACAGCCCAACGCTCGCGCCGATCGGGCATAACATCCGGCTCAGCCAGCACACCTGGGATCCCCAACTCAACGCACCCTGGCGGTTCGGCAGTGGGCTGTTTAGCGGGAAGGACACGTTCCTCGGTGACTACTTCGGCAACGATTTCGCAGGGACGACCAACCTGGCGAGCTCAGTCAGCACCTACGATGACGGCAGCAATCCGCACCACTACCAGCAGCAGGTCATCGCGAGGGTCGCGATCCCGTAGCCACACGCGAAGAGACACGGAGACTTGAGGGGCGCCCGCGGCGCCCCTCAAGCATTTGCCATTAGCATTGGGCGCGTGAGCACGGATGGCCAGGGCGCTGGCCCTCGGATTCCTCGTCGGCTTCCCGATCGCGGTGTCGCCGGGACCGATCTTCTTCCTGGTCCTTCGACGGACGCTCGCCCGCGGCTGGCGTAGCGGCTTCGTCTCCGGTCTGGGCGTCGCGACAGGCGATGCCACTTACGCCGCTCTGGCCGCGTTCGGCGTCGCCGCCGTCACGAATCTTCTGATCGGGCAGCGACGGTGGATCGGTCTCGTGGGTGGGATCGCCATCGCGCTGATCGGGCTCCGGACGGTGTCCCGAAGAGTGACCCCCCACCCTGACCCTCCCCCACAAGGGGCGAGGGAAATCTCCAAGAAGGGAGAGAGGTATCCGCAAGAGGGGAGGGATTACTTCTCGATACTGGCGTTGACGCTCAGTAATCCGTCGACGATCCTGTCGTTTACAGCCGTCTTCGCGGGGTTCGGGATCCATGTCGCGGGCGGGTGGGGCCCGGAGCTCGCGCTGGTGGTGGGTGTATGGCTCGGGTCGCTCGCCTGGTGGCTCGTCCTGACCGGCGTCGCGAGCCGGGTCCGGGCGCGGCTCACGCCGTCGATCATTCGCGGGTTCGGGACCGTCTCCGGCGTCGCCCTCCTCGGGTTCGGCGTGGTCGCGGTCGGCGTGGCGCTGATCGGGGGAGCGTGAAACCTTAGCTGCGGAGTTCGATCGGGATGATCGTGCGCTTGACCAGCCCGGTGCCACGGAGCACCTGCGCCTCAGCCGGGATGCCGACCGGCCAGTCGGTGAGGAAGTGCTGAAGGTCGTCGACGCCTTTCATCGGGTGGGTCGCCAGGCCGACGAGGACGTCTTCCTTTACGAGCCCGGCGGCCTGCGCCGGACCATTCGGGTCGAGACGGGCAATCCGCACCCCGCTGTCCTGGTCGAGCTGGTAATAGCGATTGACGCGGCGGTGGATCGGCCAGGTTTCACCGGTGATGCCGAGGTAGGAGCGAATCACGCGACCATCCCGGATCAGCAGCGAGACGACCCGCTGGGCGGTGTTGCTGGGCACGGCGAAGCAGATGCCCTGCGCCCTGGCGATGATGGCGGTGTTGATGCCGACCACCTGGCCGCGCGTGTCGACCAGCGGCCCACCGGAATTTCCCGGGTTGAGCGCGGCATCCGTCTGGATGATGTTCTCGATGGTGCGGCCGCTCTGCGATCGCATAGTGCGTCCCAGTGCGCTGACGACGCCGGTCGTCACCGTCGATTGAAAGCCGAATGGATGGCCGATGGCCACCACCAGCTGGCCGACCTTGAGCTGCCCGGAATCGCCGAGCCGCGCAGACGGCAGGCCGGTGCCCGATGCTCGCAGAACGGCGATATCAGTGTGCGGGTCCTGCCCGACCAGCTCGGCCTTCAGCGTGCTGCCGTCGCGCAGCGTGAGCTCGTACGCTTTGACCGCGCTGGCCACATGACTGTTGGTGAGCGCGTAGCCGTCGGGTGTGATGAGCATCCCGGTGCCAACGCCGCTGACGCCCACCACGGCCGGCCCCACCAAATCGACCACCGAAATCACGGCTCGGGAGTAGGCGTCCAGGAGTTCGACATCAGAAACCATTTGCTCGGTCGTACCCATTGGAAGGCGGCTTAAACAACGCCTTATGATGGGTCGTCGATGGAGCCGCCCGATTTCCTGAAACGGATCGTCGACTTCACCCGGTTGATGGAAGGCGAAAACCGGGACAACTACGATGCCGCCGATATCGCCCACTGGCGCGCGGTCTATGCGGACATGGTCCGGTTCAAGGAGCAACTTCTCGGCCAAACGCGCGACCACATTGAAAAAGTTCCCGATACGCAGAGGGAGCTGGGGGGCGTCGACATCCCGTTCCTCGAGGCCGAGATGGAGCGGCTGCGAAAGGGCCTGGCGTTCTGGGAGAAGGCCAAGGGGTAACGGCCCCCACCCTGCCCTCCCCCGGAGGGGGACAGGTGGACCAGCGGACATCGGCCAGTTGGCCGACCCCGGGACCTCCGAATGGACTAATCGCCGTTCGTTGCCGATCGAAGCAACGACCATCGCAACGCCGGCGCAACATCATCGGAGTTGGCGCCATGTGGCTTCCAATTCGCTACAAGATCATCCTTCCCTTTGCCGTCCTGCTCGTCTTCGTCGGAGTCATCGGCACCGGGGTGGCGACGGCCCAGCTGACCAATGCCGCCTCAGCGGAGTTCGACGGCGGCCTGCTGCACAGCAGCCTGGTCGCCAATCAATCGCTGTCGCTGCTGGAAAGCGAGCGGGTCCGAGATCTCAGCCAGGTCACCAACACGGTCGGTGTGCCGGCGGCGATCGCCGCGGCCGACACCGATGCGCTCGCCAGCTTGCTGACGCCGATTGCCGCCGTCGCGGAGCCTGCGAACATCCAGATCCACGTTCTCGACGCCGGCGGCACCGAGCTGCTTGGCATTCAGGGCACGCCGTCGGGCCCAAACCGGCTGCCGGCGGCCGCGTCCACGGGATTCGCTTCGGTGCCGGCGGTCGTTGGCGTCCTCAAAGGGCAAAGCGATTCGCTCGGTGAGCGAAGCCTTTTTCTGTCGACGGACAGCGCGACGCCCATACTCTATTGGGTCAGCCCGGTTCGGGACGACGGCCAGCGCATCGTCGGCGCCATGCTGATCGGTCAATCCTTGAACGAGGTTGCGGCAAGCATTCCCAGCGCTGCCTTCTATGACCTGTCGGGCCGTGAGCTGGCCAGTGCGCTCCCGAGTCCGCCGGCGCTGACTGACAGCAGTCGATCACGGATCACGGCCGACGCGACCGTGCGCGTCGATGAAACCGAAGCCGGCCATGCCTATGGGTCCCTCTTCAGCACCTGGACGATGCGCGGACGGCAACTCGGCTATCTCGCGGTCCAGGCCAGTGCCGATGCCCTGCAAAACTCGGTGACGCAGGTTCGGCTCATCCTGACGCTCGTCTTCACGGCTGCGGCCCTGCTGACCCTACTCGTCGGTGGAGTGACGGCCTCGCTGTTGACCGGTCCGGTGGACCGCCTCGTCCGCTCGATGCGCATTGTTTCCGGCGGCGATCTTCAGCACCGGGCACGGGTCAAGTCGCGCGATGAGATCGGCTACCTCGCGAAAACCTTCAACGAAATGACTGCCAGCCTCGAGGAGAAGACGGCAGCGCTCGAGGAGACCTACTTCGCCAGCATGGAAACACTCGCCCGCGCGATTGACGCGCGTGACTCGTCGACGTTTGGTCATTCAGCCAGGGTCGCGGCCATCAGCATGGAGATCGCCGATGCCATGCGGCTGACAGGCAGGGACCGTGAGGCGCTCCGGCGCGGTGCCCTTCTCCACGACATCGGCAAGATCGGCGTCGAAGACCGTGTGCTGCGGAAACCGGGGCCGCTGAGCGAGGCGGAAACGGACGACATGCGTGAGCATCCCCGGATCGGCTACGACATGCTCAAAGGGCTACGATTCCTGGAGCCGAGCCTGCCGGGCGTCCTCTCGCACCATGAACGCTGGGATGGAGCCGGTTATCCGATGGGCCTGGCGGGAACCTCGATCCCGCTGCCCGTCCGGATCCTGGCCGTGGCCGATGTCTTCGACGCCCTGACGTCGGATCGTCCGTATCGAAAGGGCCTCGGCTTCGGGGCCGCGACCGCGGTCATCCGCAACGATGCCGGGCGGCAGTTCGACCCGGAGGTCGTGAGCGCTTTCCTGAAGTGCAGGACTGCCATCGTTGAGCGGCTCAGCAAAATGGGCAAGGTCGAGGTCACCACGGTGGAACCAGAGGCGGCATGAAGCGCTTGAAGACCCGCGGACGCCGGCGAAAGGTGGCGCTGGTCCCGCTGTTTGCCGTGCTCTTCTGGATCGCCGCGGTCGTCGCATCGACCATCCCAAGCGTTCTTGTCCTCGGTATCAACGTGCACGGCCTCAGCCTCGCCAGCTATGCGGGGGATCCGATGCAGCATGTGACGCCGCTGTCGCAACGAGTGGTCCACGAGCTTGGGCAGGGCAGCAATGGACTCAGCCCTGTGCCCGCCACCACAGGTTCACCGTCTGACCCGCGCCCGGCCCCGTCCCGCATCCCTGCGCCCATCGCCACGCCCACGCCATCGGAATCACCCCTGGCGACGCCGTCGACCAACCCCATGCCCACCGCGCTGCCTCTGCCCGCGCCGAGCCCGGCGAAGGCGGCGATCAGCGGCCAGGTGATGGACACCGTCAGTCACGCTCCGATCGTCGGGGCGATCGTCAACCTGAGCCCCGGCAGAGGGACCACCGTTACCGACGTCAATGGCAACTACTCGTTCGCCGTGAACCCTGGGACCTACACGGTGACCGCAAGCGCGGCTGGCTACAGCAGCGACAGCCAGACGGTCGCAGTCAATGGCGGCCAGAACCAGCCCGTCAACTTCAAGCTCGTCAGCCTGACCGCCACCGGAAGCATAAAGGGGACTGTGACCGACAACCTCACGGCGACCGCGATCGCCGGGGCCACCGTCAGCCTCTCGAATGGCCTGGCCACCGTGACGGACGCCAACGGCAACTTCAGCTTTCCCGTGGTGCTCTACGGAAGCTACACGATCACGGCATCGGCGGCCGGATACCTTAGCCAGGGCCAACCGGTTACCGTCAAGCCCGGCCACCTGACGACGATCAACTTCCAGCTCGCGCGATAGCCCGGGCCGGCTAGCGGCCGGCGACGTGGAGACGCCAGCCGCCGAGGTCATCCGGCTCGGGGTGCTCCTCGAGTTCTTCCTCGGCCGCCTCGCGGAGCAGGTCCTCGATGGCGCGCTGGCTCTTGATGAAGGCGGTGACGACCTCGGGGTCGAAATGGGTCGCCGAGCCTTTGAGAATCTCGGTCTTGGCGTATTCGAAGGTCCGCGCGGCGCGATAGGGCCGGTCGGAGGTCATGGCGTCGAGCGCGTCGGCCACCGCGAGGATGCGGGCGCCGAGGGGGATCTCGTCGGCTCGAAGCTGATCGGGATAGCCGTTGCCGTCCCAGCGCTCGTGGTGGTTGCGGATGAGCGACAGCACCGGATCGAGAAAATCGATGCCCTTCAGCATGTCGACTCCGATTACGGGGTGCCGTTGCATGCGCAGCTCCTCCTCGGGTTCGAGGCGTCCCTGTTTGCGCAGGATCGTGTCTTCGATACCGATCTTGCCGATGTCGTGGAGGACGCTCGCCCGGCGGATCGCGCTGACCTCGGCCTCGTCGCAGCCGAGCGCCTTGGCCATGATCACCGCGTACTCCTCGACGCGCTGGGTGTGCCCGTGGGTATACGGATCGCGAGCTTCGACCGCTGCCGCCAACGCTTCGATCGTCATCAGGTAGGTGTCCTGGAGCTGCATCAGGGTCACCTTCAATGAAGCGCTCTTGTCCTTCAGGCTGCGCGTCATCTGGTTGAACGAGTCAGTCAGCTCCCCGATCTCGTCCCTGGTCGTGACCGGCGCCTGGTGCTCGAGGTCACCGGCGCTGACCAGCCGAGTCGCCTCGACCAGGCGATGCACGGGGCGCGTGATACGGCGCGCCAGCCAGGTGCCGATCGCGAGCGTGAACAGGACCCCGGCCAGGAAAAGCGTCACCAGGATGATGCGCAGCTGGTTGGTGTCGGCCAGCAAGCCGGCACTGGACGCGGTGGTCCCCACGTATCCAAGATTCGTCGAGCCCAGCGTCCACGGCGAGAGGATCTCGGTACCTGGGCCCGCGGCCATACGCGACAGCTCGACCACGCTGGTTGGGTTGACGCGGCCGCGGGTGCTGGCATCGAGTGCGATCGTGGACCACTGAGCCGGTGGAAGGCTCAACGAGGTGCTCAGCACCTGGCCGTTGACGTCGTAATACGTGATGTCGTCGTGCAGCGACCCTTTGATGGTGGCGATTCGATCGTCGAGGTAGTCGCCGACCAGGATGGCGCCAAGCAAGGTGCCGGTCGCGTTGTGCACGGGCTGCCCGGCAAACACCGCCGGCCGCGGCGCGGACGTCACGATATCGAGCGAGTCGACACCCCCGCTCAGCATGTTGGTCACACCCGGCCAGCTGCTCAGGTCACGGTTCTGCGTCACGGTGTCGGCGAGGGCACCGTGCCCGACAACGCCGACAATTTCGTGTCCGGAGGTGTCGACCGCCTCGACGATGGCGTTGGGATGAACCGTCAACGCTCGTTCCAGCCAGGCCGTCAAGGTCGCGGTCTTGTCCCAGCTCTGACTGAGACCAGACCCGCCGGCCAGCAGGCGGAGGACCGCTCGGCGATCGTTGTCGCCGGCCACGACCATCGACTGGGTGACGAAGGCATCGTGGACCAGCTGGTTGTCGAAGGCCTGCTGGCTGCGGGCGTTCAACTCGCCGGTGGCGGTCAGGGTGCCGATGGCGCCGATTGCCAGGGTCAACGCGGCGAAGGGCAACACGATCTTCAAGGCCAGCCGGTGGCTGAAGCGGGGCATGATGACGCGCATGTAACGTTCGAGGGGTCGGCGAGCTTGTGCCGGCCTAAGCCGCCGGGTCGTCGCCGAAAAAGGCCTGTGGGCTGGGGTCCA
>DASWBA010000174.1:0-10851 GCA_036390825.1 Candidatus Dormiibacterota bacterium
GCTCGCGGCACCTGAGGGCAAGCAAATCGCTGCCCTTGTCAATGCGGCGTGGGTCATCTTCGATGACGTGATCGCGCGCGCACCTTCGGAGCTGCGCAAGGGCCCTCGCGGGGGCGGCCGTGATCGCGATCAGATCGCGGACCACGTCCTCGGTGCCGAGGGCGCCTATGTGCGCAAGCTGGGACTCCGCCTCACGCCACCGGCTCGAGACGATCGTCGCGGAATCGCTGAATTCAGGGCTGCGATCGCCGAAGTGCTCGAGAAGCCCTCCAACGGCAAGGCGCTGGTCGAGCGAGGCTGGCCGCAGCGCTACGCCGCGCGCCGCATCGCCTGGCACGCGCTCGATCACGCGTGGGAAATCCAGGACCGCAGCGCTCCGTCGAAGGGATGATCGAGTGGCCTTCGAATCCCTCGACTTCGTCTACCACCCGAGCCGCGACGTCAAGCGCGACCTGGCGTATTTCACGGAGGTGCTTGGCGGTCGCCTTCACTTTGCGGTGGAGGGGATGGGGGCACGCGTCGCCGCCATCGAGCTGGCGCCCCCGCCACCCATGTTCCTGCTCGCCGATCACGTCGAGGGGGAGAGGCCGATCCTCGTCTACCGGGTCGCCAATCTTCGCAAGGCACTTGCCGAGTTGAAGCGGCGTGGCTGGAGCGAAGAGTCGACGTTCGAAATCCCGCACGGCCCGATCTGCTCCTTCCGCGCGCCGGGAGGCCAACGAATCGCGGTCTATCAGCTGACGCGGCCGGGTGCCGCGGCAAGCTTCGAGGGGCGGCGCGACTTCTGATGACCGAATGGGGTGGCGTCGGCGGCAAGCGTGTGGTGCTGACGGGAGCCACGAGCGGCATCGGCCTGGCGGCGGCCATCGAGCTGGCGCGGCGGGGTGCGGACCTGACGCTGGTGGCGCGCAATCAAGCGCGGGCGGCGGAGGCCGTCCGTCGGATCAGCGCCGCATCGACGCGCAGCGCCCCCGATGTCCTGCTCGCCGACCTGGCCTCACAATCGTCCATTCGACAACTGGCCGGCGAACTGCTGGCGCGATATCCCCGGATCCAGGTGCTGGCCAACAATGCCGGCGCCATTTATGCCCGCCGGCAGATGAGCACCGACGGCATCGAGCTGACCTGGGCCGTCAACCACCTCGCACCGTTCCTGCTCACGACCCTGCTCCTCGACCGGCTGAAGGCCAGCCGTCCGGCCCGGATCGTGACCACCTCCTCCGGCGCGCACGAAGGCGCGCGCGTTCCATTCGACGATCTCAACGCGGAGCGGTCCTGGGGCGGCGCCGGCTTTACCCGATACGGTCAGACCAAGCTGGCCAACGTGCTGTTCACCGTGGAACTGGCTCGCCGGCTCGAGGGCACCGGCGTCACCGCCAACGCGTTCCATCCTGGGTTCGTCGCGACCGGCTTCAACCGCAACAACGGTGTCTTGATGCGCCTCGGCATGGCGATCTCGAGGCCCTTCGCCCGCAGTCCGCAAAAGGGTGCCGAATCGCTCGTCTGGCTGGTCGACAGTGAGGACGCGACTCAACTGAACGGCGCCTATGTCTTCGACTCTCGTTCCATTCCGCCGTCGCCGGCGGCCCAGGATGTCGAGGTGGCCCGCCGGCTGTGGCAGGTCAGCGAGCAGCAGACGCGCGGCTCGACTTCCCACCTTTCATCAACTGACGCCAACCGCGAACCTTGATCTCGACACCATATTTCCTCGCGGCCGCCCTGATCCGTCGCCAGGCCGCCTCGCGCTCACGGTCGCTCACGCCCTCTACTTGATCGAAGCGGGCGATGGCGTTTCGGACGTGGCGCGCGTCGTTGAGTGGTTCTTTGCGCTCCTTTGGAAAGGCGAAGGTCTGGGCCGACATGCGATTCTTCTGCCGGGTGCTCACGGTGGCCATCTGGCGCCTCCTTCCTGCGGTGGTGAACCGGATAGTACATGTGTCATTTTATCGTCGGTTGCTCTGATCACGATGCTGAGCTAGGACGCTTTGACCTCCGGCTCGCCGTGCCCGGCGTTGGCGCGGCCGCGGTTCCAATACGCCTTCGCCGAGATGTCCTCGGCAGTCCATCCGCGCGACCGTAGCGTCGCCTTGAGCGCGGTGACCAGCCCAACCTCTCCGGCGAGGTAGGCATGGCCCCGGCCCGGCGGCAGCCTGGCGCCGGCCACGGCCGCCACCAGCCCGGCCTCACCGTTGGGGGCCCGCTGCTCGTAGTGCCAGCTGATCTGCTGCCCGCGGGCGCCGTCGACTGACTGCTGCTCCTCTCGATCGTCGACCTGGAGGAACGCGAGCGCCGGCACATCGTCAGGCAGCGCCTCCATCATCGCCAGGGCACCCGGGACCGCGGTGGCGTCACCGGCAAAGAAGTGCCAGGCGGCGTCGCGCACCGGCGTGATCTTGCCCCGCGGCCCGACGACCTCGATCGAATCGCCCGGGCGCGCCGCCTGCGCCCACCGCATTCCGGGACCGTCGCCGTGCAAGACGAAGTCGAGGTCGAGAATGTGATGGTCACGGTCGTAATGGCGGATGGTGTAGCGCCGGCGGACGGGTGGCGCGTCGTCTCGCCGGAAGGTCAGGGCCATGTCCTGGCCGGCGACATAGTCGAATCGGTCCAGGTCGGGGCTCGTCAGGCGCACCCGGCGCATCCGCGGCGTCAGGTCAACGACCGCCGCAACGTCAAGGTGCCAGGTTCTCGGTTCAGCGAGCATGATTCATCTCTGTCTTACCAGACCACGGCCACCCGCATTTGCAGGTCCGCGTGCCACGCGCGTCCCGTTCGCAATGATCGCCTAGGCGATCCCGTCTGATCTATGCGGGAAGCACGTTTTGAAACTCCGGCCGGTCAGCCTGCCGCTCTTCGTCCGTATCGCCGCCGGCTACGGGTCGATTTTGGTCGTAATGCTCGGCATCGCTGCCCTGACGCTTGTCCGTTTGCACGATACCGCGGCGGTCGCGGAGCATCTCAGCAGGGAGGATGTGCCCGAGTTGCAAGTGATCGACGATCTCAGGGTGCAGATCCTCAACGAGCAAATCGCCCTCGCCCGCTTCGAGGGGTCGACGCACACCAAGCCTCGCGGTAGCGAAGATCTGCTCCAACCCTACTTCCGAGCCCACGACCAAATCTTTGGCGACCTTGCCGCGCTGGCTCAGTTCGAAAACGACGCCAGCATTGCGGGGCTGACCCCGACCATCAGTCTCCTCCGTACTCAGATTCAAGCCGTCGAAACGGAATCAAGCGCGGAGATCGCCACGATTCGGTCAGGGGTCCCTCCCGGCGCCGATAGTGCCGCACAGATTGTCCTGGTCGATACGGTGCGGGAGACGGCCGCCGGCATCGGTGACGAGCTCGGTCTGCACATTCGGATTACGGTGGCTGACGCCCAGAAATCCGCCTCCGACTCGACGCGGCTGGTCATCGTGGCTTCGTTCATCGGCCTGGCGGTCGCCCTGGCCGTGGCCATCGCGGTGACGATCGGCATTTCCGCTCCGTTACGACGGTTGAGGACGTCGGCCGATCGCATCGCGGCCGGTGAGATGGTGGAGCCCGGGTTTACCGATCGACGTGATGAGATCGGCAGCCTTTCACGTGCGATGACGACGATGGTGCGGTCGCTCACTAAACAGTCTGACGAGCTCAAACGCTCCAACGCCGATCTCGAGCAATTCGCTTATGTCGCATCGCATGACCTCCAAGAGCCGCTGCGGATGGTCAGTGGGTTCACGGGACTCCTCAAGCGCCGTTACAGCGGCAAGCTGGACGCCGACGCGGATGAATACATCGACTTTGCCGTTGGAGGCGCCAACCGCATGCAGTCACTGATCAACGATCTCCTATCGTTCTCTCGAGTTGGCCGCGAGGAGCTTGCCGCGAAACCAGTCAACACGCAAATCGCCCTGGACCAGGCGCTGGCGAATCTCCAGTCGGCGATCGAGGAACGGTCGGCCCTGGTCTCCAGCGGCCAGCTCCCAACGGTTTGGGCAGACCACGGCATGTTGGTGCGCTTGTTCCAGAATTTGATCAGCAACGCCTTGAAGTTTTGCAAGGCGGAGCGGCCCATCGTCCGCATCCAGGCCGAAGCGCGCGGCGGAGATTGGGTCTTCTCGGTGGCCGACAACGGGATCGGCATCGAGCCTCAGTACAAAGATCGCATCTTCTTGATCTTTCAGCGACTGCACAAGCAATCGGAGTATCCGGGCACCGGGATCGGCCTGGCGGTATGTAAGCGGATCGTCGAGCGAAACGGGGGTCACATCTGGTTGGAGTCCGAACCGGGCAAGGGCACGACCTTCTTCTTCACATTGCCCGCCACAGGAGGTCAGCAAATCGCAGCATGAGTGACATTCACGAACTTGTACGGATTCTTCTCGTCGAGGACAACCCCGGTGATGTCCGGCTGACGCGTGAGGCGCTCAAAGAGGCGAAGTTCCGCAACACGGTCCAGGTCGTGGGTGACGGGGTCGAGGCGCTCGCCTACCTCCATCAGCAGGGCCAGTACAGCGGCGCGATCCGGCCCCACCTGATCATGCTGGACCTCAATCTGCCGCGGATGGACGGTCGAGAAGTGCTGGCCGCCATCAAGAAGGATGCGGACCTCCGCCGGATTCCCGTAGTGGTGCTGAGTTCTTCCGAGGCGGAAACCGATATCGCCCGAGCCTACGAGCTGCATGCCAACGCGTACGTGACGAAACCCGTCGACATCGATCATTTTCTGCAGGTCGTCAAGGCCATCGAGGAGTTCTGGGTGGAGATCGTCAAGCTGCCCTCGCAGTGAGCTGATGTGGTAGTCGAGCATACCCGCGTCCTTCTAGTGGAAGACAACCCCGGTGATGCTCGTCTAGTTCGCGAGTCACTGAACGATGGGCTTCCGGGCCATTTCATGGTCCAGGTGACGGAATCGTTGAAGCAAGGGCTGGAGGCGCTTCGCACCGCGGTCGAGGAGATCGATGTCGTCTTGCTGGATCTCTCACTGCCCGACAGCCAGGGCCTCGAGACCTACCGCGCCGTCCATGCCCAGTGTCCGGCCGTCCCGATCCTGGTGCTATCCGGGCTTAACGACGAATCGATTGCGCTCAAGGCCGTCAATGAGGGAGCCCAGGATTTCCTCCGCAAATCCCTGGTCGACGGTGAGCTGCTACCGCGGGCCATTCGCTACGCGATGGAGCGGAACCGTCTGCTCGAACAGGTGCGTCAACTGGCCATCGTCGATGAGCTCACCGGACTGATGAACCGCCGAGGGTTCTTGATGCTGGCTGAGCACCAGCGCAACCTGGCCGACAGAAAGGGCACGTCCCTTGCACTGGTCTACCTGGACATCGACCACTTCAAGCTCATCAACGACCAGTTCGGCCATGACGCGGGCGACCGGGCCCTTCGGGAGCTGGCCGCGGTCTTGCTGCGTACCGTCCGACGCTCCGACGTGGTCGCCCGCATGGGCGGCGATGAGTTCGTCGTCCTGATAGCCGACGCCGACGAGGGCGGGCTGAGCATCGTTCTCGACCGCGTGCGAAAAAACCTCGCGGCGCTCAACCAGGATTCGCGTTTTCCATGGCGCCTCGCCGTCAGCCTTGGGGTGGTGCAGTATGACGCGGCACAGCCCGTGACTCTCGAGATGTTGATGGCGTCGGCCGATCAAGCCATGTACCGCGCGAAAAGTGCGTCGAGGCTGGCGTCATGAGGCGGCTGGCCGCGCTGCTGGTCGGAGTGGCGCTGGCGGCCAGCGCCTGCGGTGGAGGCGCGGGCACGCCGAGGACGATGACAGGAAACCTTTCCATTGCCAACCTGCAGCCATTCTCCGGGGCGGATGCCGATTTCGGCATGTTGATGTATGCCGGCTGTTATGCAGCGATCCAGCTGATCAACCGCGCTGGTGGCGCGCTCGGCCATTCCCTGGATTGCGTCAAGGTTGACACCCGGAGCGAGGCGGAATCCGGTGAGCTGGCGAGGACGATGCTGGCATCCACGCCCAACCTGGTCGCAGTGCTCGGGCCGGGTTCCGACGAAGCGCCGTCGACGGTGCCATTGATCAATCGAGCTCGCATTCCAATGTTCATCGATGCTGGTCAAGCCATCTTCGACCGGTCCACCTATGCCTACCTCTGGCGCATGACGCCGTCCGACGACGCCGCCGGCTATGCCATGGCCATCTGGGCTTATAAGGAGGGCTATCGTCGGGGCGCGGCCGTTTTTGGGAGCGACGCCAGCTCCCAGGCGAACGTGCCAACCTTGTTGAAAGGATTCCGGCAGCTTGGCGGCAGCATCGTCGTTAACCAGTCGCTGGAGATGGGCAAGTCATCGTATGTCGCCGAAGTCGAGGCGGCCGTACAGGCCAATCCAGACGTCATCTTCACCGAGGTCGACAGCAAGACCGCAGCGATCTTTTTCTCCGAGCTCGCCAAGAGGCACGCACAGATCCCCATCATCGGGACCAATGTGACGCTTGAACCCGGATGGCTCGATGCGGTATCTCGGTCGATCGGCCCGGCGATCTTTGCGAAATCCTTCGTTGCCGTGCAGCCGTATGCGGCGCCGCAAGGCAGAGCCTGGGAGATTTTCAACGACGCCCTGCTGGGGAGCGCCGCGGAAGTTCCGAACCCCGGGCAGTGGAGCGGTAATCCCTACGTGATGTCCGACTTTGACGCGGTGACGATTGTCGCCCTGGCGATGGTCGCGGCCGGAACCGTGGATCCCGCGGTTTTCAATCCGTATGTAAAGAGGCTGACCAGCGGAGGGGCGGCAGCCGTTGTGGTGCACTCATACGCTGAAGGGCTCATTGCCTTGAGGACGGGGCACGCGATCCAGTATGTCGGACCGTCAGGACCGATGGCCTTCGACCAGTGGCAGAACGTTCCCGTCGGCTTCTCGCTCGCCGGCTACGACCTGAGCGGCCAAACGACGTTGATCGACTCGATCACGGCCGGTGCCGTTGGTGCGTTGAGCAGCCACGAATGAGACGGCTGAAGGCGCTACTCATCGGGATGGCGTTACTTGCCAGCGCCTGCGGTGGCAGCGCCGCGGGCACACCGCGGACGATGACCGGGAACCTCGTGATTGCCAGCTTCAACCCCTTCTCGGGCCCGGAGGCCGACTTCGGTCCGGAGGAGTACGCCGGCTGCTACCCGGCCATCCAGCTCATCAACCGGGCGGGCGGCGTGTTGGGTCATCAGCTGGACTGTTTGAATGTCGACACCCAGGGCGACCCGATCAAGGGCGAGCTCGCGCTCCGCAACCTGCTCGCCTCGACCCCGAACCTGGTCGCCATCCTCGGACCCAGCTCCGGTGAATCGGTGCCCACCGTCCCGTTGATCGAGGCGGCTCACATTCCGATGTTCCCCGACGCCGGGCTAGCCATCTATGACCGGACCAGCTACCAATATCTCTGGCGTCTCACCGCTTCCGACGATGCGGCCGGCTACGCCATGGCGATCTGGGCCTACAGGCAGGGCTATCGTCGCGGCGCGACCCTCTTCGGGAACGACACTGACCAGGCCAACGTGCCGACCTTGTTGAAAGGGTTCGCGCGTCTCGGCGGCACCATCGTGATCAACGAGCCGTATGTCGAAGACAAGACGTCGTATACCGCCGAGGTCGACGCGGTGATCCAGGCCCGCCCGGATGTAATTTTCACGGAGATCGACGCCCAGACCGCGGCTCCCTTCCTTTCGGAGCTCGCCAAGCGGCATTCGCCGATTCCGATCGTCGGCACGCAGGCCACCGCCATACCGGACTGGCTCCTGGCGGTATCGAGCGCGATTGGCGCCCAGGCACTGGCCAGCTCCTTTGCCGGCGTCCAACCCTACGCGGCGCCCCAGGGCCGGCCGTGGGAGGTATTCAACGATGCCTTGCTGGCCGCCAGCTCGGAAGTGCCGAACCCAGGACAGTGGAGCAGCGATCCCTACACGATGGCGAATTATGACGCGGTGACCATCGCCGCCCTCGCCATGGTCGAGGCTGGTACGACCGATCCGCGTTTCTTCAACCGGTTCATTAAAACGGTGGTGGCGGGCGGGACGAACGCGGTTGTCGTGCACTCCTACGACGAGGGAATCAAGGCGTTGGCCGCCCGACACGCCATCAAGTACATCGGGCCGTCAGGACCAATTGTGTTCGATGCATGGCACAACGCCGGCGGCGGATTTTCGGTCGTCAGCTACGACCCGAGTGGGGAAACGAAGCTGACCGGTGCCGTCGATGCCGGGGCCGTCGCCAAGCTGAGCGCTACTCCTTAGGCCGCCGGAGGAGGACCATCGCACTGGCTATCGCCACCGCCCACACCGGCGCCATCGTGATGACGAAGGGCCGGATGGTATCGCTGTTGGAATGCGAGTTGCGATCGAAAGCCATGAAGACCATGACGGTGCCGAAAAGGAGGAGGACGAAGCCGACGATCAGTCCGGCCCACGTAAGTGACTTCATTCAGCCGTCATCCACCAGTAGCGCCTCGATCAGAGGGTAGCCGAAACGTGGCGGACGTGGGGTCTCCCGCACGCTCTGGCAGGATGAGACCATGAACACACCGGCGGCGGGCCGCACCCTGATGGTCAGTACGGTCGACTATCACACCGCCGGCGAGCCGTTTCGGATCGTCAGCGGCGGCGTGCCATCGCTGCGCGGCGCCACCATCCTCGAGAAGCGGCGCTATGCGCTCGAACATCTCGACCATATCCGGCAGCTGCTGGTCTTCGAGCCGCGCGGGCACGCCGACATGTACGGCGGTTTCGTTACCGACCCGCAGGACGCCGGGGCGCAGCTGGGCGTGGTCTTCTTCCACAACGCGGGGTACAGCACGGCCTGCGGCCATGGGACGATCGCCCTCGTCACCTGGGCGATCGACGCGGCCATGGTCCCCGCCAGTGGCCCATCGGTCGAAGTCGTGGTCGACGTGCCATCGGGCCGCCTACGGACAGTGGCGAGCCTGGAGGATGGGCGGGTTCGGTCGGTGCGCTTTCGAAATGTCCCGAGCTTCGTGCTCGTCGATGGATTGTCCGTGTCGGTCGCGGGGCGCCAGGTTGAGCTGGCCGTTGCCTATGGCGGGGCCTTTTACGCCATCGTTCCGGCGGATCGCGTCCAGCTACCGCTAGAACCGGCCTTCGTCCCACGGTTTATCGAGCTGGGCCGTGAGATCAAGGCGGCCATCGAGGGGAAACGCGCTATCGTCCATCCGGTCGAAGCGGAGCTCGAAGGCATTTACGGGGTGATGTTTACCGTGGGAAACCGCAACCTGACCGTGTTTGCGGACGGCGAGGTGGACCGCTCGCCCTGTGGCAGCGGCACGTCGGCGCGCCTGGCGCTGCTCGACCGGCACGGCGAGCTGGCGCGCGGTGCCACTTTGATGCATGAAAGCGTGATCGGTACCCGTTTCGCCGCGCGCGTTGTCGGTGATGACCAGGTCGGCAATTACCCTGCGGTGATCACCGAGATCGAAGGCAGCGCGCACCGGACGGGTTACCACCAGTTCGTGCTGTCGGCGGATGACCCGATCGGCACCGGGTTCTTGATCCGCTAAGCGACCAGCGCGGCTAGCGGACGGCGATGATCTTGACGGCGTCGATGACGAACTGCACCGCGATCGCCGCGAGCAGCAACCCCAGTACCCGGGTCAGGAGCTGAATCACCGAGGGTCGCAGCAGACGCGCGATCTGGCCGGCGAGCATGAGGCCGATCGCGACCACCACCACCACTGCAGCGATGCCAAGTAGCACCCCGACCCGCCCGGACATGTCCTCGTACCGTTTCGTCAGCACCATCACGGCCGCGATCGCGCCCGGGCCGGCGAGCAGCGGTGTCGCCAGCGGGACGAGTGCCACGTTCGCCGTCCCGGCCTGCGTGAACTCCTCGCCGCGGAGCATCTGGAGGGCGACGAGCAGGAGCAGCATGCCACCGGCGATGGTCAGGCTTTCGATCGAAACGTGCAGGTAGTCGAGCACGAGCCGGCCGAATAGCGCAAACACGACCACCAGCCCACCGGCGACCGCGGCGGCTTCCAGGGCGGCCCGCCGCCGTGCTCCGGCGCTCCGGCCGGCCGTCAAGGTGATGAAGATGGGCGCGCTCCCCAATGGATCCATGATCACGACCAGCGTGATGAACGATTCGGCGAACGCTCGCCAATTCATGCCGTCAGCCTAAACGCGGACAGGCCTAGGATGAATCGATGGCGAAGGGCCGCGCGAAAGCTGCCGAAGATCTGCTCTGGAAAATTGCCGACAGCGACGAGGTCGAGATTGAAACACGCCGTGATACCAGATCGCCCTCGCATCGCGTCACCATCTGGATCGTGCCGACCGAGGAGGGCGTCTATATCCGTTCCTATAAAGGTAAGAAGGGCCGCTGGTATCAGGAGGCTCTGGCCAACCCGCTGGTGAGCATCCGCCTTGGGCGGCGCAAGGTGACCGCCCGCGCCGAACCAGAGCACAACCCGCTTGTCGTCCGCGCCGTGAATGCGGCCTATCGCAAGAAGTATGGCGAGCGCTGGCCGGACGAAACCAAAGACATGTTGCGACGCTCGCTTCTTCCAACCACGCTGCGACTGACGCCGCTCTAAGCGTAGGGAATCAACAAGGCCGGATCCCAATCCTGGCGGCTGGCGCCGGCGAGGAAAGTCGACTCGGCGAAGTCAAGAATGGCCTGGCGCGGATCGCGGCTGCGACGCACGGCGTCGTAGGGGAGGATGAACTCGCTAATGCCGGTGTTCCACGCGGCGGCCTCGGGGTGGATCGCCGCCGCCTCGATGCCATCCGGTGCCGGGTAGGCATAGGCAAAAAACGCCGGCTCCTCCAGTGACGCACTTCCCGGCCAGAATCCCACGCACACCTGTTCCGCGTCGCCGCCCACGCGGCGGATCAGCCCCCATTCCGGCGA
>DASWBA010000175.1:0-6425 GCA_036390825.1 Candidatus Dormiibacterota bacterium
CCGTGGCCGACAACCTGATCCTGGGACGGCAACGGACCCGCGTGTTCGCCTGGGATGGGCTGGTCCTGCGGCTGAAGGCAATTTTCAACTGGGCGCAACGACTGATCAAGGAATTTGACATTCGGACACCTAGTTCGACCACGCCCGCGAGGACGCTCTCGGGGGGCAACCAGCAGAAGATCATCGTCGCCCGCGAGATGGCGACCGAGCCACGCGTGCTGCTGGCCGCGCAGCCCACGCGCGGGGTGGACATCGGCGCCATCGAATTCATTCACCGGCGCCTGATCGCCGAGCGAGACGGCGGAGCCGCGATTCTGCTCGTCTCGGCTGAGCTGGACGAGGTGCGGTCGCTGTCTGATCGAATTGCCGTGATGTATGAGGGCCGCATTGTAAGCATCGAGCCGCCGGACGCGCCGGAGGAACGCTTGGGCCTCTTGATGACCGGAGGTGGATCCGGCGATCGGCGCAAGGCTGGCTAGCCGGGACTTTTCCCTCCCCCGAGCCAGGGTCCCGGTGGGGACAATCGTCGTCTTGTTGGCCGGACTGGTGGCGGCGTGCAGCGAGCCCAGCGCGTCTCCGGATAGCGCCAGGACGCAGGTGTGCGTCGCGACCAACGCCGACGGGTTGGCCGCGCACACGTTCAATCAGCTGGCCATCGACGGCGCCCGCAGCGCCGACGCCCAGGTCCAGGTGGTGGCCTCCCACGCCGCGAGCGACTACTTATCCAGCCTGCAACGCTGTGCCGCCGCGCATCCGGATCTCGTGATTGCGATCTCACCGGACATGGCCACCGCCGTGTGGCGAGCCTCGCAGTTGCATGCGAGCCAGAAATTTGCCCTTGTGGATGCGGCCCCGATCGACGATAACGGCCAGTCTGTCGACCTGGGCAACGTCTCCGACCTGCTCTTCAATCAGCAAGAACCCGGGTACCTGGTAGGCGCCCTCGCCGGGCTGATGGAAAAAGAAAAAGTCGGCAATGCCAGTCACAACGTGCTGGGAATCCTGGGCGCCAATCACGGCCCTGCCGTTGACCCGTACATCGCGGGCTTCATCGCCGGCGCCCGCTCCGTCGACCCCGGCGTAATCGTCAAAATCACCTACTCGGACTCCCAGGACCCGGCGTTCTGCAAGCAGCTCGGCATCACCCAGATTTCCGCCGGCGCGGATATCGTCTTCGAGGTCACCGGGCGCTGTGCCTCCGGCTACATTGACGCCGCCTACGACGCGTCGGCCTATGCCATCGGCTCCAACACCGACGAGGCCTTCGTGAGCCCGGCCGTGATCACGAGCGCGCTAAAGCGGGTCGACCACGTCGTCGCGCTCACGATCCAACGGCTTCAGGGGGGCCAGTTCAGAGCTGGTCGGCAGATTTTTTCCTTGCAGGACGATGCGACCGGTTTCAGCATGCCGAGCAGCATCGTTCCCCAGGACGTGATCAATCAAGTGCTCGATCTGCGCGTCAAGATCCGCAACGGCGCGATCACGCCGCCCGACACCATCCCGCCCGGCGTCTAGAGGCCGGCCTGGGCGTCGACGAACTCGTGCCGGAGGCGAGCCCGGGTCACCTCGTCGGCGAAGCCGCCGTCGAGGGCCTGAAGATTCATCGCCCAGACCTGTTCGCGGGAGCAGCCCAGCACGCGCGCGGCAGTCACGAACTCATCGGTCAGCGTCACGTGAGAAACCGTGGGAGAGTCCGTGCTGATCGTCACTTTGATGCCGGACTCGTAGAAGCGCCGCAACGGATGATCCTCGAGGCGCTGCACTGCCTTGGTCTGCGCGTTGCTGGTGGGCGCCATGTCGAGCTGGATGGCCTCCTCGCGGATCGTCGCCAGGACCTCGGGATCTTCTTGGGCGCGCACGCCATGACCGAGACGCCGGGCGCCCATCGAGATCGCCTGGCGCACGCTCTCGGGTCCGGCGGCTTCCCCGGCATGGATGGTTAGATTCAGGCCCAGCACGCGCGCCATGCGAAACGCGTCTTCATGCAGGATGGGCGGGTGGCCCGCCTCATCGCCGGCCAGGTCGAAGCCAACCACTCCGTCGCTGACGAAGCGGCCGGCGACCTGCGCCAGCGACAGGTTCTGCGCCGGCGGCATATCGCGTAGCGCCGTCACGATCACGCCGCCCTCGAGGCCGAAGGCCTTGCGACCGGCCTCCCAGCCGCTGAGGACGGCTCGGATCACGTCCGTCAATGACAGGCCTTGCTGGGTGTGCAGCCACGGACCATAACGAATTTCTGCGTATCGGACGTTGTCCTTGCTCAGGTCTTCGCAGAGCTCGTAGGTCGCCCGCTCGAGCGCGGGAACGGTCTGCAGGACGGCGATGGGCAACTGAAAGTACTCGATGTACTCGACTAGCGATGCGGTTCTCTCCGTCGCTTCCAGGAAGTCCTTGAGCTTCTCGCCGTCGCTCGTCGGAAGCGGCACGCCGCCCTCCTTGGCCAGCTCCAGGACCGTGCCCGGCCTCAGCGCGCCGTCGAGGTGCAGGTGCAGCTCGGCTTTGGGGATCCTGTGAAAATAGGCGGCGTCATCCATCGACGATTCCGCCGTATGCTACCAGCCCGTCTTTCTGTCTCTTCCGCGTCTGGGGATAGCCGAGGTGGGGATTAAGCCGATCGCGAGCTCGGGCTGACCCGACGGTTCGGCGGGATGGCTTTGAATCGTCCGTCTTTACGCTCGAGCGTCCAGCCTTCTTCGTGCACCATCCGGTGGTGCTGTCGGCATAACAGGGCCAGGTTGGACAGCGTCGTCGGGCCGCCCTTGGTCCACCAGACAAGGTGGTGGCCATCGCACCAGTTCAGCCTTCGGTCGCAGCCCGGAAAGACACAGTGCTGGTCTCGGGCTTCAAGCGCCCGCCGGGTCGACGGCGGGATGGTCCGCGTGGCATGGATCAACTCGTGCTCGAGCTCGCCGCGGCCCGTGATCCGGATCAGTGCTGTGTCGCAGGCGTAGCGCTGGACTGTTGCCGCCGGCACCGCGCCGCCACCCTCGAGCTCGCCCGCCGGCGCACCCGGCATTTCCGCCAGGGTGTCGAGGCTGGCCCGGATAATCAGCTGCGGCCGCGGTCCGGCGCCGTTGCGCCGGTGGCCCTGCCAGCAGAGCTCGATCAGCGCGTCGTGCTGCCGTTGGCCGAAGGTCCGGTCGTCATCCTTCATTGGCTTCATGAAGGGCTCCAGCGCGCTGCGGAGCGCGGAACCACCTTCGGCGTCGAGCAGCCCGTCGATCCGGACCATTCCGTTCTGCGGCTCGCCCAGGTGCAGGTATCGCCGAGCGTGCGCCCGGTTGGCTTCGGCTAAAGCGCCCTCCGCATCGACCCGGTGCTCGAAGTTCCTGGTCACGCCGAGGAATTGTCCCGGGTCATGGGTTTGCGCCGCCTCCAAGAGCCGACCCTCTTCCTTTCGCACGGCTGCGGCCCCCACATGCTCGGCCGTCCGGGCAATCAAAGCCACATGCTGGTAGCCGAGATCGCCGGTCGCGAAGGCCGCCTCGGTTTTGGGCAGCTTCTCGAGCTGACGGGCGATCTCCACGCGCTCGGCGGCGGCGCCGCCGGAGAGCTTGCATTTCCATTTCAACCAGGCGATCAGCGATAGCGCGCCATCGGCGGCATACTCGCCGGACTGGTCGAAGCGGCGCACCCCATTGGCGAACACGGCCTCAAGGGGGTCGATGCCGCTTTCGCGGATCTGGATCAGCCCCTCGCCCAGGGCCTCGCCGTCGGCCCCGCCAATCCAGGCGGCCATCGCCTGGACGCCCTCCCGCATCTTTTCTACAGCGGCTTCGAAAGGATGGGTCCCAGTTGTTCGCTTGACCTGGACCGCGGCCATGCTTTAAGCGTGCACCAAGGTTATGACAGCTGTCTGTCAATCACTCCAAGATCACAGCTGTTGGCGTAGGTCGCGTCAGAGCCGACGCAACGCAAGCCCAAAAAGCAGAGCGCCGATGAGGCCGGCCAGCACGTAGGCGATCAGCGCGGGCACTGCGAGCGGCGCGTAGCACTGCGGCGCCGTGGTCGTCATCGGTGTGTGGCAGGCAGGCAGCCGGATGATGATCGACGCGAGAACCACCACCGGGACGATGCTCAATCCCAGCAGGTACGCGCCGCTCCGCTCCGGCGACCGCCGGACCTGCACGAGGACCAGTCCGAGCACGATCAAGGCCTCGATCAACCCCAGCGGGCCTAGGGCAAGGGACACGAACCCGAAGATCAGGCCGAGGACGCCAAAGCCGGCCGCGAAGAGCAGCCGCCGGCGCCGGTCGCTACGCGGCGCGCTTGTGCCCGTTGCCGTTGGGTGTCGTCAGGACGAGGGCCACCATCTCGGACGGATCGGTCGCGCAGAGGCGGTGCCGGCGGAAAGCCGCGCGCAACTCGGGTGTCAATCCCCAGGTGGCCAGCACCGTCCGCACCCGTGCAGCCCGACCGGTTTTCAGGTCGACCATGCTGTCGCCCACGTAGACGGCGCCCGCCCGCGACAATCCCAGGCGCCCAATCGCGGCCAGCAACGGATCCGGCGCCGGCTTGGGCGGGGTGACGTCCTCGAATCCAATGACAACGTCGAAGAATCCGCGCAGGCCGGCGGCGATGAGCTCGGCCTCGACCAGGGCCCGGCGCTTGCACGAGACGACACCCATCGGCACTCCGGCCTGTCGCAGTTTGCGCACCAACGTGGGGATTCCGCGGAAGACCCTGGCCTGTCCGAGCGTGGCATCGACCGACCGGTAGGTCGCGACCAGTTCTTCCCACATGTGCGGCGCGACCATCTGCATTTGCTCCGGAAGTGGCAGGCCGCGGCTTTTTCGAAACAGGTCGCGGGCGGCCTCGTCCAGCCGGTGGGTCTGCATCACGTGGGCGAACGCCGCTTCGATCAGGGGATAGCTGTCGACCAACGTCCCGTCGAAATCAAAGATCAGCCCTCGCGCCGGGCGATTCCGAACGAACGTCTGGGGTCGAAGAAGAGAGTCTGAATCGGTCGCCATCTGTGCTCAACATCCCTGGGCAGTTTGGACGCGCTCCCGGGGAGCTGCGCTGTCGACAATCGACCCTTCCCAATCAGATAATGCCAGTCCTATAACGCCTCCGTCCAGCTTTTCTCACAGAGCATCAAAGACCGACGGACCGGCCGCCCGAACACACGTTTGTAGGCTGGGCCAATCCACAACCTTGACCACCGTTGAGTTCGCGCTTAGACTCAAAGTGATATGGCCAGTGTGACTTACGAACATGTGTACAAGCGGTACCCCGGGAACACCGTCATCACCGACATGAGCGCGGAGATCAAAGACAAGGAGTTCGTGGTCCTGGTCGGTCCCTCGGGGTCCGGCAAGTCAACCGCCCTCCGGATGCTCGCCGGCTTGGAGGAGATCAGCGATGGCTCGGTCAAGATCGGTGACCGGGTCGTCAATGACGTTGCTCCCAAGGACCGCGACATCGCGATGGTCTTCCAGTCCTATGCGCTCTACCCGCACATGACGGTCTACGACAACCTGTCCTTCGGGCTCAAACTGCGCAAGACCCCCAAGAGTGAGATCGACAAGCGAGTCCGTGATGCCGCCCAGATCCTGGGCCTCGAACAGTTCCTCGACCGCAAGCCGAAGGCGCTTTCCGGCGGCCAGCGCCAGCGCGTGGCCCTCGGCCGGGCGATCGTCCGCCAGCCCCAGGTCTTCCTGATGGACGAGCCACTGTCCAACCTGGATGCCAAGCTTCGGGTGCAAACGCGGGTCCAGATTCTCAAACTGCACCAGCGGCTTCAGACCACGTTTATCTATGTCACGCACGACCAGGTCGAAGCGATGACGATGGGCGATCGTATCGTCGTGTTGAACAACGGCATCGTGCAGCAGTTCGACACCCCACAGGTGCTTTACGAACACCCGGTCAACCTGTTCGTCGCCGGCTTCATCGGAAGCCCCGCCATGAATTTCCTGACTGTGAAAGTCGGCGGCGACGGCCAGGCCTCGCTCACCGGCGAGGGCTTCCAGGTTCCGATCGAAGACCGCGTCCTTTCCGCGGCGGGCGCAGCGCGGGGCCAGGAGGTCATCATGGGCGTACGGCCCGAGGACATCAAGGACGTTCGCTTTCCCGGTCGGGACGACCTGCCGAAGATCAACAGCAAGGTCGAGGTCGTCGAGAGCATGGGCAGCGAGATCTTTGTCTACCTCAACATAGGCGGCAAGACGCTGACCTCTCGGATGGATCCGCGCAGCCACGATATCGAGCCGGGGCAGAACCTCCAGGTCGCGATCGATACCAACCACCTGCACCTCTTCGATGTGAAGACCGAGAAGGCCCTGGTCAGCCGCGGGGCGCCGGCCGCCGCGGTGCCCGCGATCGCCGAAGCTCAGCAAGTCCGCTAAGCGTTGAATCTCGGTCTGCAGGACCGGGTTGCCGCCGTCACCGGCGGCAGCCGTGGGCTGGGCTATGCGATCGCG
>DASWBA010000176.1:0-18248 GCA_036390825.1 Candidatus Dormiibacterota bacterium
CCAGCCGGCCCGTGCGTCAGGTTCGGAGGATTCCCCAAAACCCGATAAGGGTAAAAAGAAGGCCTAGGCCATGCTAGAAGCGATCGGCAACGCGCTCCGCATTCCCGAGCTGCGCCGCAAGATTCTGTTCACACTCGGGCTCTTTCTCGTGTTCCGGATCCTGGCGCACATCGCCGTCCCGGGCGCGGATAAAGCCGCCCTCGACAAGCTCTTCAACAGCAACGCCTTCCTGGGCCTGCTCGATCTCTTCTCGGGAGGCGGGCTCTCGACCTTCTCGATCATCGCCATGGGGGTCAACCCCTACATCAACGCCTCGATCATCATGCAGCTGATGACGGTCGTCTCCACGCGGATGAAAGAGCTCAGCAAAGAGGGCGAGTTCGGCCGGCGGAAGATCACCCGTTGGACCCGCTGGCTGACGGTCGCGCTCGGCCTGCTGCAAGCGTGGGGGCTGACGCTGGTCTTCAGCCGCCAGGGCGTGCTGACCAACCTCGACTGGTTCGGCATCATCGAGATCATGGTCACGCTGACCGCCGGCACCGTGATGCTGATGTGGTTTGGCGAGCTGATCACCGAGTACGGCATCGGCAACGGCATCTCGCTCGTCATCTTCGCCGGCATCGTCGGCCGGATTCCGAATACGATCTATAACTTACTCACGGGCGGTGGCGCCTCGCAGAACCTGGCGCCGCTGCTGCTCTTCGCCGCGCTGGCGGTCGTCGTCACCGCCTTCATCATCGAGGTGCAGCAGGCCCAGAGAAAAATCCCCATCCAGTCCGCCCAGCGGGTGGTGGGGCGCAAGGTCTACCAGGGGCGAAGTTCGCACCTGCCGTTGCGTGTCAACCAGGCGGGCGTCATCCCGATCATCTTCGCCATCTCGATCATGTTCTTCCCGGTCATCATCGGCAACTTCCTGGCGACCGCCCCGTCGCCCTGGGGCGATATCTCCCGGGCGCTGCGCACCTACTGGGTGCCGGCCGGTCCTAACATCCCGACCGACATTTTGTACAACTTCGTGTACTTCATTCTCATCTTCGGGTTCACCTACTTCTATACGGCCGTGACCTTCGATCCGGTCGACACCGCCGACTACCTCAAGAAGCACGCGGCCTTCATCCCCGGAATCCGGCCCGGCGTGGCGACCGCGCAGTACCTGGACCGGACCATGACGCGGATCACGTTCGCCGGCGCCCTCTTCCTCGGCGGGGTGACCGTCTTGATTCCATTGCTTGCAACGGCGCTCACCCGAATACCGACGCAGAACATGTACCTTGGCGGGACCGCGATCCTGATCGTCGTCGGTGTCGCGCTCGACACCATGAAACAGATCGAAACCCAGCTGATCATGCGTCAGTACAAGGGGTTCATCAAGTAGCGACTTCAAGTCGCATCCCTGGCTCATGAACCTGATTCTTTTTGGTGCGCCCGGCGCCGGCAAGGGGACCCAGACGGGGTCCCTGATCGAGACCTACCATATCCCGGCGATCGCCACCGGCGACATGCTCCGCGCCCAGCGGCGCGCGGGCACGGCGCTTGGCGAGCAGGTCAAGAGCTTCATGGACCGCGGCGAACTGGTGCCGGATGAGTTGATGATCGCGATCATCCGCGAGCGCCTGCAAAAGCCTGATGCGAAGAATGGCTTCATTCTTGATGGCTTCCCGCGTACCGTCGCCCAGGCCGAGGCGCTCGATGCCACGCTCGACCAGCTTGGCCGCCGCGTCGACGCCGTCATCTACCTGCGCGTCAGCCGCCAGGTCCTGATCGACCGGCTGTCGAACCGCTACAGCTGTCGCAGCTGCGACGCGGTCTACAACTTCACCCCCCAGCAGGCGCGCGCGGTGCCGCGATGCACCGTCGATGATGGCGAGCTCTACCAGCGGCCGGACGACCGGCCCGAGATCGTGGCCCATCGCATCGACGTGTTTCTGACGCACACCGCGCCGCTGATCGATTACTACACGAAGCAGCACAAGCTCGAGAACATCGATGGCCAAATGTCCGTCGAAGAAGTTCGCGCCGATATAACGCGTCGGTTGAGCGCGCTCAGGAAGGGCGCGGGGTCCCGATGATCATTTACAAGTCTCAGGACGAGATCGAGCTGATGCGCGAGGCGGGGTCGATTCTCGCCGAGACGCTGGCTCATCTCCAGGCGCAGGCCAAACCCGGCGTCACGCTGCTCGAGCTCGACCGCGAGGCGGACCGGTTCATTCGCGCACGCGACTGCATCCCGGGTTTCGTCGGCTACCAGGGATACAAGAACGCGATCTGCACGTCGGTGAACGACCAGGTCGTCCATGGCATCCCGACGAACCGCAAGCTCCGCGAAGGCGATCTGCTCGCGCTCGACGCCGGGCTGATCCACCGCGGCTTCTGGGCCGATGCCGGCCTCAGCGTGGGCGTCGGCAAGGTCTCCCCAGAAACGCAGCGGCTGATGGACGTCACCAGGGAGTCGTTGGCCATCGGCATCGACCAGGCCCAGGTTGGCAACCGGATCGGTGACATCAGCGCCGCGGTGCAACGGCACGTCGAGGCGGCCGGTTACTCGGTGGTCCGGCAGTTCGTCGGCCACGGGATCGGCCGGGACATGCACGAGGACCCGCAGGTGCCCAATTTCGGCATCGCCGGCCGGGGGCCGCTGTTGAAGCCGGGGATGGTGCTGGCGATCGAGCCGATGGTCAACGCCGGCAGCCCGGACGTCGCACTCCTGGGGGACGGCTGGACGGTCGTGACCGTCGATCACGCTCTGTCCGCCTATTTTGAACACTCGGTGGCGATCACGGCGGACGGCCCCGAGATCCTCACGGTCTCGAAGAAGGCCCTCCCGGCGCGATCATGATTAGGCTTGCGCTCCCTGTGGTATGCTATTCGTTCGTGCGCCGGAAATCCGGCGATCTTGCCATGGGCATTTGCCGGTGGTGAGTATTGTCGTCGGACGGGTGGTAGAGCCGATGCCCAACGCGCTCTACCGTGTCGAGCTCGACACCGGCCACAGGATCGTGGCACACGTGGCGCCGGCCGCGCGGCTTCGGTTTCTCCGGGTGATCCCGGGTGACCGCGTCCGCGTCGAGGTGTCACCGCTCGATCCGGGGCGCGGTCGAATTACGAGAAAAGAGCGTTAGTCAACAAGCCAAGTGAGTGAAGCGAAATGAAAGTCCGAGCGTCAGTCAAGAAAATATGTCCGAAGTGCAAGGTCATCAAGCGCGGCGGCCAGGTGCGGGTCATCTGCGTCACGCCGAAACACAACCAGCGGCAGGGCTAGGAGGGTAAATGGCGCGTATCGCCGGCGTTGACATTCCCCGGGAGAAGCGAGTCGAGATCGCGCTGACCTACATCTTCGGCGTGGGTCCCCACACGGCTCGCCGTGTCCTGACCATAGCCAACATCGACCCGAACCTGCGCGTCAAGAATCTGAACGATGAGCAGGTCGGCCGCCTGCGAGATGTCATCGACAAAGAGGCCAAGGTCGAAGGCGAGCTGCGGCGCGAGATCGCGCTCAATATCAAGCGGCTCATCGAGATTGGCACCTACCGCGGCCTGCGCCATCGTCGAGGCCTTCCGGTTCGTGGCCAGCGTACCCGGACGAATGCGCGTACCCGTCGCGGTCCGCGTAAGACGGTCGGTGTGCGCAAGAAGGTCGAGGCAAAGAAGTAGTCATGCCCAAGAAGAAAGTCGTTCGCACCCGCCGCCGTGAGAAAAAGCACGTCACCGTGGGCCAGGCGCACATCCAGTCCACGTTCAATAACACGGTCGTGTCATTGACGGATGCGCAGGGCAATGTCCTCGCCTGGGGCAGCGCCGGCAGCCAGGGCTTCAAGGGATCGCGCAAGAGCACGCCATTTGCCGCGCAGGTCACGGCCGAGGCGACCGCCCGGCGCGCCATGGAGCACGGCCTGAAGCAAATCGAGATCTTCGTCAAGGGTCCGGGCGCCGGCCGCGAGGCCGCGATCCGCTCGTTGCAGGCGGCAGGTCTCGAGGTCACGGCGATCACGGACGTCACGCCGATCCCGCATAACGGCTGCCGGCCTCCCAAGAGGCGGCGCGTCTAATGGGCAAGTACCAGGGCGCCGTCTGTCGCCACTGCCGCCGCGAGGGCGTCAAGCTATTTCTGAAAGGCGAGAAGTGTTTCACCAAGTGCACGCTCGACCGGCGCGCCATGCCGCCCGGCATGCACACCCAGGTCCGGCGGCGCAAAGTCTCCGACTACGGCATTCAGCTGCGCGCCAAGCAGCGCGCCCGCAGGATCTATTTCTTGCTCGAGGGCCAGTTCCGGCTCTACTTCGATCGCGCCGCGAAGATGGCCGGCGTCACGGGCCTGAATTTACTTCGCTTGCTCGAGACCCGGCTCGACAACGTGGTCTATCGAGTTGGCTTTGCCGCCTCACGGCGTGATGCCCGCCAGATCGTCTCCCACAAGCACGTGACGGTCAACGGTAAGGTCGTGAACATCCCGTCGTACGCCGTGCGAGTCGGCGACATCATCGCGATCAACCAGTCGAGCAAGGAAATCGACCGCATCAAGAATGCGCTCGACGCCGGCGAGCAGCGGCCCGTGGTGCCGTGGCTCAGCCTGGACAAAGACAACATGACGGCGAAATGCACCGCGCAACCTGGACGCGATGACATGGACCAGACCATCCAGGAGCAATTGATCGTCGAATTTTATTCGCGCTAATTTCATACCAAGGAGAACCATGATCGATACCGCCCAACCCCAAGTCAAGAGCATCGAGAACTCGACCAGCTACGGCAAGTTCGAGATCGAGCCGCTCGAGCCCGGCTTCGGCACCACCCTGGGCAACGCGTTGCGCCGGGTCCTGCTGAGCACGTTGAAGGGCGCCGCCGTGACGTCGGTGTCTATCGAAGGCGTCGCGCACGAATTCTCGTCGATCCCGTACGTCAAAGAAGACGTGACGGAAATCATTCTGAATCTCAAGGGTCTGAACTTGATTTCTTACTCGGACGATCCGGTGCGACTCACGCTGGACGTCACCGGGCCGAAGGAAGTCAAGGCGTCGGATATCCAGGCGCCGAGTGACGTCGAGATCGTGAATCCGGAGCTCTACATCTGCACGCTGGACTCGAACAAGGGCCGGCTTCGCATGGAGCTGACCGTCGAGCGCGGCAAGGGCTACGTGCCCGCCGAGCGCAACAAGAAAGAGGGCCAGCCGATCGGGGTGATTCCGATCGACGCGATTTTCAGCCCGGTCGTCAAGGCGAATTTCTTGATCGAGAAGACCCGTGTCGGCCAGGAAACGGACTGGGACAAGCTGATTCTCGAAGTCTGGACCGACGGCACGATCCAGCCGGACCAGGCGATCAGTGAAGCCGCCAAGCAGTTCACGTCGCATCTGAGTCTCTTCACACGATTCACTGAGCGCATCAAAGACGCGGACGTGCCGCTGCAGAAGGGCAACGATTTAGTCTCGCGGCTGGCGGACGTGCCGATCGAGGACCTCGATCTGTCTGTTCGCGCGCTGAACTGTCTGAAGGCCAACGAGATCACGAAAGTCGGCCAGCTGGTCGCCCTTCGAGAAGAGGATCTCCTGAGCCTGCGCAACTTCGGTCGCAAGTCACTCGATGAGATCAAAGAGAAGCTGGTCCAGCGCGGTTTTCTGACGCCGGACGAGCTGACGAAAGTTCTGGTCTAAGAGAGCATTCTCATGCGGCACCAGAAGGCAGGGCGCAAGTTCGGGCGGAGTACGGCTCATCGTAAGGCGATGAGCCGCAATCTCGTGACTTCGCTGCTCGACCACGGCCGCATCCAAACGACCGAGGCCAAAGGCAAAGAGCTTCGCCGGTGGGTCGAGAAGGTAATCACGACCGCGAAGACCGACAACGTGGCCGCTCGCCGCGCCGTCGATGCCATCGTCGAAGACCGCGAGGTCACCGAGCGCCTGTTCACCAAGCTCATGCCCCGGATGAAAGACCGTCCCGGTGGCTACACCCGCGTCCTGAAAATCGGACCGCGCCTCGGCGACGGCGCGGACATGGTCCTGATCGAGCTCGTCGATCGATGAATGTGAAACTCGTCGTCGAATACGAAGGCACGCGTTATCACGGCTGGCAGGCCCAGCGTGGCACGGACACGATCGAGTCCGCGCTCAGGGACGCGATCACGAACCTGACCGGCGAGTCCGTCGTTCTCACGGCGGCGGGCCGGACGGACGCCGGCGTGCACGCGCTCGGTCAGGTCGTGAATTTCAAACTCGAGCGGCCGTTCCCCGTCGAGCAGTTGGCCGGCGCGCTCAACGCCCGTCTCGCGAGCGATATCTCGGTCCGGCAGGCCGAGCTCGTCGACGAGAGTTTCAACGCGCGCTATTCGGCTCGGGCCCGGCACTATGCCTATCGCATTCGCCAGGCGCTACCCCGTGGTGCCTACCAGCGTCAGTACGCCTGGGGCGTGCGCGAGAGCCTGGATCTTGCCGCGATGCAGGCGGCGGGCGATCGGCTGGTCGGGCAGCATGACTTCGCGGCTTTTGGCCGCAGCCCCCGGCCCGGTGGCCACACTGTACGGCGCGTGCATGAGATCAACGTCGTCTCGGCTGGCGACTGGGTAACCATCCTCGTTGCCGCGGACGCGTTTCTCTATGGCATGGTGCGCCGGATTGCGGGCGCACTTGTTGATGTCGGCCGCCGTAAGCGAACACTCGATTGGATCGACGAGCTCCTTTCCGGCTCGGCTCGTGGCTTGCGGCTCGCACCGCCCCAGGGCCTGGTTCAAGTTAGGGTGGAGTACTAAGAGCCATGCCCATACCGGGAAAGACCTACAGCGCCAAGCCGTCTGAGATCACGGCGAGCTGGTACATCGTCGATGCCAATGGCCAGACGCTCGGCCGCCTCGCCGCGAATGTCGCGAAGGTCTTGCGCGGCAAGCACAAGCCGACCTACACGCCGCATTTGAACACCGGCGATCACGTGATCGTGGTCAACGTCAAGGGCATCCGGGTCACCGGCAAGAAAGTGACGGACAAGATCTACACGTCGTACACGGGCTATCCGGGCGGTCTGCGCAAGCGCGCCTACGGTGACATGGTGGTCAAGCATCCGACCCATCCGTTCCGTCATGCGGTCTCGGGTATGCTGCAGCACGGGACACTCGGCAAGGCGCAGCTGAGCCGCTTGAAAGTCTATGTCGGCGACGCGCATCCACACAAGGCGCAGCAGCCGGTCGCGATAAAATTCTCGGCTCGAGGGGAGATAGAAGTCATTGGCCGATAACGGGACGTACTACTACGGAACCGGGCGCCGGAAGAATGCCGTCGCGCGCGTCCGGCTCTACCCGGGCGAAGGGACCATCATGGTCAATAACAAGCCGCCGCTGCAATACTTCGGCCGCCGGATGCTCGAGATGGTCGTGGTCGAGCCGCTTCGCCTGACCGAGAGCGCCAAGCGCTTCAACGTGAGTGCGATGGTCGACGGTGGCGGCATGTCCGGTCAAGCCGGCGCCGTGCAGCACGGCATCGCTCGGGCGCTGATCGTCGCGGACCTCGCGATGCGGCCGGTGCTGAAGAAGCACGGCTTGCTGACTCGTGACCCGCGCATGAAAGAGCGCAAGAAGCCCGGCCTCAAGCGCGCCCGCAAAGCCCCGCAGTACACCAAGCGCTAGCGAGCCCGCTCGACGCGTCGATGCGAAGGCGCTCTCAGGTGCCTCTCAGCCGGTTCGCGCCCGCGCGATAACTGTCAGGCGCGGCGGCGTCGCGATCCATCGCCCGTCCTTCTCGCGACGCAACTTCCAGCCCTCCTCGTGCACCTTCCGGTGATGCGCACCACAGACCAGGCCCAGGTTGTCCAGCTTGGTCGGCCCGCCATCGGCCCAGTGGATCAGGTGATGGCCGTCACACCAGGGCGCGGGCCGGTCACACCCGGGGAAGACGCAGTGGTGATCCCGTACGACGAGGGCGCGTCGCGTGGCCGGCGGAATGCTTCGGGCCGCATGCGTGATCTCCTGGTCGAGCTCGCCAAGCCCGGTGATGCGAGTAATGGCGCCGTCGCAGGCGAACCGGCGGACCGTCTCCGCGGGAACCGTGCCACCCCACTCGAGCTCACCCGCCGGGGCGCCATCGATGCCCGCCAGGGTGTCGAGATCGGCCTTGATGATCAGCTGCGGGCGCGGACCGGCGCCGTCCGGGTGGCCCTGCCCGGCGCCGCGCCGGCAGTGCGTGACCAGGGCGTCGACGAGCCGCTGGTCCGGGGTTCTCGTGTCGCCTTTCGTCGGCTTGGCAAAGGGCTCGAGGGCGGTGCGCACGATGGCGCCGCCCTCAGCGTCGAGCAGACCGTCGATGCGGACCAGGCCGTTCAGCGGCGGTCCGATGCGCAGGTAGCGGCGCGCGTGGGCCCGATTCGCCTCGGCCAGCGCGGCCTGGGCGTCGACCTGGTGCTCGAAGTTCTTGGCGACGCCGAGAAACTGGCCAGGGTCCATGGTCTCGGCGGCCTGCAGCAGCGTCCCCTCGGCCTTGCGGACCTGGGCGGCGCCGACGGTCTGGGCGGTGCGGGCCATGGTCACGGCGTGCTGGTAGCCAATCTCACCGCGGGCCAGGGCCTCTTCCGTCCGGGGCAGCTCGTTCAGCTGGTGCGCCACCTCGACGCGCTCGGCGGCCGCGCCGCCTGACAGTTTGCCGTTGACGCGTAACCAGGCGACCATGTCAACGAAGCCGTCCGCCTTGTAGCCCCCGGCCTTCTCGAAGCGGCGCGTGGCGTCGGCGGCCATCGCCTCGGTCCGGTCGATGATTTCGCGGCTCTTGATGATGACCTGGCCGAGCTGGCCGGCCGGTTGCTTGGCGATCCAGCCGGGCATGTCTCTGAGGCCCGCCATGATCCGGTCGAGCGGCGACTCGCTGGACCGGCACATGCGGCCATCCTGAGCCATGGTTACGACAGCTGTCTGTCGTAAACCGGCGCGGTTGATGAAATTGATTCCGTCAGGCCAGTTCGAGCTTGAGCAACCTCGCCGCGTTCTCGCGAAGAATCTTCGCCTTCGCCTCCGGCTTGAGCGCGAGCGCGTCGAGTTCCTCGAGTACGCGAGCCGGCTTGATGAACGGATAGTCGCTGCCAAAAAGCGTTTGATCTTGCAGCCGTCCGCCGATCTCGCGGACGAGCTCGTCGGGGTAATAGCGCGGCGACCAGCCGGAGAGCTCGATAAAGATGTTCGTTTTGTGCAGCGCCATGGCGATCAGCTCGAGGTGCCACGGCCAGCCAAAGTGCGCCGCGATGATCGGCAGCTCCGGGAACCGAGCCGCCACGATGTCGAGATGAATCGGGCGAGCGGGGTCGAGCTTGATGCCCTGACCGCCGGGCTGGCCGGCGCCGATGCCGCTGGTGCCCGTATGGAAGAGGCACGGAAGCTTTAGTTCGGTGGCCTTCTCCCAGAGTTTGAAGTGCCGTTCGTCGCTCGGGTAGAAGTCTTGCATCGAGGGATGGAACTTCGCCCCTTTGGCGCCAAGCTCCTTGACGGCTCGTTCCAACTGCGCGACGGCGTCTGGCTTCCATGGATCCACCGAGGCGAAGAATGCAAAGCGCTTTGGGTGCCGTTTGACGATTCCGGCGACGAGGTCATTCGAGAGCGGCGGGCGGTGAGTCGCCGTTTCCGCATCCCAGGCGAGCAGAATCCCAAAGATCTGTTCCTGCGCAAACTCAACAGCGAGCTCGTCGACGCTGCGCTCGTGCACCGGACTACGAAAATAGCGCGCCGCTCCCTCCCGGTACGGACCCATGCTGCCATCGAGCCATTCCTTCAGCGGGAGATGGACATGCAGGTCGACCGCGCGGATCAAATTACGAGGCCAGCGGTTCTGCTTCTTCGAGCTCGATGCGATCGCCGACGGCGATCGACCCGCCGGTGATGACCCGGGCCACCATGCCACGGCGGCCCACGAGTTCAGCCTTCAGACCCATTCGGATCTCGTCCATGCGAAAACAGGGTTCGCAGACGTTCGTAATCTCGAGCACCGCGCTCTCGCCCAAACGGACTCGGGAGCCGACCGGGAGGCCCATGACGTGCAGGCCTTGGACCGTGAGATTCTCCTTGATCGTGCCTGGTTCGACGCCGACCTCATCGAGGGCTTCCTGGTCGGCCAGCAGCACCTGCCGGTCGGAGGTGGCAACGGCGTGCTTGTCGCCCTCGATCCCCAGGCCCGTGATCAGCGTCGCCGAGGACACCAGCTTCATGGGCTGGCGGTGTCCCTGGCAGAGCTGAATCGAGACAATCCGTGCCGGCACTGCTAAAAGATTACGGGATGCGCCGCTGGATCGTCAGGACTCCCACCCGAAAGCGCTTGCTACCATGACCCGGCATGGCGGAGGAGGCAGGGACGCGAGTGGAACGGGATTCGATGGGCGAAGTTCGGGTTCCCGAGGATGCTTTCTAT
Source organism: Candidatus Dormiibacterota bacterium (assembly GCA_036390825.1). GTDB lineage: Bacteria > Chloroflexota > Dormibacteria > CF-121 > CF-121 > CF-13. Next base: position 10,365 of record DASWBA010000176.1, read on the forward strand.
GGCGCGAGCACCGAGCGAGCTCGGCAGAACTTCCCGATCAGCAATCTCCGGTTCCCGCGTCGTTTCATTCGCGCGCTGGCGCAGATCAAGGGGGCCGCGGCGCTGGTCAATGCTGAGCTGGGGCTGCTCGAGACCCGCCTCGCCAACCCGATTCAGCAGGCGGCCGAGGAAGTCGAGGAAGGAAAGTTCGACAAGGACTTTGTCGTCGATGTCTTCCAAACGGGCTCCGGTACCTCGACCAACACGAATGCGAACGAGGTGATCGCGAACCGCGCCAACCAGATCCTGGGTCAACCGCTCGGCTCGCGCAAGCCGGTGCATCCGAACGATCACGTCAACAAGTGCCAGTCGAGCAACGACGTGATTCCAACCGCGATGCAGCTCGCGGCGCTGGTGGCGATCCACGAAGAGCTGATCCCGGCACTCTCGTATCTGAAGGATGCCCTCGACGCCAAATCCAAAGAGTTCATGCCGATCGTCAAGACCGGCCGCACGCACCTGCAGGACGCCACGCCAATCCGTCTCGGCCAGGAGTTTGCCGGCTATGCCGGCCAGGTGCAGCGATCGTTGGATCGCATTCAGCGCGCCGAAGACGAACTCGCCGACTTGCCGCTGGGCGGAACCGCGGTCGGCACAGGCATCAACGCGCATCCGGAGTTTGCGCGCCGTGTCGCGTCGCACCTGAGTCGCCGTGCCGGCGTGCCGGTGCACGAGACCGACAATCATTTTCAAGCTCAGGCGACGCTGGACGCCGTGCTGTCAACGGCAGGGGCGCTGCGAACTGTCGCGGTGAGCCTCTGGAAGATCGGCAACGATCTGCGCTGGTTCGCGTCAGGTCCACGCGCCGGGCTCGGCGAGATTACGCTACCGGAAGTACAGCCCGGGAGCTCGATCATGCCCGGTAAGGTCAACCCCGTGATCATCGAGTCGGTCACGATGGTCGTCGCCAAAGTCCTGGGCAACGATCAAACGATCGCGATCGCAGCCCAGTCGGGAAGCATCTTCGAGCTCAACCTGATGATGCCGGTGGCGGCGTACAGCCTGCTGGAGTCGATCGCCCTACTCTCGACTGCGGCGCAGAACCTGGCTCAGCAATGCATCGTCGGGATCAAGGCGACAGCGCGCGGCCCGCAAATGGTCGAACAGGGCCTCATGCTGGCCACTGCGCTGGTGCCGGCGATCGGCTACGATGCGGCGGCGAAGATCGCCAAGGATGCCCTGGCGACGGGCAAGACCATTCGTGAGATCGCGCGCGAGCAGACGACACTGGCTCCGGATGAGTTAGATCGCTTGCTCGATCCGTCGCGGATGACGCAACCTGGCGTCGAGGCGGGACCGACCGGCGGCTAGCGTTCTGACCGAGCGCCGCGTGCTGTCGCTGCGCGCCGCCGCACAGCGTTTAACGTCCGACACTGCCAGGGGGCACAGCCCCGCGGCGATCCTGCGACAGGTGGTCGGGCTGCAAGCGCAGGTTCTCAGCGCGGCGACGCTCGGGATGCGGGTTCGAAGCAGGGGCCTGCGTAAGCGCGACGTCGAGCGGGCGCTCGATGACGAGCGATCGATCGCACGAACCTGGCTGATGCGCGGGACCCTGCATGTCGCGGCGGCGGAAGATCTCCGCTGGTTGGTCGCGCTACTGGGTCCGGTTTTTGCCCGGGCGGGCGCCACTCGGTATGCGCAACTCGGACTGGATGACGATCTGAAAACCAGAGGCGTTGCCGCCGTTCGTCGGATCCTCACGGACTCCGGACCGCTGACTCGACGCCAATTGCTGGATGGACTCCGGGCCCGCGGCATCGTACTCGACCCGAAGACCCAGGCGCTGATTCACTTGATCGGGCTGGCTGCCCTGGAAGGCGTCCTTTGCCTCGGCCCCGAGCTGGACGATGGCGAGTCGACGTACGCACTGCTGGACGATTGGGTCCCTCGGGTTCGAACGCCATCGCGGGAGCAGGCGCTGGGCGAGCTGGCCCGGCGCTACTTCGCGGCGTACGGGCCGGCCACGGTGGCGGATCTGAGCGCGTGGTCGGGCATCGGAATATCCGAGGCGCGGTCCGCCGTCGTGGGAGCGCGCTCGAGCCTGGCCGAGGTCACGATCGACGGAGAGCCGGGCTTCGTACGCAAGGATCGCGTCGATCAGGTGCTCGCGTTATCGACCCACGAGGTGCGCCTGCTGCCCGCGTTCGACACGTATCTCCTCGCTTACCGGCGCCGCGACCTGGCTGTGCCGCCCGCCTTGCAGCGCCGGCTCCAGCGAGGCGGCGGCTGGCTTCATCCTGCGGTGATCGTGAATGGGCGCTCGGTGGCCGCGTGGAGTCTACGCAAGTCCGGCGGCCGCGGCCAGGTCCAGGTCGAACTCTTTAGCCGGCCGGATGCAGCGGTTCGAACTGGGATCGAAGCCGAGGTCCTCGATATCGGCCGGTTCCTTGACCTGCAGATGCAGGTGGAGTTCACGCAGAGCGACACTGGGCGCCAAGAGAGCATGAGTTGACACAAGAAAGCGCCGCGCGTGCTGATCTAGACTTGGTGGCCCGAGAGTAGTGCAGAGGAGGACCGCGTGAGACGCGTCATCGCCTGGTGCCTGGGCAACCGGCCGGTCGTCATTTTGTTCGCGGTTCTCTTCATGGGCGCGGGAATCTTCAGCATTTTCCGGCTCAACCAGGAACTCCTCCCCTCGATCGACTTTCCCACGGTCTTCATCGTCACCGGCGACCCCGGTGCAAATCCGGCCGTGATCGACCGCGACGTCAGCCTCCCGCTTTCGAACGCCCTCAACGGGCTGCCGCACGCCCAGCATATTTTCGCGACCTCGAGCCAGAACTTTTCGCAGGTCCAGGTCCAGTTCAATGTCGACTCCAATACCAAGGATGACCTCGATGCCGTCAACCAGCGGCTCAGCCAGCTGCAGCTGCCGGCCGGCGCCGGGAAGCCTCTGGTGCAGACTTTCTCGTTCAGCGCTGCGCCGAGCATCATCTATTCGCTGGGAGCGGCCGACGGCGACCTGAGCCGGGCCACGCTGGAGGCCCAAACCGTGATCGCGCCCGCGCTCCAGGGAGCTCAGGGCGCGGCGCAAGTCAAGATTGTCGGCGGCGAGCAGAACGCCATCACCATCACACTGGATCCGGCGCGGCTCGCCGCGCGCGGGCTGCCGACATTTCAGGTGGCGCAGGCGCTGCAGGGGGCGCAAGTCGACCTACCCGCCGGCGAATCGCTCAACGGCAGCCGCGTGGTGCCGGTGCAGGTCCTGAGTGCCCTACACACGGCGGCCGATCTTCGCGCGCTGCCGGTCGGCACGGCGCTCTCCCGGTCCGCCGCGCCCTCGATCGTGACCCTGGGGGAGGTCGCCACCGTTGAGGAGGCCCCCGCACCGGTGAATGGCATTTCGCGAACGGATGGGCTGCCGTCCCTGAGCATCCAGGTCATTCGTGATCCGAGTGGCAATGCCATCAGCCTGTCGAATGACATCCACGCACGTGTCACCGCGCTGCACCTCGACCCGAGCGACCGGCTGTCGCTGATCGAGGACAGCGCGACTGGGATCCGCGCGTCACTCAACGATCTCCTGCTCGAGGGTCTACTCGGCGCGCTGTTTGCCATCTTCGCGATCTTTCTTTTCTTGCGCAGCCTGCGGGCCACCCTGGTCACGGCCGTGTCCCTGCCGACCAGCGTCCTCGTCGCCCTGCTGGGGACATCGATAGGTGGGTTCTCGCTCAACATCTTGACGCTCGCGGGACTCACGATTGCTGTCGGCCGGATCATCGATGACGCCATCGTCGTGCTCGAGAACAGCTATCGCCACCTTCAGCAGGGCGAGCCGCCCCGGCTGGCGGCGTTGAACGGCGCCAGCGAGGTTTCGAAGGCCGTCATCTCGAGCACACTGACCACGGTCGCGGTCTTCTTGCCGATCGCGCTGGTGGGCGGGATCATCAGCAAGTTCTTCGTCCCCTTCTCGATCACGGTGACCATTTCGCTGCTCGCGTCGCTGCTCGTGGCACTGACCTTGATCCCGGTGCTGGTCAGCTTCTTCCTCGAGCGGCGCGCCGCGCCGGCCGAAGGCCGTCGCGACTGGTCACACCGGGTCTATCAACCACTCCTCGGATGGGCACTTTCTTCGAGACTCAGCAAGGCGACCGTCGTGCTGGCGGCGGGGGTGCTCTTCGCGCTGGCCCTGGGTGTCGTGGCCTCGCCGCTGGTGGCCAAGAACTTCTTCGATTTTGGCAGCACCGAGCAGCTCGCCGGTCAGGTGACACTTCCCCCGGGGACGACGACGGAGGAAACCAGCCAGCAGCTCAAGAGCTTCGAGACCGCCGCGGCGGCGGACCCGGGCGTCAAGCTGGTCCAGGTGACGATCGCCAGCAGTGATTTCGGCGGCTATTCCGCCGGCTTCGAGACCAACCAGGCGCGGCTGCTGCTTCTGGTCAAGGACAAGCGTCTGGCCAGCGCGGTAGTGAGCCGGCTGCAGCAGAAACTCGACGAGCTCTACGGCGTTGGCAATGGCCAGCTCCAGATCGCCTCGTTCGGTCCCGGCTCGAACCGATTCGAGGCCCGCGCCAGCGGGCAGGATGACCAGGCCCTCCGCCAGGCGTCGGACCTGATCGTGGCCAAGCTCCAGCAGGACGCCGAGCTGAGTGACGTCCAGTCGGACCTGGCAACGGCCAAGCCTCAACTCACTGTCGATGTCGACCCGACGAAAGCGTCGGCCCACGGCCTGAGTCCGCGATCGGTCGCCCAGGTGGTCGCGCAAGCCCTTTCGCCCATGCCACTCGGCAACCTCGGTTCCGGCGGTCCGCCGGTTAGCCTGCGGCTCGATCCGGCTTCGGTTACGGTCGAACGACTGGGCGACCTGCCCGTTGGACCAGGGGCGGTCCTCAAGGACGTCGCCACCATCTCGAACGAGACCGCGCCCAACAGCATCAACCGGCGCGATGGAACCCGGCTGGTCGCGGTCAGCGCCGTCATCAACGGCAGCGATACCAGCGGCATCTCGCAGCGCGCAACTGCGTTGGTCCAGTTGGTGCCCCTGCCGGCCGGGGTGAAGCTCGATACCGGAGGGACGAGCGACGACATCAACCAGTCGTTCCAGTCGATGTTTCTCGCAATCGGCATCGCCATCGCGATCGTGTTCATCATCCTCGTGATCTTCTTTAGATCCGTCGTCACGCCCTTTGTGATCCTGGTGAGCATGCCGCTTGCGCTGATCGGGGGCATCGCCGCCCTGCTCGTGACTCGCAGTGCGCTGGGCCTACCCGCCCTACTGGGCGTGTTGATGGTCTTTGGCATCGTCGTCAGCAACGCCATCTTGTTGATCGATTTCGCCGAGCGTGCCCGGGAGACGCAGCCGACGCACGACGCCCTCCTGCTTGCCGGGGCCACCCGCTTGCGGCCGATCCTGATGACCGCAGTCGCCACCGTGGTGGCCCTGCTCCCGGTGGCCGTCGGCCTGAGCACCAGCGGCGGCGGGGGACTGATCTCGCAATCACTGGCCGTGGTGGTCGTCGGCGGCCTGATCACGTCGACGGTCTTTACGCTCATCGTGGTGCCGGTGGTGTACAGCCTGATCGCGCGGCGCGGACGAGTCGGAGCGATCGCCGCCATCCGCGATCTCGATGTCCAGCCGCCTCGCGACCGCGCTGTCTAACTGTCGGCTTCGATCAGGCCTTTTCGAATCGCGTATTTGACGAGCTCGGTGCGGTCATGCATGTGAAGCTTCTTCATGATGTGGTCGCGATGGGTCTGGACCGTCTTGATGCTGAGAAATAGATTGTCCGCGATCTGTCGATTGGTCTTGCCTTCGGCGACGAGCCGCAAGACCTCGCGCTCTCGATCACTGAGCGGCTCGAACGTCTCTTTCTCCGGGGCACGCTGCAGGTAGTCCGAGACCAGCAGGCGGGCGACTGAGGGATAGAGATAGGGCTCGCCCTGGCTGGCTGCCTCGATGGCGGCGATCAGATCCGAGGCCGCCGCCTTCTTGAGCACGTAGCCGACCGCGCCGGCTTTCAGCGTTTGGAAAAAATATTCCTCGTTGTCATGCGCGGTCAGAATCAGTACCTGGGTCTGCGGGCAGAGGCGCCGGATCTCGCGCGTCACCTCGATCCCCGACATGTTCGGCATTGCCACGTCGACGACCGCGACGTCCGGGCAGTTGGCTCGTGCCAGTCGGATCGCCTCGCGGCCCTCGGTGGCTTCGGCGATCACCTGGATGTCACTCTGTCCATCGATTACCGCACGGATGCCGGCGCGGACCAGGTTGTGATCCTCGACCAGCATGACCTTGATCGTCTTGCGCTCAACCGTCATGGTTCTCCTCCAGCGGCAACTGGGCGACGACTTCGGTGCCCTTGAGCGGCGCCGAATGGATTTCGAGCGTGCCTCGCAGTAGCGTAGCGCGCTCCCGCATCCCGAAGATTCCCAGTCCCGCACGTCCCGCTTCTTCTCGCTCCGGGATGCTTTCGGGATCGAAGCCGACGCCATCATCGCGGACGCGGAGCCGGACGTGGCCGTCGAGGCAGCGCAGGTCGATGTTGACGTGCGAGGCCTTCGCGTACTTGTTCGCGTTGGTGAGGGCCTCCTGCGCGATCCGGTAGAGGGCCGTCTCGATTGGCGCCGGCAGGCGGTCGCGCAGCCCATCGACCTGGAGCGCGACCTGCGCTCCGGAAGGCTGCTTGGCCAATGTACGGAGCGCCGGCACCAGACCGAGGTCGTCGAGCACCGACGGTCTCAGGTCCTGGGACATCCGGTGCACTTCCTCGAGGGTTTCCTCCAACGTTCTTTTCACGGCTTCTAACTGCTGGCGCCCCTTCACGTCGCCGGTGCGCTCCAGCAGCAAGTCGAGAGAAATAATCTCGTGCGTCAGCGCTTGGCCCGTCTGATCGTGGAGCTCCCGCGCCACCCGCTGCCGCTCACGTTCCTGTGCCTGAAGCACACGTTGCGCGCTCACGTGGCGCTCGTGCTCGAGCCGGTCGAGCATCGAGTTGAAGACCGTTGCGATCCTGCGCAAGTCTGGATCAGAGAAATTAGCGTGGACTCGCGGTTCGTCGAGCCCGGGCTGGACGGAACTCATGGTGCTCTCGAGCTCGCGCATCGGCTTGAACGCGAGCCGGAGAATCACGAAATTGGCCACCAGGATGGCGACCAGCCCGATCGCGAGCAGCCCGACCAGGAAGGGCAGCCGAGTGCGACCGGAGAAATTCAGCGTGATCAGCGGGCCGGTGATGGCGCCGGCGGCGATGATGGCGCTGTTGGCCACCACGACCTTCTGAAATGTGGTGAGGTTCCGGTGCCACCACCGAGGGTCCAACGAGGGTCTCACAGCGATCTCACGTCTCATTCTAGGCAGCAATTCAGGCCGATTCTTGGCCGTTTTCGGATCGGGATCAACCCTGCGGCTATTCAGGTCTTCGCCCGATGCGCGGCGCGTTAGGCGGCGCCCAGACTGGGTAGGAATAAAGCCCCTCCCCTCTTTTAGCGGGCCGCTCCCCCAGCGGCCCGCATTTTTTTGGGCAAGGCGTCGCGATGCCCTATGAAGACCGGGCGATCGGAACATCACGAAAACCTACGTCGGTCAGTTCGCGGTTCCAATGAAGCATCCCCGGGATGGTTCGCCCCACCAAAGCGGGCCAGCGGGCGAAGGCCACCGCGCATATGGCTGCGGGCAGTTCGGCGAGGTGCTGGCTCACCGTCGAGATGGCTGGATCCGAGGGCAGCCAACCTTCATAGCCTCCGATCGACTGTCGAGTCTCGAAAAGCAAGAACTCCTCCGGCCCGCCGACTGTTTTCAGAGCTTTCGTATCGTCACCCCACGGATACCACGCGTACTGAAATCCGATCGGCGCGGCCGTTTCCGATGGGGACGACCGGTAGAACTCAAGAACAGCGTGGTCGACC
>DASWBA010000177.1:0-3509 GCA_036390825.1 Candidatus Dormiibacterota bacterium
CCGTCGACGTGAGCGGGCCGGCCCATCGGATCGACCCCTCGGCGCGAGTGGCGCTGGTGGTCCGCACCCGCGAAGCCGCCGATGACCTTTCCCGGCGGTTGGGCTACCGCGCAGCCCCCCAAGCCTTAACCAGCGCCTAACAAATCTATCGCCGACCGTCTCCCCCTCGTTTCTTGCGTCGCCGCTAGGGTCGGAGCATCATAGCCCTGCCGCCAGCGGCGCCCGAGCCATTCCGAGCAGGGCAGAGCCATCCATCTACTGGGGAGAGAAGACGCATGAATTGGCATCGGTTCCATCGTTTGGGTCTTGCCGTGGCCGCGGTCCTCATCGTGTCCGCCTGCGGCTCTACGAGCACCGCCGGGTCGACCGACTGGTCGAAGCAGACGTCCGCCAGCGCGGGCGGGGGCATGGATGCGCTGGTAGCCGCGGCCAAGGCGGAGGGCAAGCTCACCGTGATCGCCCTGCCGCCGGACTGGGCGAACTACGGCGCCATCATCAGCGGCTTCAAGGCCAAGTACGGCATTGACATCACGTCCCTGAACCCGAACGGGAGCAGCCAGGACGAGGTCAACGCCTTCGACGGCACGAGCCGGGCGCCGGACGTGGTCGACGTCGGCCAGTCGGTCGCCTTGGCCAACACCGCCAAGTTCGCCCCGTACCAAGTCGCAACGTGGGGTGACATCCCCGCCGGCGCCAAGGAATCGACGGGCCTTTGGTACAACGACTACGGCGGCTACATGGGCATCGGGTACGACTCGAGCAAGGTGCCTGCCATCACCTCGGTACAGGACCTGCTCGGCTCGGCCTTCCACAGCAAGGTCGCGCTCGCGGGTGACCCGACCAAGTCGAACCAGGGCCTGAACGGCGTCATCATGGCGTCGGTCGCCAACGGCGGATCGCTCGACGACGTCAGCAAGGGCGTCGACTTCTTCCACCAGCTCAAGCTGAAGGGCAACTACGTCCCCATCGTCGGAACGGACGCCACCGTCAAAGCCGGCCAGACACCGGTTCTCTTCGAGTGGGACTACCTCTCTGCTTCACACGGCAAGGGCGTCCCGACCTGGAAGATCTTCGTGCCCTCCAACGCGATCATCGGCGGCTACTACAGCCAGGCGATCAACAAGGCTGCGCCGCACCCGGCCGCCGCGCGGCTCTGGGAGGAGTACCTGTACTCCGACGAAGGCCAGAACCTCTGGCTCAAGGGCGGCGCTCGGCCCGTCCGCCAGGCGGCCATGACCTCCGCCGGCACCATCGACGCGACCGCCGCGGCCGCGCTGCCCTCAGTTCCAGGTACCCCGCAGGTACCGTCGGGCGACCAGACGTCCAAGGCCAGCGCCTACGTCGTCGCCAACTGGTCGCAGGCCGTTTCTTGACAGCAGCCGGTAGTCCGGCTTTAACCGCCGCCGCCGATCCTGATCAGGGCCGGCGGCGGCCCTACCTCACGTGGCTGGGCGTCGTCCCGTTCTTCGCCTACGTGGGCATCTTCTTGCTGCTGCCCACTGCGATCATCCTTGCCGGCTCGCTGGTGGCGCCCGACGGGAGCATCTCCCTTTCGAACTTCGAAGGCATCGCCAAGCCGTTCATGTTCACGTCGTTCGTCAACAGCATCGAGATCTCCGCGGTCAGCGCCCTGGTGGGGGCAATAGCCGGCGCGATCCTGGCGTATGTCGTCGCGACGGGCAATCCGCAAGGTTTGCTCCGCCGCGCGGTGATGTCCGCCGCGGGAGTGTTCGCGCAGTTTGGAGGCGTGACGCTCACCTTTGCGTGGCTGGCCACGCTATACACCACCGGCATCGTCTACATATTCCTGAAGGACCACGGGCTGGACATCTATCCCGGCGGCACCATCTGGCTCATCGATCTGCGTGGACTCACGCTGATCTACCTGTACTTTCAGATCCCGCTGATGGTGCTGGTGTTCATCCCGGCGATTGACGGAATCCGGCCGCAGTGGCGAGAGGCGACCGAGAGCCTGGGCGGCAACACGTGGCACTACTGGCGCTACGTCGCCGGTCCGCTGCTCCTGCCGTCGTTCCTCGGCTGCACCCTGCTGCTGTTTGCGAACGCGTTCTCGGCGTACGCCACCGCCGCGGCGTTGCTCACGCAAGGTGGGGTCATCCTTCCCCTACAGATCCAGGCGCTGCTGACAAGCGAGACCGGCTCGGTGCAGCCCGGGTTCGCCAAGGCGCTGGCCCTCGCGATGATCGTCGTGGTGCTGGTGGTCATGAGCCTCTACACCGTGCTCCAGCGCCGCACCTCGGCGTGGCTCCGATGATCCGCTCGCGCCGCCTCAAGCTGCAGGTTTTCCGCTACGTCGTCCTGGTGGCGGCCGCGCTGTTCTTCCTCGTGCCGATGTTCGCCTCCGTCGAGTTCTCAACCCGTGGCAACGGCATCGGCGCGCCGCGAACGCTCGACTCGTGGAAGCTCATCACGAGCACGCCGGCGCTCTCCGACGCGATCATCGCCTCGCTCGAGCTGGCGGTAATCACGTCGGTCATGATGCTCGTCCTGCTGCTGCCGACCATGGTCTGGGTGCGGTTGCGGCTCCCGAGGCTCAACCGCGTGGTCGAGTTCATCTGCCTCATGCCGCTCACCGTGCCCGCTATCGCGCTGGTCGTGGGCATCAAGCCGATCTACATCTGGATCAGCCTCAACGTCACCGACTCGATTCTCGCGCTCTCGTTCGCGTACCTGATCCTCGTTCTCCCGTACGCGTACCGGGCGCTCGATGCGGGCCTCGGCGCCATCGACCTCAAGACGCTCACCGAGGCCGCGCGGAGCCTTGGGGCGGGGTGGGGAACAGTCATGCTGCGGATCGTGGTCCCCAACATCCCCACCGCGATCCTCAACGCCAGTCTGCTCTCCGTCGCCCTCGTGCTCGGCGAGTACACGTTCGCGAACCTGATGAACTACGAGAACCTGCAGGTCGCCGTGGCATATGAATCGCTCGTGGATGCCGGGACGTCGGTCGCCATCTCGGTCGCGGCGCTGGCGTTCGCGTTCGTGCTGCTCATGGTGCTTTCGTTCGTCGGTCGCAGGCGAGGGCCGCAGAACCTCATGCTCGCCGCGGCTGAGCCGACATTGCCCATCGCAGGACGCGTATGACCGACAACACCGTTATGACAGCGGGCGCCGCCGCGGGCACAGGGATCGAGGTCCGCCTCGAGCAGCTGCGGCGGGTCTTCGCGGGCGTGGTCGCACTCGACGAGCTGTCGCTGACGCTCGCGCCCGGGGAGCTTGTCGCGCTGCTTGGACCCTCCGGCTGCGGCAAGACCACGGCGCTGCGGCTGGTCGCCGGGCTGGACGAGGCAACCAGCGGCCGTGTGCTCTTTGGCGGCGCCGACGTCACGGACCTCGGAGCCAACAGGCGGAACGTGGGAATGGTCTTCCAGGCCTACTCGCTGTTCCCGCACATGACCGCGATTGACAACGTCGCTTTCGGCCTGCAGATGCGGAAGGTCGCGGAAAGCGAACGCAGGCGCCGCGCGGGCGAGATGCTCGAGCTGGTC
>DASWBA010000178.1:0-2001 GCA_036390825.1 Candidatus Dormiibacterota bacterium
GGGATTCCGCTGAGCCAACTGGCGCCAGCTCGTTCGCGGCCTTATAACCGCTGGCTGCGGCGGCGGGATCGCGCGGAGCGACGGTTGAGGCTGTCGCTCCGGCGAAAGAAGCATGACTGAAAATCATGGTGTCGCCGGTTCGATTCCGGCCCTCGGCACCAACTCCGACGCAATGCCGGGCGTAAGGCGCGAAACGTTGTATTAGATGATGGCGCTCTCTTCCTGGGACATCCTCGACCTCGTAGGCGCTCCGCTGATCCCCTGGGGAGAATTGCGACTGGTCTCGCGGCTTCTGGATGAGCACGAGCTCGTCTCTGCAGCAGGTGCACCCCCAGTCCTCCGGCCGGCCCTGGTTCGGGCGGCCTGAACGCCTCCCAGCCACAGCCAAATAGAACGGTGGCAATCTGGGTACACTCGGAACGTGAGCACAAAGATCGAAAAGACCGATGAGGAGTGGCGCGCTGAGCTGACCCCGGAGCAGTACGACGTTCTCCGGCGCAAGGGGACGGAGCGACCGTTCACCGGCAAGTACGTCCATACCAAGGCCGACGGCGCCTATTGTTGCGCCGCCTGCGGCGCCGAGTTGTTCAGCTCGAAGACCAAGTTCGAGTCGGGTACCGGATGGCCCAGCTTTTACGAGCCGGCCAACCTGGAGGCGGTCGAACTCCGCTCCGATAACAGTCTGTTCATGCGGCGGACGGAGGTCCTCTGCAAGAAGTGCGGGTCACACCTCGGGCACGTCTTCAACGATGGCCCCCAGCCGACCGGTGAGCGCTACTGCATCAACTCGCTGGCGCTGGAACTGAAGCCTGAAGCCTAAGCGGCCTTGACGGCGGCGACCAGCTTCATCAGCGAATCCTTGGCGTCGCCAAACAGCATGATCGTCTTGGGGTCGTAGAGCAGCTCGTTGTCGATGCCGGCGAAGCCCGGCCGCATGCTGCGCTTCATGAAGACGATGTTCTTCGCCTGCTCGGCCTTGAGAATCGGCATCCCATAAATGGGGCTGCCCGGGGAGTTTTCGGCGGCAGGGTTCACGACATCATTGGCCCCAACCACCAGCGCCACGTCCGTTGATTTGAACTCGTCGTTGATCTGGTCCATTTCCTTGAGCTGCTCGTAGGGAACGTTCGCCTCAGCCAGGAGGACGTTCATGTGGCCAGGCATCCGACCGGCGACCGGGTGGATCGCGTACTCGACCTCGACGCCACGCTTCTCCAGTTCATCGGCGAGCTCCTTCACCGCGTGCTGGCCCTGGGCGACCGCGAGCCCGTAGCCCGGGACGATGATCACTTTGCGCGAGTAAGCGAGCAGCGTGCCGATGTCTTCCGGCGTCCCAGTGCGGACGGATTTCCCTTCGGCGCTTGTCGCGCCGGCGGGACCGGCGGTAACCGTGCCAAAGGCGCCGAAGAGGACGTTGCCCAGCGAGCGTCCCATGGCATCGCTCATCAGCTTGGTCAGGAGCGTGCCCGAAGCACCAACCAGGGTACCGGCCACGATCAGGGCAAAGTTTCCGAGCACGAAGCCGCTGGCCGCCACCGCCAGGCCGGTGAACGCATTCAGCATGGATATCACCACGGGCATATCCGCCCCGCCGATCGGCAGAACGAACGCGACGCCCAGAACGAGGCCAAGGATCAGCAGCGGCACGAAGATGACGGGCGTCGAGGCGACGGCGATCAAGTAGACGGCCAGCGCGACGATGGCCAGCGCCAGCGCGCCGTTGACGATCTGCTGGCCCGGGTAGGTGATCGGCGTTCCCGTTAGCAGGGCCTGCAGCTTGGCGAACGCGACCAGGCTGCCCGCGAAGGACACCGAGCCGATCACGATGCTGAAGACACTGGGAAACGCGATGGCGAAGGCAGGGTGCGATCCTCGCAAGAGGAGTTCGGACACCGCGACGACGGCCGCAGCACCACCACCCACGCCGTTGAACAGCGCCACCATCTGCGGGATGGCGGTCATCTTCACCTGGCGAGCGCCGATGGCCCCAATCGGCACCCC
>DASWBA010000179.1:0-7316 GCA_036390825.1 Candidatus Dormiibacterota bacterium
ATCTGGCGCTGACTCTTGCGGAGCAGCCGCAGCCGGCGGTGGAAGAGGTAGCGCGAGCGACGTCGGCGCGGCATCAGGCCGGCGTTGAGCTGGAGGATGTCTTAGGAAGCATCATTAAAGATGATAGCGGATATGTAGGGAAGTGTGTCAAGACCGAGATCACGCGTACGGTGAACAATTAGTACGGTCGCGATGGAACATCTCGGACCGAAAGGGGGTTGTTCAAGCAGACATGGCACAAGCTCTTGAAGACAAAGTGATCGAGCAAATCGACCGTCGGCCGGCCGGAGACGACATTGTTTTGGAACCCACGCAGCGTCGCGTCCGCGTCCTGCTGGGCGGCGTTACGATCGCCGATTCGCGTGCGGTGATGCTGATGCTCGAGAACCGGCGCCTCGCGGTTTATTACTTTCCGTTGAAAGACGTCAAGGCCGACCTCTTGATTCCGACCACCTTTACGAGTAACCATGCCGGGAAGGGCCAGGCCACCTTCTACTCCGTAAAAGTTGGCGACCGTGTTGCTGAGAAAGCTGCCTGGCGTTACCTTCAGCCGGAGCGCGCGGACCTGAAGGACTACGTCGCTTTCTACTGGGACAAGATGGATGCCTGGTTCGAAGAGGACGACGAAGTGTTTGTCCATCCGCGCGATCCGTACCATCGAGTGGACGTGGTCAACAGCTCGCGCCACGTCAAGGTCGTGGTCGGCGGCGAGGTTGTCGCCGAGACCACCCGGCCGCGGTTGCTGTTCGAGACCGGACTCCCGACCCGCTATTACATCCCCAAGCTGGACGTGCGCTTGGATCTGTTGAAGCCAACCACCACCTCCACCCGCTGCCCCTACAAGGGCAAGGCAGCCTACTGGTCGGTCACTGTCAACGGGAAAGAGTTCACGGACATCGTCTGGGGTTACCCGGCGCCAATCCCGGAGTGCCCGAAGATCGAGAACCTGCTCTGCTTCTTCGACGAGAAGGTCGACGCCGTCTATGTGGACGGGGAGCTCCAGCCGAGGCCGGTTACGCCCTGGTCTTAGCGACCTCTGCGTAGCGGAAGCAGCTGACCAGGTGATCGTTGACCAGGCCGGTTCCCTGCATGAACGCATAACAGATCGTCGGCCCGACGAAGTTCGCTCCACGCGCGATCAAGTCCTTGCTTAGCGCCTGAGCCTCCGGGGTTTGGGCTGGGAGGTCGGCCATGGTCTTCCACCGATTTTGTTTCGGCCGGCCGCCGACAAAGGACCAAACGTAGGCGTCGAAACTGCCCTGCTCGGCGGCGATCGACCGCACCACGCGCGCGTTCCTGATGGCGCTCTCGATTTTTCGCCGGTTGCGGACGATGCTACTGAGTCCCATCAGGCGCTCGACACTCGCATCGGTGAAGCGGGCGACCGCGGCAGGATCGAAGCCCTTGAACGCCCTCCGGTAGGCGTCACGTTTGCGCAGGATGGTCATCCAGCTGAGCCCAGCCTGTGCGCCCTCGAGCACCAGGAACTCAAACAGGACGCGATCGTCGTGGGCGGGCACGCCCCACTCGCGGTCGTGGTAGTCGCGCAGCAAGGGATCCCCCTCCGCCCAATCGCATCGTCTGATGGCCACTCCTTATAGTGGCATCGTGCCACAACTGCCACCCTGGACTTTCGAACCCAAGGGGCGATACGACGAGCACCTCTTCGAGAGCCAGCTGCTCCAGTCGAACCCGCTGCATGACCCCCACCAGCGGCCGCTCTGGGTGTACCTGCCTCCCGGCTATCATGCCGAGCCGCAGCGGCGGTACCCAAGCATTTACGTCATCCAGGGCTTGACCGGCCAGATCGACATGTGGCGCAACCGCACGCCCTTTCGGCGCAACTTTCCAGAGCTGGCGGACGCCCAATTCGCGGCCGGTGGGGCGCCGCCGTGCATCCTTATATATGTCGACTGCTGGACCTCGATCGGCGGGAGCCAGTACCTCGACTCGCCCGGCACGGGCAAGTACCACAGCTACCTCTGCGATGAGATCGTCCCCTGGGTCGACGCGCACTACCGCACGCTGCCCGGCGCGCGCCACCGCGCCATCATGGGCAAATCCAGCGGCGGGTATGGGGCGATGGTGACGCCGATGCTGCGACCCGACCTCTTCGGTGGGCTGGCGACCCACGCCGGCGATGCCCTCTTCGAGCTGTGCTACGCGAACGCCTTCGGCAAGTCGGTTCGAACCTTGCGAGATAAGTACAAAAGCTCTTTCGAGGAGTTCTGGAAGGACTTCCGTAGCCGGCCGCCGTTCAGCAAGGAAGGGGACGGGGAGTTGCTCAACGACTGGTGCATGGCAGCCTGCTATTCCGCCGATGACGACGGAACGGTTCGGTTGCCCTATGACACGACGACGGGCCAAATGCTTCCCGACATCTGGGAGCGCTGGTTGCGCTGGGATCCGGTCCGCATGGTGCCACACCACGCCGACTCACTGCGCACGATGCGCGCCATCTACATCGATGCCGGCAACCGCGATCAGTACTTTCTCGACCTCGGCGCCGAGGGCTTTCGCCGGGCGCTGGCGGCCATCGGGGTCACCGACGTCTTCTTCGAGCTCTTCGACGCCACCCACGATGCGATCGAGTATCGCTACCCGATCGCCGTCAAGTACCTGGCTGAACGGCTAACTCCCTAGCTGAACACCCGGGTCGAGGGCTGGTCGTTTGGGTGAAGCCGGCGCACCTCCTGCAGCCGTAGCGTAAGAGGCGTCGAATTATCAGTCGAAAAGGAGCACATCGAATACCATGGCGACTCTCAAAGATCTCTCGGATGACATCGCAAACCTTGTCGAGAAGGCGAGCAAGAGCGTGGTCCGGGTCGACGCACGCCGCGGGCGCGCCGGCACCGGCATCGTCTGGGACAACGGCCTTGTGCTGACGGCCAATCATGTCGTCGAGCAAGAGGACGAAATCCAGGTTGTGGCCGGTGACAAGAGCACCAAGGCGACGCTGGTCGGGCGTGACCCGGCCACCGACCTGGCGCTGCTCAAGGTCGACGGGTTGTCCGCCCCGGCGATGCCCCGTGCCAAGGTGGAAGAGCTGAAGCCGGGGCAGATCGTCCTGGCGATCGGCCGCGCCGGCCATCTCAAGGCGACCTTCGGCACGATCAGCGCGGTTTCGTCCTCCTGGCGCGGCTGGCGCGGGAGCGAGATCGAGCACCTGATCCAGACCAACGCGCCGCTCTACCCCGGATTCAGTGGCGGGCCACTGGTCGACGTCGACGGCCGAGCGGTTGGCATGAATAGCTGGGTCTTTGGACGCGGCGACGGGCGCGCGGTTGCGATGGACGTCGCGGAGCGCGTGGTGGCCAGCCTCAAAGCGGATGGCCGGATCCGGCGCCCCTACCTGGGCATCGGAACCCAGGAAGTGCCGCTCCCTGAGGCGGTCAAGGCTAAGGCAAAGCAGGACACTGGCCTGCTGATCGTCGCCGTCGAGCCACGGAGCCCTGCGGACAAGGCGGGCCTGATGCAGGGCGACACCGTGGTGGCCCTCGATGGCACCACGACCAACAATCTCGAGGATCTGTACTCGGGCCTTCGCAAGGCTAAAGTCGGCGCCACCCAGACCGTCAAGGTGGTTCGCGCGGGCGAGCTCAAGGAGCTCCAGGTCACCGTCGGCGAAGCTGGGAAGTAGCTAGCCCCCTCCCTGACCCTCCCCCCGCGAGCGGGGGAGGGACTGGCTGGGATCCCCGCGAGCGGGGAGGGGAATGACGGGGCTGTCGCAGTCTGATCAACGACTGCGCAAGGGCCTTCAGGATTGCGGGGGCGGAAGGTTGCCTCTATAGCTGACCGAAACGGTACAGATGGCAAACAACCGCCGCCTCTTCATCCTGCTCATCGGGTGGGCTGCATTCAGCCTGTTCTTCGCGGCCTGGCTGCTGTTTAGCTGGGGTGGGGTTGTCGCCACGCAGCGACTCGATGACGTCGGCGAATTCGTCATCGCATTCCTGGCGGCCGCCGCCTGCGCCTACACCGCCGTTCAGCATCAGGGCCGCACGCGCGTCGCCTGGGCGCTGATGGCGGTCTCCGCGTTCGCGTGGGGCGCGGGTGAGGTCGCCTGGTCGTACTTCGAACTCGTCAAGGGTCAGCAAGTGCCGTTCCCATCCCTCGCTGACCTCGGCTACCTGACCGCCATGCCATTCGCGATCGCCGGGGTCCTCTGCTTCCCGGCCGCCCCCTCGAGAGCCGTGTCGCTGGCCCGGACCGTCCTCGATGGGGCGCTGATCGCGGGATCGTTCCTGATCATCAGCTGGGCGACGGTGCTCGGGGCCGTCTACCGGGCCGGCTCGGACAGTCTGCTCGCCAATCTGATCGGGCTCGCCTACCCGATCGGCGACGTGCTCATCGGGACAATGGTCGTGATCCTGGCCGCCCGTGCCCCCAGGGTGACCCGTTTGCCACTGTACCTGCTCGCCTGCGGCCTGGTCGCCAACCTGCTGGCGGACAGCGGCTTCTTCTATCTGACGGCGACCAGTCAGTACGGGGCCGGCAATGCCATCGACGTGGGCTGGGCCGCCGGTTACTTGCTGATCGCCATCGCGGCGCTCTGTGCGGCCTCGACGCCGGCCCTCCCCGCGGAGGCAGAAGGTCCGCTGGGCCGTCGTGGTCTCCTGCTGCCCTATCTGCCGGTCGCGGCCGGGGCGCTGGTGGCGGGTGTCGAAGAGATGCGGCCCGCCGGGCTCGACCCGGTGGTGTTCTGGAGCCTGCTCGTGGTCGTCGGCCTGGTCGTGGTGCGCCAACTACTGACCCTGAGCGACAACCTGGCGCTCAACCGCCAGCTCGCGATCAACGCGGCGGAGCTCACCAAGAGTCATGAGCATTTCCGGTCACTGGTCCAAAACTCGTCCGATGTCATCACGCAGATCGATCGCGACGGGATGATCCGGTATCAGAGTGGTTCCGTGGAGCGGATCCTCGGCTACACCGAAACCGAGCTGGTTGGCAGGCTGTTCGGAGACCTCGTCCACGACGAGGACCGATTGCAGGTTCTGCGCAAGATCGACGAGGCCATCAACATCGAAGGTCTGCCGCTCGCGCTCGAATGCCGGCTTAGACGGAAGGACGACTCCTACTGTTCCACCGAGGTCACCATTACCAACCTTCTCGGACTGCCGGCGGTCCGTGGTCTCGTCCTCAATACACGCGACGTCAGTGAGCGGAAGACCCTCGAGGAAAAACTCACGCATCAGGCGTTCCACGACCCCTTGACGGACCTGCCCAATCGCGCCGCGTTCAGGATCCACCTGGATCACGCCCTTTACGGTGACCGTGACGGCCGGATCGCAGTGCTCTTCCTCGACCTCGACGACTTCAAGGCGGTCAACGACACGCTGGGCCACGACATCGGCGACAAGCTGCTGGCCGCGGTTGGGGCGCGAATCGGCTCGACGCTGCGACCCGGCGATACCGTCGCTCGGCTCGGTGGCGATGAATTCGCGGTGCTCCTCAAGAACATGGAGGATGAGCAGATCGCCTCTCGGGTGGCGGAGCGGATCACCCGGCAGTTCATCGCCCCGTTTGGCATCGGCGGAAAGCAGATCGCCATCCACGCCAGCATCGGGATCGCCGGACTGGTTTCAGGCGAGGAGGCGGCCGAGGAACTGATCCGCAACGCGGATGTCGCCATGTACATCGCCAAATCGAAAGGCAAGGCCCGCTATGTCGAGTACGACGCCTCGCTTGCCAGTGCGGCGCTTCACCTCCTCGAGTTGGAGGCCGACATGCCTCGCGCGCTGGCCGAGAAACAGTTCGTGCTTCACTACCAACCCGCCGTGATGCTCGAGTCCGGTGCGATCCACAGCGCCGAGGCGCTCCTGCGATGGAACCATCCGGCGCATGGCCTGATCGCCGCATCGGACTTCATCGCCGTGGCGGAACGTAGTGGCATGATCGTCGATCTCGGTCGCTGGGTACTCCAGCAAGCAGCACGCGATGCACGCCGCTGGCAGGTGCGCTATCCCTCCACGCCGCTGATAGGGATCAGCGTCAACCTTTACGGCCGCCAGCTGCAGCGGCCCGAGCTGGTGCCGGAAGTGATGGAAGCCATCGACGATGCCGGGCTCGACCCGCATTCCCTGATCCTCGAGCTCTCCGAGAGCGTCCTGATGGCGGACCGCCAGCAGGTTGCCCAGATGCTGCAGGAGCTTCGCGAGCGCGGCTTCCGTCTGGCGCTGGACGACTTCGGCGCCGGCTACTCCTCGCTCGGACGCCTGCGCGACTTCGCGGTCGACATCCTGAAGATGGACCAGTCCTTTACGGCCGGCATCGGTAACGGCGCCACCGACGGCGCCATCCTCCGTGCCATCATCGGGATCGCCAACAGCCTCGGGTTGATGACGATCGCGGAAGGCGTCGACCGGCCCGAGCAGCTTGCGGCGCTCAACGCCATGGGCTGTCACGCGGGCCAGGGGGTGGCTCTCTGGAAAACGGTTGACTTCGAGGGGATGGAGGCGCTGCTCGCCTCGTGCATCCAGTCAGGGTCCGGTCGGCAGTTGCCCCCAACCTGGCAACAGACGGCGTAACGTCCGTTCACGCCAAAATGATGGATGCGCTCAGGCGCTCGTATCGGAGCCGTGCTGGCCGGGCTGGCGGCCGTGTCGGTGATAACCAGTTGCGAGAGCGCGAAGCACGACGAGCCGAGCCTGCCAGCGCCAAGCATCATCAGCGGGTCCCTTCAACTATCGTCAGGCTGCGCCCAGCAGGCGCAGCCGTCACGCCGGCCTGGGGAACCGTCTGTCGCCGCGGAGCCCGGCGATCCGCGCCAACTGGTTGCCACCTGGCTCGAAAACCAGTCGCCTGATCATGTCGGGATCACGGTCGCGCTGAGCCACGACGGCGGCACGAGGTGGAGCCGGTCGCCCTTGCCCGGACTTTTGACGTGTGACGGCGGTCGGTACGTCCACGCCAGCGATCCCTGGGTGTCGATCGGCAGCGACGGCACCACGTACCTCGCGTTCCTCGGGATCCAGGCGCCGACGTCCGCCGGCACGGCGCACGACATCGTCGTCGCCGTTTCCCGGGATCACGGAACCAGCTGGGAGACCCCCGTCGTGCTCGAGAGTGCGACGGCGCCGCCGGCGCAGCCGGACAAGGAAGCGGTCCTCGCCGACCCCAGGCGTCCGGGCACGGCGTATGCAGTGTGGGCCAACTACCAGGTCACGCCCGGCGTCGATCCATCCGTGGACCGCGTGATGTTTGCGCGAACGACGGATGGCGGCCGCACGTGGTCGAGTCCAGCCGCGATTTACAGCGGCAACGATGAGGCCCAGGAAAACCAGCTGCTGATGACCGCCGGGGGCGTGCTGGTCGAC
>DASWBA010000180.1:0-5201 GCA_036390825.1 Candidatus Dormiibacterota bacterium
AGCGCTGCCGCGAGATCAGCCAGTCCCGCAGCCGGAACGTGACGGTGCGCCGGCCGATGCCCATGCGCTCGGCCTCGGCGCTGATCCGCTCGATCCCCTCCTTGACGCCGAGCCCGCTGAAGGGGCCGGAGTTGACCAGCACGCCGTCGTACGCCTCGAACGCCTGGTCGAGCGGCTCGCTGGAGGCGTCGCGACTGACACTGATCACCTGTCGGATGGGCAGCTTGTACTTGCGGGCGAACTCGAAGTCCCGGCTGTCGTGGGCGGGCACGGCCATGATCGCGCCCGTGCCGTAGGTGGCGAGCACGTAGTCGGCGATCCAGACCGGGATCCGCTCTTTGGTGAACGGGTTGATGGCATAGGCGCCGGAAAACACACCGGTCTTCTCGTGCTCGGTTGAGAGGCGCTCGATCTCGGTCTCTGCCTTGGTGCGGTCGATGTAGGCGTCGACGGCGGCGCGCTGCTCGGGGGTGACGAGCTTCTGGACGATCTCATGCTCGGGCGCCAGCACCATGAAGGTCGCGCCAAAGACGGTATCGGGCCGGGTGGTGAAGACGCGCAGCTTGCCATCGTGCTCGATGAAGAACTCGAGCTCGGCGCCCTCGCTCCGGCCGATCCAGTTGGCCTGCATCACCTTGACGCGCTCCGGCCAGCGATCGAGTTTGTTCAGGTCATCGAGGAGGCGCTGGGCATAGGCCGTGATCTTGAAGAACCACTGCTCCAGCTCCTTCTTGGTGGGCTTGGTGCCGCAGCGCCAGCAGACCCCGTTGACGATCTGTTCGTTGGCGAGGACGGTGTTGTCCTTCGGGCACCAGTTGACCCACGCCTTCTGTTTGTAGGCGAGGCCCAACTCCAGAAATTTCACGAAGAGCCACTGGGTCCACTGGTAGTAGTCCTCGTTGCAGGTGGTGACCTCGCGGTCCCAGCCATAGAGGACGCCCATGATGTCGAGTTCGTGCTTGGAAATGGCGATGTTGCCTTCGGTGGAGACGCGCGGGGGGATGCCGCTCTTGATCGCGGCGTTCTCCGCGGGCAGACCGAAGGCATCCCAACCGAACGGGTTCAGGACATTGAAGCCGCGCATCACTTTGTAGCGGGCGAAGGCATCACCGATGACGTAGTTGCGGAAATGCCCCATGTGGAGGGGGCCCGAGGGGTAGGGAAACATGACGAGGTTGTAGAACTTGGGCTTGCTCGAATCATCGCTGACGCGAAACAAGCCCGCCTTCTTCCAGGCCTCGCGCCACTTGGGCTCGATCGCCTGCGGATCGTAGAAGGGTGCGGCAGTTCTGGCCATGCTAGTAAAGGAGTGGAGCCGACGAGATTCGAACTCGTGACCTATTGCATGCCATGCAATCGCGCTCCCAGCTGCGCCACGGCCCCACACACGCGGGTCGAGGGTCAAGTTTAGCGAACTCGCTCGAGCGGGAGCGGCGACCGCCGGCGGCACCGGCTCAGTATACACGGATTTGTGTAACTGCGCCGGCAAGTCATCCGGACGCGGCTCCTATCATTCCTGCGATGCAGCACCTCTGGGCCCCATGGCGCCAGGAATTCATCAAGGGACCGAAGCCCGAGGGCTGTTTCTTCTGCGCAGCCGCGGCCGCCGACCCGGCGGAGGATGCCGAGCACCTCGTGCTGGCCCGCAGTGAGCTGGCGCTGGTGATCCTCAATCGCTATCCGTACAACAACGGGCACCTGATGGTCGCCCCCGTGGCGCACCTCGCCAACCTTGACGACCTGCCACCAGCGGCAGCCAATGAGGTAATGGCCCTGAGCCAGCGGTCCCTGCGCGTGCTGCGCCGGGTGCTCTCGCCCCACGGCTTCAACCTCGGCATCAACGGCGGCAAGGTCGCCGGTGCCGGCGTCGCCGACCACGTGCATCAGCACGTCGTCCCGCGCTGGGACGGCGATACCAATTTCATGCCTATCGTCGCCGACACCAAGATCCTTAACGAAAGCCTTACGACGAGTTACCAGGAGCTGCGCGCCGGCTTCGATGGGCTGCCGTAAGAGCCACCGTTATTCGATCGCGGCTCAATAAGGTCCGAACGGCGGATCTGCCGCACGAAATGCGGTGATACCGTCGTTTAAGCCATGAAGAGACATCGCCGCAAATCCGGACAGGCAGTGATCGAATATGCCTTCCTCATGATCTTGCTGGCGACCGTCGGTATCGCAGTGATCATCATGGCCGGCACCCAGCTCACGAGCGTCTACAACGACGTGAGTTATGAATTCGCTCACCTCACCGACTCGGCCACGCTCGCGCCGGACGGGGTCACCACCGTCAGCCCGGGTGCGACGCCCACATCCTCCTGTCCTTCCGGTCAGACGCTGCACCTCATGGGGCACAAGTGGAAATGCAGATAGCGCCAGTTGAGTTGCGACACCCGGGCGGCCCACGTGGGCTGAACCGGCTGCTGGCCAACCGACAGCTCTGGAAGAACGCGATCTACTCGATCGCGATGATCACCTACCTGTGCTCGTTCCTCTTCTTCGGCCTGGCGATCGCCGATGTCCGCGAGTCGGGCGGGACCATCACGGCGGTCATCGACCTGATCGTCGCGCTCTATTTCCTGGTGCAGGTGATCTTTCTGTTCGTGCTCTCCGGCGTCGTCGAACGTCGGCGCCAGATCCAGCCGATCGACTTCCCCGATCGGCGCAGCTAGATTCTTTCCGGGCCCGCCGGCCCACGCGAGCCGCGCTTTAGTGCGATGCGAGCGTTAGAGGCGTTCCACGATGGTCGCGATGCCCATGCCGTAGCCGATGCACATCGTGCTCAGCCCGTAACGGGCATCCTGACGCTCCAGCTCGTGCAGCAGGGTCGTGATCAGGCGGGCGCCGCTGGCGCCGAGCGGATGCCCCAGGGCGATGGCGCCGCCACTGTAGTTCACCTTTTCCATATCGGCGCCCGTCTCGTGCTGCCACGCCAGCACCACCGGAGCAAAGGCCTCATTGACCTCGAAGAGATCGATGTCCTTGAGCTGCAGCCCGGCTTTCTTCAGGACTTTCGCTGTCGCCGGAATCGGGCCGGTCAGCATGATCGTCGGCTCCGAGCCGACAATCGCCTGCGCGACGATGCGCGCCCGCGGCTTGAGCCCCAGCTCCTTGGCCTTTTCCTCGGTCATGACCAGGACGGCAGCGGCGCCATCGCTGATCTGGCTGGAATTGCCCGCCGTCACGACGCCGTCCTCCTGGAACGGCGGCTTGAGCTGCGCCATCTTCTCGCGTGAGGGCGGGATGCGGACGCCCTCGTCGATCGCGAACTCGTGGCTGCTGCCGTTCTGCTTTACCAGGACTGGGAAGATCTCGCGCGCGAACCGGCCTTCCTTGATCGCCTGGCCCGCCTTAATGTGGCTCTGGAAAGCGAACTCATCCAGCTGCGAGCGGCTGAATCCCCACTTCTTGGCGATCATCTCCGCCGAGTTGCCCTGCGGGATGATCTCGAACAGATCCATCAACTTGGGGCTGACCGGACCCTCACCGGGGCCAAACGCATCCGAGCCCATCGGCACGCGCGACATGTTCTCCACGCCGGCGCCGATCACGATGTCCTGGGCGCCGGACATCACCCCCTGGGCGGCGAAGTTGACCGCTTGCTGGCCCGAGCCACAGAAGCGGTTGATGGTCGTGCCCGGGACTTCGATCGGGAAGCCCGCGATCAAAGCGGCGGCGCGGGCAATGTTCATGCCCTGCTCGCCGGTCTGGGTGACGCAACCCGCCACCACGTCGTCGACCTGCGCCGGATCGACGCCGGCACGGGTGACCAGTTCGCGCAATGTCAATGCCAGCAAGTCGTCCGGCCGCACCGAACTCAGGGCACCGTTACGGCGCCCGATCGGCGTCCGGACAGCTTCAACGATGACGGCCTGGCTCATGAGATAAAACTCCCTGTGGTGATGGGCTTCGCAGCCTCTACCAGTCTAAACCCCGAGTTCGCTTAGAATGTTCCGGCACATGCGAGCTAGGACGGGACGGGCCTTTTGGGTTCGGTAATCAAGAAGCGCAGAAAAAAGATGCGCAAACACAAGCACAAGAAGATGCTCAAGGCGACGCGTTGGCAGCGGCGGACGAAGTAGCTAGCGTCTGAACTAAGTTCTCCAATTTCACCTGGGACGCCTCCCCCGGGTAGCGGTTGACCACCATGCCGTGCTGGTCGATGAACACGAACGACGGCGGCGAGTCGATCTGGTAGGCGGCCGCCAGGCTGCCGGCATCGTCGTAGAGGCTCGGGTAGGTCACCTTGAACTCGGCGACGAACGCCCGGGCGAGCGCGCGGTCGTGGTCGAGCAGGTCGACGCCGACAAAGCGAATCCCCTGCGCGGCGTATTTGGCCGCCAGGGCATTCAGGCCGGGCTGCTCCTGGCGGCAGGGTCCGCACCACGCGGCCCAGAAGACCAGGACGGTCTTCGACTGGCGAAAGTCGATCGACAGCTGGTCGCCGGCCAGCGTCTGACCCGACAGCGCCGGCGCCGCCCTCCCCACCCGTCCGTTGGGCGCCACCTGCGAGACATCCGGTTGCAGCGTGCACCCGGCCAGCAGCAAAGCGATCAACACGCCCGCCGCCCCCTTGAGGATTTCCCTCCCCCTCCGGGGGATGAGAGGATGGGGGCCCGGCAAAATTAGTTGACCGTGCCGGGTTGGGGTTCCCCGAGCGGCCGCCGGAACCCGAGCCCCGGCGTCGATGGCCGGGCCGCCGCCGGCAGCAGGGCCTTCTCGAGCACTTCGTCGACGTGCTTGACCATCACCAGCTCCATCGATTGCTTGACCTCGTCCGGCACTTCGTGCAGGTCCTTGCGATTCTTCTCCGGCAGGATGAACACCTTGATGCCGGCGCGATGCGCCGCCAGCAGTTTTTCCTTCAGCCCTCCGATCGGCAGCACTTTGCCGCGCAGGGTGATCTCACCCGTCATCGCGACGTCGCGTCGGACCGGACGATCGGTCAGGACCGAGACGATGGCGGTCGCCATCGTGATGCCCGCCGAGGGTCCGTCCTTGGGAATGGCCCCCGCCGGTACGTGGATGTGGAAAAAGTGATCCTCGAAGAAACCCGGCTTGAGGCCCAGCTCCAGGGCGTGCGAGCGCGCGTAGCTGACGGCCGCGCGCGCCGACTCTTCCATCACCTTGCCGATCTGCCCGGTGAGGGCGAACTCCCCGCGCCCCTGCATCAGGATCGCCTCCACCGTCATCACGTCGCC
>DASWBA010000181.1:0-2543 GCA_036390825.1 Candidatus Dormiibacterota bacterium
CAGGGTGAGGGCCAGTTGCACGAAGATCTGCACCTGCTGGACATCGTTCGTGTTCCGGGTGATCAGGGAGGGGGTTCCGAATCGGTTCATCTCGAGCGCCGAGAAGTGCTGAACGCGCTCGAAGACGTCACGCCGCACGTCACGGCCGAGCCCCATCGAGGCCCGCGAGGCGTAGTACACGCCGATGATCGCGAGGATTCCGACGACGACGGTCAGGGCGAGCATCACGCCCCCGATCCGCCAGATGTAGCCGATATCACCCTTGGCGACGCCGTTGTTGATGATGTCGGCGGTGAGGTTCGGCAGGTAGAGGTTCGCGATCGATTGGATCAGCAGCAGAACCACGACCACGATCACCTGCACCATGTAGGGGCGCAGGTAGCTTCGTAAGAGCCGGATCAGACCACCCATTGCCCGCTGATGATATCGTCGGCGGACAGAAAATGGAGGCTTTCATCTGCCGCACCTGCGGCGTGCAACAGGCACCAGGCGAGCGGCCGCCCGCGGCGTGCGCGATCTGCGACGACGAGCGGCAGTATGTTCCCCCGGCGGGCCAGCAGTGGGCCACGCTGGCCGAGTTGCGCGCCGAGGGCCGACGGATCGAACTGCGCGACCTCGAGCCGGGCCTGACGGGAATCGGCGCCGATCCACCGATCGGCATCGGGCAGCGCGCGCTGCTGGTTCAGACGCCGTCAGGCAACCTCCTCTGGGACTGCCTCGGCTTCATCGATGACGACGGCATCGCCGCGGTGCGGGCCCGCGGTGGATTGCATGGCATCGCCATGTCGCACCCGCACTTCTACGGTGTCTGCGCTGAGTGGAGTCACGCCTTCGGCGGCGCACCGATTTACATCCCAACGGCGGATCGTCAGTGGGTGATGCGGCCCGACCCCGCGATCCGCAACTGGGCGGGCGCCATCGAGCCGCTCCCTGGCGTCACGTTGATCCAGTGTGGCGGCCACTTCGAGGGCAGCGCCGTGCTTCACTGGGCGGCTGGTGCCGAGGGTCGTGGCGCGCTGCTCACGGGCGACACCATCACGGTGGTCTCCGACCGCCGCTTCGTGAGCTTCATGCGGAGCTACCCGAACGACATTCCGCTACCGGCTGCGATGGTCAGGCAGATCGTCGCGGCGGTCGCCCCCTATCGCTACGACCGCATCTACGGTGGCTGGTGGGATCGGGTGGTCGATCGCGATGGCCCGGCGGCCATCCAGCGGTCGGCCGACCGCTACATCCGCTGGATCAGCTAGACCAGGTAGTCGTACAGCAGCTCTTCGCTGCCGAGCGGCCGGAAGTTCAGCTGGATCTGCTCCATCCGCTGCAGCAGCGGCGCCAGGTCGGCCTTGTCCTTCAGTTCGATGCCGACCAGCGCCGCACCGCGTTCCTTGTTGGTCTTCTTGATGTACTCGAAACGCACGATGTCGTCGTTCGGCCCGAGCGCATCGTCGACGAACTGGCGTAACTGCCCGGGCTTCTGGGCGAACTCGATGATGAAGTAGTGCTTGCGGCCCTGGTAGACCAGACTGCGCTCCATGATCTCGGGGTAGCGGAGGATGTCGTTGTTGCCCCCGCTGAGGACGCAGACCACGGTCTTGCCCTTGATGTCGCGGGCCGCGTCCTCGAGCGCCGAGAGGGCGAGCGCACCCGCGGGTTCGGTGATGATGCCCTCGTTCTGGTAGAGCTCGATCATGGTGGTGCAGATCCGTCCCTCGGGGACGAGCACGACGCGCTCGAGGTGTTGACGGCAGAGCTCGAAGGTCAGCTGGCCCGCTCGACGGACCGCGGCCCCGTCGACGAAGGTATGGAGCTCGTCGAGTGTGATCACCTTTCCCTGCTTGATGGCCTCGTACATCGACGGCGAGCCGGCCGGCTCGGCCCCGATGATCGACACCGACGGATTTCGCTCCTTTAGATAGGATGCGACGCCGGACGCGAGGCCACCGCCGCCGATCGGGACGATGACCACGCCGGCCTCTCCGCGCGTCGCATCGTGGATCTCCTTCCCCACTGTCCCCTGGCCAGCGATCGTCAGCAGGTCGTCGAAGGGATGAACGAAGATCCCCTTCGCCTGCTCGCAAAACTGCTGCGCCGCCTGGTTGGCCTCATCGTAGGAATCGCCCACCAGCCGGATCTCGATCAGCTCGCCGCCAAAGTCCTCGACCCGTTCGATCTTCTGGGTCGGCGTGATACGAGGCATGAAGATGATTCCCTTGATGCCCAGGCGCGCGCAGGCGAAGGCGACGCCCTGGGCATGGTTGCCGGCGCTGGCGCAGACGATCGGCCGCCGGCGATCATCGGCCGAGAGCGACGCAATCTTGTTGTAGGCGCCGCGGATCTTGAAAGAGCGCACCGCCTGCATGTCCTCGCGCTTGATCAGGACGTTGGCCTGGTAGAGCTCGGAGAGACGGGTCGACGGCTGGAGGGGCGTCGTCGAAACGATCCCCTGCAGCCGCAGTTCCGCCTCCTCGACCGCATGCGTGATCTCCATCGAGTCCGAATAGTATCTGGCAGATCCCTGCGCCGGTTTACGAAGCCGTCACCAA
>DASWBA010000182.1:0-2345 GCA_036390825.1 Candidatus Dormiibacterota bacterium
CGCCTCGACCTGCTCGTGCGGGTAGCCGAGGTTCTTCAGCGCCCGCGGCACGGTCTGGTTGACGATCTGCATGGAGCCGCCGCCGACCAGCTTCTTGAACTTGACCAGGGCCAGGTCGGGCTCGATGCCGGTGGTGTCGCAGTCCATCATCAGCCCGATGGTCCCGGTCGGCGCGAGCAGGCTGGCCTGCGCGTTCCGGTAGCCGTTGGCCTCGCCCGCTTCGATGCACTCCTGCCAGGTCGCGCTGGCCAGGTCGAGGATCTCGCGCTCGATCGTGCCGACCGGGCGGATCTGCTCGCTGGCGTCGGCGTGCTTGCGGATGACCCGCTTGTGCGGCTTGGCGTTGCGCGCGTAGCCGTCGTAGGGGCCGACGGCCGCGGCGAGCTCGGTCGAGGTCTTGTAGGCGGCCCCGGTCATCAGCGAGGTAATCGCGGCGGCGATGGCCCGGCCGCCCTCGGAGTCATAGGCGTGCCCGGTGGCCATCAGCAGCGCGCCCAGGTTGGCGTAGCCGATGCCCAGCTGGCGGTAGGCGCGGGTGGTCTCGGCGATCTTCTCCGTCGGGAAGTCGGCGAAGCAGATCGAGATGTCCATCGCGGTGATGATCAGCTGCGTGATTTTCGCGAACCGCCCGGCGTCGAAAGTGTCGTCGTCGCGGAGGAACTTGAGCAGGTTGATGCTGGCCAGGTTGCAGGAGGAGTTATCCAGGCTCATGTACTCCGAGCAGGGATTACTTGCACTGATACGGCCTGACTCGGGGTTGGTGTGCCAGTCGTTGATGGTGCCGTCGTACTGGATGCCGGGGTCGGCGCACTCCCAGGCGGCCTGCGCCATGCTGCGCATCAGCGTGCGCGCGTCGATCCGCTCGACCACCTCGCCGGTGCGCCGGGCCAGCAGGTCGAACTCCTTGCCCTCCTCCACCGCGTGCATGAACTCGTCTGAGACGCGGACCGAGTTGTTGGCGTTCTGGTACTGGACGCTCACGATGTCCTTGCCGCCCAGGTCCATGTCGAACCCGGCGTCGCGGAGCGCCCGTACCTTCTCTTCCTCGCGCGCCTTGGTCTGGATGAATTCGGCCACGTCGGGGTGGTCCACGTCGAGGACCACCATCTTGGCCGCGCGGCGGGTGGCACCGCCGGACTTGATCGTGCCGGCCGAGGCGTCGGCGCCGCGCATGAAGGAGACCGGGCCGCTGGCGGTGCCGCCGGAGGACAGGAGCTCCTTGCTCGACCTGATCTTGGACAGGTTGACGCCGGCGCCCGAGCCGCCCTTGAAGATCAGGCCCTCCTCCCGGTACCACTCCAGGATGGCATCCATGGTGTCATCGACGGCAAGGATAAAACAGGCGCTGACCTGCTGCTTCGATGTGGTTCCTACGTTGAACCAGACCGGGGAGTTGAAGCTGAAGATCTGGTGGACCAGGGCGTAGCGGAGCTCGTGGCCGAAGATTTCGGCGTCCTCGGCGGTGGCGAAGTAGCCGTGCTCCTGGCCCGCCTTCTCGTAGGTGCCCACCACACGGTCGATGAGCTGCTTGAGGCTCCACTCGCGCTGCGGCGAGCCGACGGCCCCGCGGAAGTACTTGGTGGTGACGATGTTGGCCGCGTTCACCGACCAGAAGTCGGGGAACTCCACGCCGTGCTGCTCGAAGTTAATCGAGCCGTCCCGCCAGTTCGTCATGACAACGTCCCGGCGTTCCCAGGTCACCTGATCGTAGGGGTGCACGCCGGGGGTGGTGTGGATGCGCTGCATCCTCAGCCGGGCGCTTCCGGTCTGGGTCGCCTGGGTGGCCTGGGTGGCCTTCCCCTTGCGGGTCGTCGCGCCGCTCACCGTCTCCGTCATTGCGTGTCCCCCTTCCGGGATCTGTTCGGATCCCTGCCAGGCCCTGCATGGCCACTGACTACTTGTGCTACCTCTGCTGCTGCTGGTTCCGCTGGTTCCGCCCTTAGGACGCCGGTTCCGCGGCCGTGGTACCGGCCTCGCGGTGCCCCTGACGCAGAGCGGAGATCTCATCCTCGAAGTCGGCGAGCGACTCGAACCCTCGGTAGACCGAGGCGAACCTGAGGTAGGCCACCTCGTCCAGATTCCTGAGCGGGCCCAGGATGGCCAGGCCCACCTCGTTCGAGGGGACCTCGCCCAGCCCCCGCGCCCTGATCGTCTCCTCCACCTGCTGGGCCAGGATCGCGAGCTTGTCCTCGCTGACAGGCCGCCCCTGGCAGGCGCGCTGCACGCCGCGGATGATCTTGTCCCGGGTGAACGGCTCGGTGACGCCGCTGCGCTTGGCGACCATCAGGATGACCGTCTCCTGGGTGGTGAACCGCCGCCCGCACTCCGGGCACGCCCGGCGGCGG
>DASWBA010000183.1:0-104408 GCA_036390825.1 Candidatus Dormiibacterota bacterium
CCGCCCATGTGTTCGGAGGGGGCTGCGGCCGTGCATTTTGCCGTAGCCAGGGACGGGCGCTGCGCGTACATGTTCAGTATCAGACAGCGTGACGACGTTACGTCGACAGGCTTGGCTTCGCCAGACCCCATCTATTTCAACACGCCCGGCGTTGCACTCGTCACCTGGAACGAGGGCTTGAAGGCCGCGTGCGTCGAAATGCAGGGGTGGGCCAGCACCAGCGAGGCGCAGGTCTTGCTCGACGCCATCATCCAGGCCCTGAAGGCGCATCACGGTTCGCGATGGCTGCTCGACGCCCGGAAGATGAAGGTGCTCAAGCAGTCTGATCAAGACTGGATCACGCAGAACTGGCTTCCGCGCGCGGCAGCGGCGGGATTGAAGCTGGCGGCCATAGTTCTGCCCATGAGCATGGTGACGATGACGAACGTGGAGGACGTGGCCAAAGTTGCGGAAAACGGGATCGATACCCGCTTCTTCCCGACAGTCGAAAAGGCAGGGGAATGGCTGACGGCCCCTCGGCCGGTCGCCTAGGGTAGCTCGAAGACCGGGTCCACCTTTTCGACATACCCGGCCGCGACCCGTTTGGGCACACACATCCGCCATGCATCCAGCACCAGCTCACGCATCTCACGCTCGTCGATCGCATCGAGGCGGACGAGCACCCAGTGGTACCGTAGGTCGCCTCGACTGGGCAGCATGAATTTGTGGGGGTCCCCGCCCACCAACCAGTCCCGTTGTTCCTTTGGAAATCCGAAGCCCATCACCCGCTCGTCGCGCGAGAAGGCCACGTAGACGATCCGGCCCACGCGGAACTTCACTCGGCCGCCCACGAACGCCTCGGTCGTGCGCGGCAGCGTCATCGCGAATCGTCGCACCTGATCGACTGTGACCATCGAGTCGGGCACATCGCCATCCTGGCACAGGATCCAGCCGCCCAAACAAGACGGAGCGCGGCCGGTTAAGCGGTTTCTCGACGGCCCTCGCCAACGGGTTCGGGTTGCTCCGGTCCGATCATCCGCCCGAACACTGAGCGGTAGTCGAGCAGCGCCCGCCGCAGGTCCTCGGTCCGGTGACGCCGCTGACCTTCAGCCAGCTTTCGCCGCGCCACGAGCAGCCGGCGTGGCAGCCTGTCGTGTCCGAGCGGATGGCCGCGCTCGCCGAGCATCGCAAGCACCAGGGAGTCGGCTTCCTGGACGGCTTCTTGCGGGGCCTCCAGGAACCGCTTCTCGATTCGCTCCCAAGCGGTCACATACCGGCTTCGCGTTTCCGGCGAGAGCGTTGTAAGCGGTGCTCGCGCAGGCCGAGCCCGCCAGGCTCGGACCAGCGAAATGGCTATGGCGGCGATCACAAGCAGGATCACCAGGTCGATCACGAAAGTAGTCAAGTCCATACGTCACCTCCATTTGAGGTAACGCCAAGCGACCCAGACGTAATCGAAGCAGGTACAGCGGACCGCTCGGGCCGTTTCTTTGTTGAGATGACGAAATACAGGCTCACACGGCTGTTTGTGTGGATGGGCGCCACCGCGGCGATGACTTACTACTTCGATCCAGAGCGCGGCGAGAAGCGGCGCAAAGACCTGCGCAGGCGGCTCGAGAAGATGCGCAAGATGGGCCGCAAAGCCCGGCTGCAGGTCGGCCTCTAGCCTCAGCCACTCGCGCCTGCTCGAACGTTCCCTTAGTGGGAACGATCCTTGATGCCAGACACCATCACAGCGCTGTTCAAAGACGAGGTTCAGGCCGGCTCAGCCATGCGCACACTGAAATCGGCTCAATTCGACGCCCGAGCCGAGCTGCGCCAGGCAGCCGGAAACCGGATGCCCGACTCCGGCGACTATGCCGCGAGGGGCATCGAGATGGGATGCATCTGCGGCACGATGCTGGGCGTGCTGTTGGGTCTGGTTGCGGCTGGGCTCATCCCTCACGGCCGTCCATTTCTGCAAGGAGGCCTGTTCGTGCCTTTCATCCTCGCCATCGCCTTCGGGGCGACCGGTGGGTTGGTCGGGTTCCTGCTCAGCATCTCAGCGTGGTTTGAGAGAGCACGACTTCATGAGCTGGACGTGCAATCCGGCCGGTACCTGGTGCGCGTGGAAGCCGAGCCCGAGCGCCTGGACGCGGCCCGACGCATCCTGCTCTCGCAAGGCGCCATCACCGCGTGGCGAGCCGGCTCGCCGGCCGCGAGATCAAGCCGCCCGGCAGTCGAATAGCACGCGCGTCTCCTCCATCCCAGGTAACACCAAGCGCCCGCCCACCTAATCGCAACCCACTTTGGGTGTCGCGTCTGCGGGCCGTCGAGCGGCCATGGGACCAACGCCCAATCGCTCCGGCCCCGCCTATTGGCTTGCCGGCGATGCCGGCGCAGTATCGACTCCTCGACAGGGAGCGGCAGGCCGACCAGGGCACTTGCAGCAGTGAACAGCCCAATTGCGCGCGGGCGCGCGTGAAGTCCTGCCGCTCCCGCCACAGCAACGGCACCTGGTGTCGGACTGGACCGCACGAATCGCGAGCAGCCGAGACGCTCGGGTCGACGCGGGGTCAACGTCGCGCCTGACCGGGACAAGATGTCCCTGAATCCCACTCGCTGACCGATTGTGCACTCGCTCAAGCGCGAGTAGCTTCGACCTCGAATCCGAATGATCGAAGGTATCGCAACTCGGCTGATACGAGGCGTGCCCTCAGGACTCGAAGGGTGCGAACCCTCAGGCTCGGATCCTGTGCCCGGCGGTAATGCCCCATACGTCCACGACCTCGCGGTCGCCTAGGTCAAGATCACGGTATGCCATGTGCGGAGCGGCGACGATGATGACGTCGGCCTCCGCGAGTACGTTGTCCAGCGGCAGGAAGCTGGGATCGGCCACATAAGGGTCAGTGCATATAACACGGGCACCCTTGAAGGCTGCCAGCTTCCTCAGCTTGTAGCTGAGGGATGTCCGGGGATCATCGGACTCGCCCTTAAACGCCATTCCCAGAATGCCCACCGTGCGTCCATCGAGTGGCAGACGCTTTTCCAGGACCTCGATGAGGTAGCCGGGCAATCCCTCATTAGTAAGCATGGCGGCGTGACCCATGGGAAAGTGATCAGGGCTGAATGCTGCCAGTTGCATGGTGTCCTTCAGCAGGCATGGCCCGGCCGCAAAGCCAGGACCGGGAAGGTCGGCCCCACGCTGGTAGTTGTGCCGAATTCCGTATAACACCTGGTTGTAGTCGATTCCAGCCCGATGTGCGATCTCGAAGAACTGGTTCGCGACGGCGAACTTCATGTAGCGCCAGGTGTTGTTCAGCAGCTTGACCAGCTCGGCTTCTCGGGTGCCAAGGCGAATGATCTCAACGTCGAGCATTGCAAAGAGGTCTGAGGCTCGTTCGAAGCCGCGGTCATCGCTCGCTCCGATGAGCTGGGGCAGGCTTCGGATCTCTTCCAGGGCCCTGCCTTCCTGAATGCGCTCCGGGCAGAAGACGACATCAGCGCGGATTCCCCGCTCCCAGAGCCTGGTCCGCACAAGATCTGTGGTACCCGGATAGACCGTGCTTCGCAGGATCACGAGGGCGCCTTGGCGAAGGTTTGTGCCAAGGCCGTCGGCGAGCCGCTCGAAGATGCGCGTTGACGGATTCATGAACTCGTCGATCGGCGTGCCGATCACCAAAACCACGGTGTCGGTGCGGGCCAGGATGTCAGCGTTTGAGCTGAATTGCAGCCTTCCAGTCGGGAGCAGACGAGACAGCAGCCGTTGGGCGCCGTTCTCCACAAAAGGCATCTCGCCGTTGCGCACACGCTCTACCTTTTCCGCGTCGAGATCGTAGATGCCAACCTTGTGGCCAACATCGGCAAAAGAGAGGGCGAGCGGCAGCCCCACGTGGCCGCACCCCCCCACGATCACGAGGTCCAAATCGTTGTCGGGGTTGCGTTCAGCTGGCGACATCGGAACCCACCGGCCGAGTATGGCCCACCGATTTCCGTTGGTCTGCAGGCACGTTCGGTCAGGAATGGGACTGATGACCCATGGCTTCGACGGCCAGCCTTTGGGCGTAATCCCCAGCCCGGTCTTCACCGGGCCGCCCGCGCCCACGAGTAGACTTGCGCGCCACATGGCGGTTGCAGGGTTGGACGACGCACAAAGCTGCGGCAGCAGCTGCTCGCGATCGGCGAGCTGTTGGAAACCGATCGACACTGAGCTGACGCCAGCATCAGACGAGGCATTCGACGAATGGCCCAACCCTGCCGCTCCGGGCGCCTCATGACTCCCATGAGCTAGTGACTCTGGAAACCCTCGAGGTTCGGTCTCCGGCAACCATCGACCGGGTGCACGTGCCGATGGCGCTGCCCCTGCTCTTGGCTGCGGCGGCTGTGATCACCGCCTCGCTTCTCTATCTGACCCGCCGGTTCGACTTTCAATCTGACGAGTGGACCTTTCTACTCGCGGCCCCGAACTGGGGGCTCAAGAGCTATTTCGAACCCCATAACGAACATTGGGTGACGGGGCTCGTGGCCTGGTACCAGGCGGTGCTCCTGGTCTTCGGAGCGCGCCACTACCAGGTCTTCATGGCGGGGGTCCTGCTCATGGATGTGGCAGTTGCGTGCCTGCTCTTCTTCCTCATCCGGCAGCGCTCGGGTGAGCTGCTCGCTCTGGCCGCCGCCGCGATAATGCTCGGCCTGGGAAGCGGCTGGGAGGACATCATCTGGGGCTTCCAGATCGGCTTTGCCGGCTCCGTCGCCTTCGGGTTGGTGGCGGTCCTCCTGCTCCGGGGCGAAGAGCTTCCTCTATGGCGGCTCTCGCTGGCGTCGGGCGCCCTGCTCTGCTCGTTGATGTTGGGAGGCATGGGTCTCTTCTGGTTGGTCCTGGTCACCGTAGACCTCGTTTTCTCACGGCCTCGACGGGCCTATCTCACAGTCGTCGTCGTGCCCGTGCTCGGTTACCTGGCGTGGTACGCGGGGTTCGGTCACACCACGATCGCCACCCAGCGCTCGCCGTTCTCCTGGGAGGCGTTGGGCCAACTCGCCACCTTTGTCCCTACCGGAATCGGGGCAACCTTCAGCGGCGTGCTCGGATTTGCCGCGCGTGGGCGTGAGATCGCGCTGATCGGAGTAACGGCAGCGGTTGCAATCCGCTGGTACCAGAGGGGGAAGGTCGACAGCCTGGTCCTTGGAGCGGTTGCTGGCCTGGTCGCGGAATATGCGGCCACCGGCCTCGTGCGCGCTCAGTACGGGGATATCGCAGCCACTGAATCCAGGTATGTATGGGTGGCCGCCGTGTTCGCCTTGCTGATCCTGACCGACGCTGCTCGGGGCCTTCCATGGAACCGCCTCACCCAATTTCTCTTCATCGTGATCATGGTTGTTTCGCTGGGATTGAACGGCGTCCATCTGCTGCAAAAAGTGCGGGATCAGAACAACGTCTTCGCGTCGCAGGACGCCCAACTCCAGGTGACGTGGATGGTGCGCCAGGCCCCGGGCCTCGACCGCCAAGGGCCGCTCCCCATTCGAACGCCGCCGGTCTCCGTTGGCGGATATCTCGATATGCGGCGGGCTCTGGGCTCAAATCTGCCCGATGTCCAACCTTCCGGCCTAGCAAACCTCGATGCCACCGCCGTCAACCAGGCATTCGCCGACGCCCTTCCGGTCAAGACAAACCTCCTGGCAACCACGTCTCAAATAGGAGGTGGCGCCTGCACCGCTTCCAACGCATCTGGCATCGCCGAGGTTCAGGGCCGGGACGGGAGTCTGTGGCTCGTGACTCCCAGCGCGGCCGGCCCCGTCACTATCACCGTCTGGTACGAGGGTCCGGCGTCATCAGCCCCAAACACCACAACCGTGGTCGGGGCGGGCCAATCGCTCGTGTTGGTGCTTCCCGACTCAGGCCTCGGACTCACATGGCACCTCCAGATCGCGGTACCCCCGTATCTCAGCGCCTCGGTCTGCTCGAGCGGACCGTAACGTCCTCCGACTTGTGGTGAGGTGGCTTTCGGCCGAGCTCATCACCCATCACCAGTTCTGCGATCAAATCGCGTATGCGAGGGCCAACGCCTTCGCACGAGCGTGTCAGGGGGAACCCTGCACGTTGCGGGATCCTGGCGACCCCAGATTGGGACAAGCTGCCCACGACGTTGGGCAAATCACTATTACCAAGGGAGCCGTGACCGCACAAGATTGCGACATGGCAGTCGATGCCGTGGCCGCAGCTCCAGACACCAAACCATCTCCAGTCCGGCCGCCCTCAAGTGGGATGCCGCATCAGCCGCGCCCGTCGGCCGCCCGTCGGTGGATACGCGCCGCGCGGGAGGACCGGTTGCTCATGTTCTTCATCGCGGGCGCGCTGCTGGCCAGGATCGCGTTCTGGTTGATCACAAACAGGGTGTACGAGGACGGCCTGACGACCGTCACGCATGCGCGCAACGTGCCTTTGGGTCTTGGGCTGGTCCATCACCTCGGCGAGGGCCCTGTCCACGGTTTCACCTCGGCTCTGAGCGTGTCGATCCCTCTCGTAGGTGAGCTGGTGCACCAGGGCTCCGGCATCTTCACGATGCGAATCGCGTCCCTGGTATTTGTTTGCGTGGCGCTCATCTACGCGAGGCTCATCTGTCGCGACCTCGGCCTTGGGACCTTTCCGACAGCTTTCGTGCTCGCCTACCTCGCGTTTGACCAAAACATGATCTTCTACGGCATGTCGGGGATGGAGACCCAGGTTGCGGTCGCGATCCTTCTCGCCGGCATCTACCACGTGCGCCGGCAGGACCTCGTCGCCTCCGGCGTCTGGTTGGGGCTGGCGCCCCTTGTCCGGCCCGATTTCGTGCTGTGGGTTGCGCCGGCGCTCGTGTACCTGGCGATCACGAACCGCCGGCGCGCGGCGGCGGCGGCGGGAATCGCGATGGCTGTCGTCGCGCCATGGTTGGTTTTCGCGACCGCGTACTACGGGTCGCCGATTCCCAACACGATCATTGCGAAGTCGACGATCAACCCCACGCCGCCGATCCTCGCCCACGGATCGCTGGGACCCTGGATCGCGTGGCTCGTCTACCAGGTTCACGGCCACCTCGCGCTCCTCGTCCGCTACCTGGAACCATTTCGCGGAGTCTTCTCGACCTCAGCCACGCCGCTGCCCCACGTTCTGCTGATCGCCATCGCGTTGGCAGTCCTGTTCTTCTTGGCTCTAGGACTGGTGGAGTCTCGGCGCAGGCGCGATCTCTGGCCGCTGCTCGCCTTCCTCGGTCTGTTCTTCGCTTACCGCATCTACTTCCTCCCCACCATCCCATATTTCGACTGGTACATGCCGCCATTCCTTGGCGCGCTGATGATTGTCGTAGCGGTAGGCATGCAGCGCTTGTCGGCCCCGCTGCCACTCGTCGAAAAGATGTTGGCCGCGGTCGGCACGCCGCGCTTGTCGACAACACTGCCGCTCGTCCCGAAGACGATGGCCGTCGTACTGAGCGTCGCCTTCGCCATGCACATGCCCTTCAGCTTCCCGGTCGAAAGGAACGTGCAGTCGATTGAGAATCAGGTCCGGACGAATGTCGGCCTGTACCTTCGCGCGAACGTACAGCCCGGACAGTCCGTCACTTCGGAGTCGGCGGGCTACGTCGGGTACTTCGGCGGTGTGAAGCTCTACGACTACCCGGGGCTCACATCGAAGACGTCGGTGCGAGCGCTCCAGAGTTTGCCGCCCAATCGCCGCACGCTCGCCGATCTGATCTCGGTCCTTCAGCCCGACTGGCTGGTCCTGCGCCCATGGGAACTCGACGCGCTGCAGCAGAATTATCCGGCGGTCGCCGCCAAGTACCAGGTCGAGAAGGTGTTCGAGATGCCGGGCGTGCCCGAAAGCGAGCTGAACGTGCGCGGTGCGAGCAGCGTGTCCTTCGGCGGCTTCGTGGAGACCGATATCGACCTGAAGTTCATCGTCTTGAAACGGACATCGCCGTAACCGAGCGTTACAGCTGGCCAGAATCGCCTGGGGTTCTGGTTTCGGCCGGCTGAGGGCGATAGTCCCGCCTGCTTGGACAGGATGTCCCGGAACCCGCCTCGCTGACGGATTGTGCACCCGCTCAGGGGCGAGTAGCTTCGACCTCGAATTCCAATGATCGAAAGTATCGCAGTCCCCATGGGCCGATCCGCGGCCGCACCTCTGCAGCGGGCCGGGGCCACACGCGGACGGATCGATCTGGTCGCGATTGCCGGCCTGACACTCGGAGTCTTGACACTCGGTCTCTACCGAGCCGACACCACGAGCCTCTGGACGGACGAATTGTTCACCCTGAGCCTCGCCAGCAAGCCGCTCCCTGTCTTGATGCGACAGCTGTGGAGCAACAACGCGAACATGAGTCTCTATTACCTGGTCTTGAGTGCATGGCTTCACATCGTCAACCTCTTCGGGCTCACGCACCCGACTGAGTGGCTGATCCGCCTCCCGTCGATCGTGTTCGCCGCAGGGGCGCTCATAGCCGCGTATTACGTCGGCAAGCGCCTGTTCGGGGTCGTCGTCGGTCTGGTCGGGGCGGTTTTGCTGCTGCTGAACTACGTGTTCCTCATGGAAGTGGCGCAGGCCCGTGCATACAGTCTCGAGCTGTTCCTGCAGCTCATCGGGTGGTACCTGTTCATCCGAATTCTCGAGAATCCCGGTCGAAAGGGCGGCCGAATGGGTCTCGCATTCGGGGCCGTGATGGCGCTGGCCGTGTACGCCGACCTGTATACCGGGTTGGTCCTTTTCGCACAGTTGGCTGCGTTTCTAGTTCTAACCGTTGCCGGCTCAATATCACGTGAGCGCGCACGTGAGGCTCTTCGGCCGGCCTTCATCGCGGCATTGACGATCACAGTGAGCGTCGCACCCCTGGCGCTGGACGTGCTCTCGCACGGAGCGGCGAATGAGTGGATAGCCACCCCAGGCTTGCGGGAAGTGCTGACATTCGCGGGAGCGGTCTCGGGCGCGAGCCCAGCGTTTGCCTTGGCCCTCATCGTCGGTGGCGCACTCGGACTCAGCATCGTGATGCGGCGTCCGCAAGCAGGTGAGTCGGGGAGTGTCAGCACGCGGGCGGCCATCATTCTGGTCATCACCTGGATCGCGGTTCCATTCGTCCTGAGCTGGGGCCTGAGCCAGCATCCCTTTGGCCAGCACCTGTTCATCACGCGCTACTTGATCCCAATCGTTCCCGCCATCTGTCTTTTGAGCGCGGCCGGCTTGTATTCCATATCGAGAACCCAGGTGAACGTAAGTCGATTCATGCTCGTCGCTGCCGTGTTGCTCGCCGTGTCAGCCGTGCCCGAGTATTACTCGCGGGTTCTGCGGGAAGACTTTCGAACCGCGTCCGTGTGGCTGACTCAGCACTACCAGAACGGCGACGGCGTCGCGTGCGCGTCGACAGGCTGCGCCTTCGCTATGGAGTATTACGCGCCTGACAAGCTCGAAGCTGACGCCCCCGGCCAGTACGTATTTGACGCCGGAAATTTCGATCACCTCTCGGTGGATCCGGCAACTCTGGCGACCTATGCGCACACGCACAACCGAATCTTCCTGATCTACGGAACGGCCGGTCAAAGTGTGTATATCCGCCCCGACGAGGAGTGGTTTCAGGCCCACAACTACCGGCTCGTCGACCGCGTTGTGACCGTCCCCGGTTCCGCGGGCACGGTGACAGTCGAGCTCTGGGCTCCGCAGGACTAGGAAGAGCGCGCGCCTGCCTGGGGCCGCGTGGCGAGTATCAACCCAAAAGCAGTGTAGTCCTCCGCCTCGACCTGAAACCCCGACCGGATCAAGCGCTCCACCAGCTGTTGTGGCTGATATGTGGTGGAGGCGTGGTACTCGCAAACGATATTGCGAATACGCGCCATCAAGCTCTCCGGCGCGTTGAGCAGAACCTCGTATTCGCCGCCCTCGCAGTCGATCTTGAGCAGGTCGCACTGATCGGTCCTGGTCTGCTCGAACACTTGCTCGAGGGTCATCAGCCTCACGGTCGGTCCACTCCCCTCCTCGACAGGAACGACCCGGACCAGATTCGAGAACGCACGCTCGTCTTGAATGGCAGCGAGGCCTGGAACGGCTCCGAGGGCGGCTTCTATCGTTTCGACGCGGTTCTCCAGATGATTCTGCTTGATGTTCTCGAGCAGGAACGGGTAGACCGCAGGATTCGGCTCGATCGCAGTCAGCTTCGCTCGGGGCGATCGCCGCGCCGCCCAGACGGTGAAGCACCCGGCTGTAGAGCCGATGTCAATGATCGAAGTCAGATCCGGCCACGGTATCTCGCGGCGATCGTATTCCTGATTTACGTACACGTCGATCACATCGCCGGCATCCTCGAGCCGGCATCGAATCGTGGCTCCGTCGTACATCCGAAACGTGGCCACGTAGCGGCCAAGCCAGGTTCCTTTGAGGCCCTTTCGAGGGGGAATTCGATTTGGCGCGACGATCACCGCCATCAGGCCGACCGTGTACCAGTTGCGCACTGACCGTCTGAGCTGACTCAACGCGTCGCCGACTGACGCCTTTGCGTATGGGGTACCCGTTACCGCCACGGCACTTCCATGACCAAACCCATCAGCTCCTGGCTTTGGAGGCGCTTCCTGGCACCCGCGACCTGAGCCCGGTTTGCCGCAAGTAGGAGTCCCAGCTGCAGTCGAGGCCGACGATCGCCTTTGTACCGGGAGCGTGGGCAACCTCGTGGCATGGGCCGCAAAGCGTGACGTGGTGCTCGACTCGATACGACGGAAGCAGCCGCGGTTGGCGCCAGAGGTGCGGTACGACATCGACGTCTTTGGCGCCGCACACCTGACACGTAAGGCGGTCGCGACTCAGCGCCGCCGACCGCGCCGCGCCTGTACGCGCCCGGTGATAGGTATCCAGGCCAACGTGGAACGTCATGCCCAACACCGGCAGCAGGAAGGCCCGCCGGCGGCTGCTCAACAGCAGCAGCGCCCCCAGGACGGCCGGGTGATGCAGCAGGCGCGTTTCAGCATGTTCCAGCGACTGCGCACTGTTGAAAGAGCGGACGGCCACCACCGGATTCAGTCTGCGATTTCGCACGGCGAACCACGCGTAGTGGTCGACGTCAATGAAGATGCTGGCCGCCCAAGCTCCCCAGACTGAGCCACGAAGCCGCGGGTACAACAGTGCCGCCGTCGCGGTGGACAATGCAACGTGATCTCGAACCCGCACGGCTAGGCTGCCATGTTAGCCACGCCGACACCATGTCATCCGCCGGCGACGGGGATCGCAAGACCGACACCCACCCGTTCCTGCCTGTACCAAGCGGCGGCGCGCCGTATGCCTTCGAGCACAGGGACCGCCGGCGAATAGCCGAGCTCGCGGCGGGCCTTGTCGATGGAGTGCCGGTTGTCAGCGCCGAATATCGTGACGCCCATTCGCGTGATGATGGGCTGGCGGCGTGCGTGCGTGAGGCGGGCCCATTTCTCAGCGACATATGCAGTTGCGTAAAGGGCCGCGTACGGTACGTGGATGGTCGGCGGTTTGGCCCCCACCTCGGCCGCAATGGCGCCGAACAGCTCTTCCTGGGTGAGTGGTTGGTCGTTGGCGATGTTATACGCCTGACCCACTGCACGGTCCCGATCGAGTGCGAGGAGAAGTCCCTGCACCACATCCGTCACATAGACGAAGGGCATCGCGTTCCGACCCGAGCCGACAATGATGTACCCACCGGCCCGCAGCCGGTCGGCAATCCGCCCGACATGTTGATGGTCACCTGGGCCGAAGATCGTGTCCGGGCGAATGATGACCGCCGGTAGACCCTCCTCACGAATCATTCGCTGCACCAACCTGTCGCCAATTACCTTGGTCATCGAGTAGGGCTCCCGCAGCGGCTCGAATGGAAAATCCTCGTGCGCCGGCCGCCCGATGCCCATGCCGTAGACCGTCCACGAGCTGATGTGGACGAGGCGGCTTACCCCTGCTCTGAGTGCCGCCCGGCAGACATTCTCGGTGCCGGTGACGTTGACGGCGTGGTACTCGTCCATCGAGCTCCACACGCCTGACATGGCCGCCAGGTGCACCACCCCGTCCACGCCCTGCATGGGTTCCGCGAGTGAATCCGGCCGGCGGATATCGCCGTCATATACGGCAACACCACTTTGGGCAAGACGTGCAGTGTTCGCCGAGGGTCGGTCAAGCACACGCACCGTGTCCCCGCGCTGCTGCAGAGCAGCAACAAGATGCTGTCCCAAAAAGCCCGCTCCACCGGTGACAAGTACCTTCAACGGCGTGCTCCTTCCAGGCCGTGCTGCATCAAACCGCCGCCACAGCGGACAGACGGTGCGGTCCGGCGGCGTTTTCCCCGTACCACGCTGCGGTGAGGCGGATTCCCTCTCGCAGAGGTACCTGCGGCTTGTAGCCGAGCTCCTTCCGGGCTTTGTCGATGGAATAGCGGTTGTTGGTGCCATAAAGTGCGACACCGTGGCGCGTCACGAGCGGTTGTGAGCTGTGAGTAAGAGCCGCGACCCGCTCCGCGACGTAGGCAGCACTGTAGAGCAGGGAGCGCGGGACATGGATGCGAGGCGGTCTCGCGCCCACCTGCTCCGCGATCTCCTTCAGTAGCTCCTTCTGGGTCGGACAGTTGTCGTCGTCGATGTTGTAGATCTGGCCCACGGCCTGTTTGCGCTCGAGAGCCAGCAGCAGTCCCTGCACCACGTCCGCGACGTAGACGAAGGGGACGGTGTTTCGACCGCTGCCGATGACGATGGCCTTCTGCGCGAGCAGGCGATCAGCGATGCGACCGAAATTCAGGCGGTCACCCGGTCCAAAGATCGTGCTCGTGCGAACGATGCAGGCCGGCAGGCCTTGCTCCGCGATCATCCGCTGGACCAGCTTGTCGCCGGCCGCCTTGGTCAAGGCGTAGGGATCCGGAAGCGGCCGCAGAGGAGAGTCCTCCTTGACCGGCTCGCGCAGCCCGTGCTCATAGACGCTGGTCGTGCTGACGTGAACGAGGCGTGTCACACCGGCGACGAGCGCCGCCCGGCAGACGTTCTTGGTGCCGGTCACATTGACCGCCTGGTACTCCTCCAGCGGGCGCCACGTCCCGATGGCCGCCGCCAGGTGAAAGACGGCATCGGCGTCACGCATTGCGGCCGTCAAGCTGTCGGGCTCCCGAACATCGCCGCGAAAGGCGCTGACACCCCTCGCCTCGAGTCCGCTTGCATCGGCTGAGGGCACCACCAGGGCGCGGACTGTGTGCCCGCGTTGCTGCAGCGCCGGAATCAGGTGTCCGGCGAGGAAGCCCGTGGCTCCGGTGACAAGTATCCGCATCCGTCGCACCCGCAACCCCAGGCGGCTCCTACTTAGCCCTGAGCCCGTTGCGGTGGCGCATCCTGTATGCGAAGTCCGCCAGACCGGGGAGCTCCTGCTCCAGCAACACCGTGGCGTAGTGCTTGCGCGGGACGATCACCTCTCGGCGCGGTTGCGAGATGAGGTTGCCGATCGTCCTGGCGACGATCTCCGGCTCCGCCATCGGCTCGTTGATGTCCTTTGTCATCTCGGTCCGGATGTTGCCCGGCGAAACCAAGGAGACGGATATGTTGCTGCCGTCGAGCTGGCGGCGCAGCGAGAGCGAAAAGCCTCGGA
Organism: Candidatus Dormiibacterota bacterium; assembly: GCA_036390825.1. Taxonomy (GTDB): domain Bacteria; phylum Chloroflexota; class Dormibacteria; order CF-121; family CF-121; genus CF-13. Next base: position 13,547 of record DASWBA010000183.1, read on the forward strand.
TCCCATACTTGGTCGCCGAATAAAGCGGCTCGACCGCAACCCGACCGCAAACAGACGAGACGTTGATGATCGCTCCGTGGTTGCGCTCCAGCATCCCGGGGAGCACCGCACGTGTCATCAAAATCGCGCCGGTCAGGTTGATATTGACGAGGTCGATGATTTCCTCGGCGGAGCTCCGGACCAGCAGCTTGGTCCAGCCGATGCCTGCGTTGTTGACCAGGACGTCCACCTTGCCGAAGGCGTCCTGCGTGCGCTCGACCAGGCGCTGCACCTGCGCAGCGTTGGAGATGTCGACCGGGATCGCGATCGCGTCACCACCCTGGTCCCGGATCGAGCCGGCCACCGTCTCCAGCTCGGCCGTCCGCCTCGCCGCCAGCACCACCCGTGCCCCACGCCGGGCCAGCTCGCGCGCCGTGGCCGCCCCGATGCCAGAGCTGGCGCCCGTGACGATTGCCACCGGCCCGGCCGACTTCCGCTCGATCTTGCCTGGAGCCTCCGCTGTGATGCTCATGTCAGGCGGCCGCCATGGATGGAGTGGTGGCGGGCGAGACGACATGCTCCTGGTACCACGCGGCCGCCAGGCGAATGCCTTCGCGAAGCGGCACCTGGGGCTCGTAGCCCAGCTCGCGCCGGGCCTTGTCGATGGATAGCGGATTGTGAGAGCCGAACATCTGGACTCCGTGGCGGGTTACAGCCGGCTCGCGGTTGGTTGCGGTGGCGATCATCTCGGCGAAATACGCGGCGGTATAAAGCGCCCGGTAGGGAATGCGGATGCGAGGCGCCTTGCCTCCAACCGCTTCGGCGATGGCTCGCAGGAACTCCTCCTCCGTCAAGGTCGCGTCGTTCGTGATGTTGTAGGCCTGGCCGACGGCGCGCGGATGCTCCAGCGCCAGCAGCAGGCCCTGCACGACGTCCGTCACGTACACGAACGGCACCGCGTTCCGGCCGGAGCCGATGATGATGCCCTTGCCGGCGCGCAACCGATCGGCCAGGCGCCGGAAGTTGATGCGATCGTGGGGGCCGAACATGGCCTCCGGCCGGATGATGACGGCGGGCAGGCCGTCCTGGGCGATCATCCGCTGCACCAGCTTGTCACCCTGGGCCTTGGTCACCGCATGCGGCTCATGAAGCGGCTCCTGTGGAGAGTCCTCTCGGATGGGCTGCCCGGTGCCCGGCGTGTACGTGATCGCGGAGCTCAGGTGAATCAGTCGCTTCACCCCAGCGTCGAGCGCAGCCTTGCAGACATTCTCGGTGCCCGTGACATGGACGGCGTAGTGGACGGCCATCGGGCGCCACATGGCCATGAGCGCGGCGGTGTGAAACACGGCATCCGCGCCGCGCATCGGCTCGATCAGCGTCTCCGGCTGGCGGACGTCACCGGGGTAAACGGCTACCCCACGCTCCCGGAGCCAGCCGGCGTCCTCCGATGGCAATACGAGCGCTCGTACGCGATGGCCGCGTTCCTGCAGCGCCGGAACCAGGTTTTGCGCGAGAAATCCCGTCGCGCCGGTAACGACTATCTCCATGGTTTGCTCCTGAATCAGATTGAGGCGGGCTGCTCGTCGAGTTTTGCCGGCGGTCGTTGGAACGCTCTGCCTAAACGCGAGCTCCCGACCTGCGCGGCCACCTTCATCACGGTCGGCTCGTGGACCAGCATGTTCGTGTAGGCCGCATTGGCCAGCGGGCAGTAGCACTCTCCGGCCTTGATGCTTCGACGCAGCTCGTTGGCCCGGCCAGTCCTCCATACGGTTCCGAAGTCGTAGTTGTGCTCGCGCAGGTTTCCCATCGACTGCGCGCGCACGCAGCACGTCCAGACGTCTCCGTTGGGAGCGATCTGTGCGGAAGCGACGCCGGCCATACACGGAATGACCTGGCGCTGCTCGCGCAGCGTGCGCTTGACGATCTCGTAGTACTGGCGGCGGAAAGCCTGCGTCACCTCGGCGATTCCGGAGAGCCTTTGCTCACGCATGCTCTCGAGCAGGGTGTCGATGGCGACCGTGTACTGCTCGACTGTCGGCGTGATGCCGCAGCCCACGGTGTCCAGCTCGACGCGCTCCTCGGCGATCTCGGTGATGAACGAGTCGGGCTTGAGCTCACGCTGCACGTACTCGCACAGCTCGGCGAAGGTGTCGATGCTGAAGGTCGAGATGACCGAGTGCACTCCGAGCGTCAGGTTCTTGTACTGGCTCTTCAGCTTCTTCAGACCGGCGTAGGTGTTCATGGAGCGGGCCCAGTTGCCGTGAACGCCGCGGATCTCGTCGTGCTTCATACCCACGGCGTCGAGGGACAGGTTGATGATCACTTCGGCCTTGGGCGCAGCCTGCAAAACTTGCTCGATGCGGCCCGGGATGATCTTGTCCTGGATCCCGTTCGTGGGGATGTTGATGATGCCGGGCTGGCAGTGGCGGTACGCGCTTCCGACCATGTCCGGTAGGTCCTTGCGCAGCGTCGGTTCGCCGCCGCTGAACGTGAACCAATACGGAGCCTTGCCGAGCGACTGGTAGACCTTGTCCCATTCTTCCAGGGTCAGATCGTCGTTGGGCAGAAGCCAGACGTTGCATGTCTTGCAGCGAGAGTTGCAGCGATAGCTGGTGCTGACCGTGATGTTCATCGGCAGCGCAAAGACCCGCCCGGTCACGTAGGTGGCCTTGAGTGCGGGAAGCTGAGGTAAAACCTGTGCCATGCCCACGGCGATCGCTCCTTTAGCCGGCCATCATTGGCTGAGTTTCGGTTGCTACGGACACCGGTATCGACTCGGCAAGCGCTTGTCCTGATTGCGAAAACGCGATGATCCCGCATGCGAGGTTGACCGGCACCCCGGCCCGCTTGCCGTTCACGGGCAGGCGCTTCTGCCCTAGTTCGGCCACGATCCTGTGAGCGGCGCGCTCTGCTTCCTCACGATCGTTGGCGGTCATGACGACGATGGTTCCGTTCCGCTGCACGGAGACAGCGGCATCTGGCTCCAGGCCCATCTCGATGTGATGCACGATGCGCTGCATCAGCTGCCGGGCGGCTCGCAAGCCGTGCTCCAGCTGCAGCTGATGAAAGTCGACTATGTTGAAAACCATCACGGTCTGCTGGTTGTTGGCGCTGGCCGCGCCCGCGACGGGTCTCTTGGTAGTGACGGCGGTTTCCCAAACGTGATGCGATCGATGGCGCATATGGTCGTATCGACCAAGCCCACGGGCCGCGGCCTCGAGCCCGATCGCGCCCACCGTCCAACACGCCGCACGCGGCGTCGCGAACGAACCTGATCCGATCAACGCGCGACCGATCCGCCGCACGCTCATCGTCGACGCCTCGTAGCCCTGCTGGTGATGGACTCGCAGGTGGCCGGCATAGATCCGCCGGCGCTGGCGCAGGAAATCCTTCACGGTCTGCGGCCCGCGGTTGTACACGACCGCATCAGGTTCGTACACGAGCCGGTACCCAAGCTGCGTGATCAGCGCCTGAATGGAGATTTCATCGACCGCCGTATCTGACGGGATGCTCGGGACGACGTTGCGAAAAGCCACGACCTCGCCGAGCTTCGGCGACATACGGGCGAGCCGGTCGTGCAGCCGCCACAGAACATGGACGGTGTGGCCGAGGAATGTGGTCTCGTCATTGACCGGGATCGGGTGCGCTCCCACCATGCCGACCGCGGGATCACGGAAATGCTGCAGCAGAGCGTCGATCGTTCCGTCCTTGACGATGACGTCCGCGCTGACCATGAGAAGGACCGGACAGCGAGCCGCGCTCACGAACAGGTTGATGGCGGACGCCTTGCCGACCCGGTGCTCCTGCACGATCATGCGCACCCGCGGATCCTGGTGGGCGATCGATTCGACGATCTCGGCCGTGCGATCGGTGCATCCGCTGGCGACGATCACCATCTCCGCGATCTCGCCCCACACAAGGCGTTGATTCAGGATCGCTTCGACCGCCTTGGCGATGTTCGCCTCCTCGTTGTAGGCCATGATGCCGACGCTGCAGCCCAGCGTCGACTTGCCCGCGGCCCCTTCAAGCGTGGAATCCCCAGTGCGCCTATCCACTGATCGGACTTTATTGACGACCGTCAGGGTGGGCAATGGTGAGTCCGGGGAGGCATAGTGACCTTTGCCCTATCCGGAGCCGGGACACCTCTGGGTAAGGAGGCGGACACGAGCCGTGTCCGGGACTCCGGTCCCGCGCAGCGGGCGTCAGGACTTCTGGCGCATCACCGCGCGAGCGATCTCGCGCACCTTGTTTTCAACTCGACCGCCACGGTCAGCGCGCTCATCCATCGCGCTGCGATGCGTCTCGAGCAAGAAAGATGGCGTTTGCGATTCCGGTCGTAGCCCGTGTTCCTGTCTTATTCTCGCCATCTCTTCATAGTGCTGGCTTGCCCAGTAGACATTGATGCGGCACGACACGCAGTTCCATTCCTCTTCGGGTGTTTCGGCGCCGCAATGTGGGCATTTCATCGATGGCTCAACCTAGCACGGGATCGGTGCCGGCGACAGCGGAATAGAGTCCCGGCACTGGGGTCATAAGTCCCATTGCTCCGATGACCTCGGCACCGAACACTCGCAACTGGAGTTATGCCACTGCGTACCCTTGTCATCCTTCCGACCTACAACGAACGGGATAATCTGCCGCGCTTGTTGGAGGCGATTCTCAAAATCGGCCCCGGCCTCGATGCCCTCGTCGTCGACGACAACTCACCCGACGGGACGGGTGACCAGGCCGATGAGCTGGCGTCTCGCGACAGCCGCATCAAAGTCCTCCACCGTGCAGGCAAGCAGGGTCTGGGCAGGGCGTACGTAGCAGGCTTCGACTACGCCCTCAGGCACGCCTACGAATACGTCATCGAGATGGATGCCGACTTCTCACACCGGCCCGAGGACCTGCCGGCCTTGCTGTCGGCCGCCGCCCACGCCGACGTGGTGATCGGTTCGCGCAACATTCCGGGAGGCACGACTATCGGTTGGTCCCGGGTCCGAAGATTTGTAAGCCGCGGCGGCAGCCTGTACACCCGCATGATCCTCAGGCTCCCGATCAAGGACTGCACCAGCGGCTTCAAATGCTTGAGCCGATCGGCTCTCGGCCATCTCGACCTCGAGCAACTGCTCTCGAACGGCTATGCCTTCCAGGTCGAGGTGAGCCATGCCCTCCACCAGGCGGGCCTCAGGTTCGCCGAAGTCCCGATCACCTTTCCGGAACGTGTCGCCGGTCGATCCAAGATGACGCCGGGCATCATGTTCGAGGCCGCGATACTGGTGATCCGCTTGCGGCTGGGGCTCGCGCGTCCCGCGTTGGCGCCAAAGGCGCTGGCCCAGAAGGCGTCGTAACAAGCCCGCGTGGGCGGGTGAAAGGCTATGCGGCCACCGACGAATTCCAGCAGCACGTTCGTGCGTGACCGCTCGCACCAGCTTGGGCAGGCCGGCGAGGTTCGGGCGCATTTCCGCGCCACCGCCGCGTACTGGCACGACCTCTACCGTCGGGGCGACCCGATCGGCATCGTGTTTCAGGACCGCCAGGAGGCGGCGCTTGCCATGATCGGCGGGCTGGAGCTTCCTACCGGGAGCCCAGTTCTCGAAGCTGGTTGCGGTTCGGGCTTCGTCACCGTCGACCTGGCACGGCGCGGGCTGCAGGTCACGGCCGTGGACGCGGCTCCCGAAATGCTGGCGGTGGCACGCGGTGTCGTCGCCGAGAACGGCCTGGCCGCCGCGGTCCAGCTGCGCCAGGCCGATGTCCACGATCTTGATTTCCCCGACCGCAGTTTCCGGCTTGTCGTCGCCCTCGGGCTCATCCCATGGCTGCATTCGCCGGGGGGCGCGCTTGCGGAGCTGGCTCGGGTCCTGGTTCCGGGCGGCCACCTGTTGGTGACCTCTGACAACCGCGCGCGGCTGAACCACCTCGCCGACCCCGCCTTCTCTCCCCTCCTGGCGAGCCCGAGAAGGGCGGCCAGCGCAATTCGGCGGCGCCTGACCAACACGCCGGCCGACCCCCGATTCCACCCTCACCTCATTTGGACATGGCGATTTCGGAAGCTCGTAGAACGCGCGGGGCTCGAGATCGTATCTGAGCGCACGGTCGGGTTCGGTCCGTTCTCGTTCCTCGCCCATCCCCTGCTCCAGGGAGGTGGTGGCGTCGCGGTGCACCGGAAGCTCCAGTCGCTGGCAGATCGTGGATTTCCGCTGGTCCGATCGACCGGCTCACATCACATCGTGCTGGCGCGAAAGCCCCCCGCAAGCGAGTGACGCGCCCACCGCGGAGAAACCTCAAGCGCTTCGCGAAGAGTGCGTTCTGGTCGGCCGTGCCGCTGTCAGTGCGCAAGCGGGCAGCCATCGGCATCAGCAGGGCGGGTGTGCTCAGCCACGGACACCGCCTACGACTCTCGATGCTGGCCGTGGGCGACCTGGCCGAGCGCGACAACGGTGCATTCCACAAGTTCCTCTGGTCGCATCACCTGGCCTACGCGCTGTACTACGGAGCCGACGAGCGCTTCCGCAGCCCGATCGAGACCTCGCGGGTGGAGCTTTTCGCAGACCTCGAACGACATCTCCGCGAGCTGTGTGTCGAGCCGCGGGATGTCGACTCCATTCTCGACGTCGGCTGCTCGGTCGGCAACAATCTGAGGTACCTCGAAGAGCGCCTGTTCCCATCGGCGACGGCCTTGCATGGCATCGATATCGACCATGGAGCGGTGGCGGACGGATCGCGGTACCTGGCCTCGATCGGTTCTCGGGTCGAGCTCAAGGCCGGAGACATGGAAGAGCTGGACGGCATTCTGGGCACTCGCCTGTACGACGTGGTGTTCTGTGCCGGGGTCCTTCTCTACCTCGACGAGAGGCGAGCCGCCTCTGTGGTCAGGTCCATGATGCAGCGGACCACAAGGCTGTGCGCCTTCGCGGCTCTGGCCCATGCACCCTTCGACAACCGGCTCATGCGAGCCTCGGAGACACGCCCGTGGGACATGTCGCATGTGCACAACGTCGACGCGATGGTCGCCGCCGCCGGCGGTCGGGTGATCGCCCGTCGCTGGGAGCCGGGAACCCTCGATGGACGCCAGACGATCTACTTCGTCTTCGCGTGTCCTGACTAGCTTAGGTTTCGCGTACAGTCGAGGCGGGCCGTCCAAGCCGCGCGCGCACGCGAAGGCCAAGTCCGCGGAGTAGCGCCAGCTCGGCTGATGTCGGCACGCGGAGGAGCAGCGCGAAGATGCCGAAGGCCGCCAGCCCGGCCGCCACCTCCGCGAACAGACCGGCCGGGGCGACCACAAAAACTGCGACTGCCATCAGCGCGGTCGCGGCCGCGGTTCGGACGGCACGCCCCAGGAGCGCCCGGCCGAGGAGCCAAGGCAGCAGAAACACTGCCGCGACGAGCTCGAACACCTCAGTGCCGAGCAGCGCCAGAGCCGCACCGACCGCACCGTTGCCCTGGGCCTGGTAGTGCGGGATCAAGATCAGATTGGCCGCGATGTTGAGTACTGTCGCGATCGCGATGACCTTGAACCAGCTGACCTGCCGTCCGTCGGCTTGCAAGATCTGGTACGCCATCATGTTGACGAAAGTCGGCACTATGCACGCGCCCAGAATCGCGAGCACAGGCACCGCACCGGCAAAGCCCTTTCCATAAAGCAGCCCCACCAGCGGCGCCGAGACCAATGCGGTCCCGGCGGCGATGGGAAGGCTGAGAACGATGGCGGTCTCCATCGCCGGGCGGGCATTTCGTCGGAGGGAATCGACTCCCTCAACGTGTGCTGCCGCGAGCCGTGGGAACCACGCGGTGCCCAGAACACCGGCGACCATGAGCATCGCGACGAACAGCTGAGTAGGCACGCCGTACCAGCCCACCACCCTGGCAGGCGCCAGGATCGACAGAAGAATCGAATCGATCCATAGATAGGCGGTAAAGAAGAGGCCTCCGATCCAGAAGCTGAAACCTGCTCGCAAAATGTATGGCACCACTCGTCTGGCGCTCCGCCAGGCGATGGCGAACCTCTGCCTCGCCCAGTAGAAATTGAGTCCGAGCACGAGGATGGCGAGACAGAGGTTGAGCACCATGACAGCGACCACCCGCCCCCCCAGCAGGACGAGCCCAATGCCGAGGAGGCTCGCCAGGCCGCTTCCGACCAGGCTCGCGTAGGCGACGTATTCCATACGCTCGAGGCCGCAGAACGCAGCCTGAAACGCCTCGCTCACGCAGACTGTGACGAAGAGCGCAGTGGCAAGCCAGATGACCAGGGCACGCTGGGCGCCGAACCCCACAAGGTGGATGTAGATCAGCATCCCGACGCACGCGGGCACCGTGATGGCGAGTCGCATCACGATCGTGCCTCCGACCAGTTCCGATACCTTCGATCTATCGCGGGCGACATCTCGGGTGACAAGCGGACTGGCACCCTGCGATATGAAGATCGCGAGTACTGACGCGGTCGAGATGGCGATCACGAACTCGCCCATCGCCGCCGGGCCCAGCCGGCGCGGGACGATGAAGGTCCAGCAGAGTCCCAGCAGCCATGAGGCCATCTGGCCACCTGCCAGCATCAAGATGTTGCGCATCAGGCGCCCCGAGCCGGCCGCCACAGGCGCGGTAGGGGCTGCAGGAGTCATCGCCGGCGGCTTGGCATCCGCGACTTCGACCCCTAACTCGTACACGCGGTCAGTAAAGGCGACCAGCCGGGCGGTCGCAATGGTGCGAGTGGGCGCCTGGATGGGGTGTGGCGGCGCGCGGTGGGCATGTGTCCCGGCCGTCGGCCGCTGGACACGACTTCGGCAGCGCCCGTCCCTCAATCATGTGTCTGGGCTCCTGTCCCTGACCTCAGCGTGGCTTCCTATTAACACCCCTGGCAGGCAGACTTACAGTGCCTATGAATGCCTGGATCTGAAGCCTCAACGGGCCGGCGCGTCGGCACGGCCCAAGGGTCAGACCTCGGGATCGCGGAGCTCCCGACTCGTCCGGAGCCCATGGTTGTCCGTGAGCCTGATCCCTATCGTTGGGCCCTCGACCCACTGCAGACGTTTGGCGCCTTGTTGTCAATCGCAGAGCAGCTCGCGCGCGCGGCGCCGGCGCCCACTGACGGTGTGACCGGTGACCCAGCCACGAACCTGTACCTCGTCGTGTGCGGACTCGATCAGATCCTCAGCGACTACATGCACCGGCACTTCTATGAGCTCGACCACCCGCGTTTCCCAGCGCAGGTACGCGGGGGACTCGGCTGGGCGTCCGGGGTCGAGCGTTCGATCCGGCGGGCGTTTGTCCACACCGTTCGCCGAAGGCTCGGCCGGACCGAGCTCGAGCTCTCACGGCTGTCCCGTTCGATAGGGCGCGCGATCCTCGATGGCAAGCCGACTCCGGCGCCAGCTGATGGCGTGGCCGTCGCCCGCCTGGCCGGCGAGCCGTACCCGGCGGGACTTCGTCGGAGCCGTCTCAAGCTTCCACAGAGCTTCCGCGGCGTCGACCTCTATCCGGAGGATTGCGAGCTCCTCGCACAACGGGCTTTTGCGTCCGCCGCCGGGGACGAGAGCCCGGTGGCGGTAATCGGGCTCCGCACCTCCGGCCTCTACATGGCCCCGCTCTGCGCGGCGGCTCTCGACCGCCTTGGCCACCGGCACGTCGAACTGATGTCGCTGCGGCCGGGCGCACCAACGCTGCTGGCTGAAGAACGCAAGCTGCACGCCATTGCAGCTGCAGGCGGCTGGGCGTTCGTGGTCGACGATCCAACCTGGCGCGGATCGGCGTTCGCCAAGACGTTCGCGACACTGATGAGACTTGGCTTCCCGCATGGGCGTCTCCGCATTGCGGCGTGCGAGATCGGCAACCAGCCGGTATTTCGTTTTGAGCAGCCTGGTGCTCTGAGCAGAGAGGAGCAGGAGGGTGTCTGGACCGGCTTCCAGGCGGCGCAAAAGATCCTCCTCGAAAAATCGGAATGGCAAATCCACAACCACCTCTCGGATGTGTCGGCCGAGCGGTGCTTGAATCGGCCTCAGGCCCTCGGCCGGCTGGGCGCGACGCACGTGACGGTGAGACAAGGCCACCCCTTTACCGAAACCGGCGCACCACCCGCGGTGACCGGCCTGACTTCCCCTTCCCGCCAACGCCGATTCCACTCCTCGAAGGTCTACGAGATCGAGGTCGAACGCGATGGAGAGCGCCACGTCGAGCTGGTCGTCGGCCGTGGAGTTGGTCTTGGATTCTTCGGATACCACTCTTACCTGGTGGCGCGAGCTCTCCACGGCCTGACGCCCGATCTGCTCAGCCTCGAGAACGGAGTCCTCTTCAGGCGCTGGGAGAACGGTAGGGGAGTCGAGGCTGATTCACTCCTGGGCCGCGATCTGGACGCCATCGGGCGATACGTCGCGCGGCGCGCGGAAGCTCTCCGGTTGGAGCCAGGAGGCCCGCCGGTGCACGAGACACGCGCGGTCTATAGCGGCTCGCGTCAGGTCGCCCGGAAGCTGGGCTGGACCATGGGAGGCGTCGGAGCCCTCGCACAGTTCCGCATCGCCGACGCCCTGTCACGCCACATCGGCCCTGGACGTCCGGCGTCGATCGATGCTCGCATGGGCCCGTCCGAATGGGTTCGAAACAGCTCCGGCGATCTGGTCAAGGTTGACTTCGAGGAGCACGCGGTCGACATCACCGACAGATCGGTGAACGACCCGATCCATGACATCGCCGCAGCCAGCATCGGTTTCCGCCTCGACTCTGCGTCCGAGGCGCGCCTTGTCCAGGGTTACGCCCTGGCGACTGGCGATCGCGACCGGCTTCGAGCGCGCCTTGCGTTCCACAAGTTGATGGCGGGCCTCGCCGAGCTCGAAGCCATCACGACCTCAGGCTACAAGCGCGAGTCACGCACCGAGCGTGGAGGCTTCGCGCGCGACCTGGTCGCCACCGAGCAAATCCTGACGAGGACTGTCAACGGCTACCTCGCGGGTCTTTATCTGTCGGACATCGCCAGCCGCGAGTCAGGAGACGTGTGGGCGCTTGATCTCCACGATACGTTGGAGACGGACTGGCTTGGTTTTCCAGCGGCCAGCCCAGCCGGTTTACTTGCACTGCGCACCCTTGCCACCCACGACCAGCTGGTGCTCGCGACGACCGGGCTGAGCCTCTCCGAGGTTCAAGACAGCTGCGAGACCTTCGGGATCGCGGGCGGGATCGCCGAGTACGGCGCGGTCGCCTGGGACGCACGGAAACGGCGGCGGCTTTCCACGATCACGGACGAGTCGCGGCGGCGCCTCGAGAAGTTGCGTGAAGCCATCCTCGACGAGACGGACATCCTCGCGGACCCGCGGTACGAACACACTCTGCGCCTGTTCCGAAATACCCCCGATGGCCGGCGCGGAATGAAAGTTGAAGAGATCGCCGAGGTGATCGGGCGTCACCACATCCAGGGCCTGGAGGTCGTGGAGGGTTATCGAAAGACTGCGGTCTGGGTGGCTGGAGGCGACAAGGCGCATGCGCTGCTGCCGCTTCTCCAATCTCTAGGAGTGGCCCGTGACGGAAGGCGCCTCCACGTGGTAGGCGACGAGGTCACGGATCTTGGGCTCCTGACGCTCGCCGATGGTCGCCACGCGCCCCGCAACGCGTCCCGCGCTTTGCGTGCTCGCGCGGCTCACCTGGGCTTATCCGTATCCAAACGTGACCGGGGGGCCGGAGTCCTCGAAATTGTGAACCACGAGCTGCATCGCTCCCGAGGGCGCTGCTCGGCGTGCGTGCAGGCCAAGCTGGATCGGGCGGACAGGGCGCTTGTCGAGGTCCTCGGGGTGCAGGATCGCTCCCGGCTCGCCCGCCTTGCGTACGCCCTGCACCCGGCGTCCATTCGCGCGTTCGAGCTCTGACCCCGCCCGCGGGCGGCGCATCCTGCGGCCCCAGGCCGGCGTTAACCGATCGACACGCGTTCGCGCGTAGAGTGCCGGCCAGCATGTGGCAGTTTGCCCTGGGACTGATCGTCGGCGTCGGTCTCGGCATCCTGATCATGGCTGCGCTGGTCGCTTCGAGCCGCAAGCCCTAGGACGTCCTAGGACGACCGGGACACTTGACTTTTCGCCGCCCACGCATGAGGGGGCCGCCAATGGCTGAAATACCCATTCAACTCGTGATGCCTGGGCATCTAGCTTTTCGTTGGAAGGGAAGGTGCTCAGAGCCGAAGGAATCAACCATGCGGACGCGGCGTTCGACTCCGACCGGAGCGAGCGGCGGCGGATCATCTATGAATCCGTCATTAAACGGCTCCTGGATGTCCTGCTAGCGAGCCTCGGGTTGATTGCAGCGCTGCCGGTTTGGCTCGTGATCGCCACAGCGGTCAAGCTGGACTCTGCAGGACCTGCAATCTTCGTGCAAGAGCGCGTCGGCCGGAACGGACGCCGCTTCCGCTTCTACAAGTTCCGCTCGATGTACATCGATGCAGAGCAGAGGCTCGCCGAATTCCAACTGACCAACGAGGTCGAGGGTCCCGTTTTCAAGATGCGTAACGACCCACGCGTGAGCAGGGTAGGCGCCTTCCTCCGCCGGACCAGCCTCGATGAGCTGCCCCAGCTGATCAACGTGCTGAAGGGCGATATGAGCATGGTCGGACCGAGGCCGCCGCTGCCCAACGAGGTTGCGCAGTACCGTCCGAGCGATCTGGTGCGCCTCAGCGTCAAGCCAGGCCTGACCTGCTTATGGCAGATCAACGGCCGCTCGAATGTGAGTTTCGACCAGTGGATGGAGTACGACCGCGACTATGTCCGCAACATTTCGTTGTGGCTCGACCTATCCATCCTCGCGCGCACCGTCGGCGCCGTGCTTAGCATGCGGGGCGCCTACTGAACGCCGTTCTCGGAGTGCTGCTCGCCCTTCCGGGCGCCGTGCTGGCGAGTCTTGGGCTTTACCTCGTCACGCTCGCTGGGGCCAGCTTCGGTTACCGGCCGTCTCCCGTATCTCGATCACGCGCTTCCAGGCTGCGGCTGGCGGTGGTGGTTCCGGCTCACGACGAGGAGTTGCTGGTTGCCCGCTGCGTTCAGTCTCTGTTCAACCAGGACTACCCGGCCGATAGATTTCGCGTCGTGGTCGTCTCCGACAACAGTTCGGACTCCACCGCGTCTATCGCCCGCTCCGCGGGGGCGGAAGTCATGGTGCGCGACCAGCCCGACGCTCGCGGTAAGGGTCACGCCCTCAGGTGGGCGACCGACAGGCTGCTTGCTGAGACGGAACCTCCCGATGCCATCGTCATCGTCGACGCCGACTCGGTGGCAGATCCGCTTCTTCTGGCTGGGCTGGCCGCCGAGCTCGAGGCCGGACATGAGGTGGTCCAGGCCGATTACACGCTGCTCGAGGAGTCGGGTCCTGTAATTTCGGAGATGGCGCGCGCCGGCTTTCTCCTGTTCCACCGCGTCCGCTTCCTCGGTCGGGCGCGCCTTGGCATGGCTGCCAACCTGGTGGGCAATGGGATGCTGTTCAGCAGGCGGGTCCTGGACGCCCACCCATGGACGGCATTCACCGGAGTCGAAGACCTCGAGCAGTCGATCCACCTGCGGCTGGCCGGCATCCGGCCTCGCTTTGCGCCTGCCGCGCATGTGGCCGGACCTGGGCCGGCATCCGGCGCAGGCGCGCTGCGACAGCGGCTTCGGTGGGAGGGCGGACGGTTCCACGTGGTTCGGAGGCAGCTCGTTTTCTTGATCCGCACCGCCGTTGTGCGCCGCGACCCGCGTCTTCTTGATGCCGCCATCGACCTCGCGACGCCACCACTCGCGCTGCTGAGCCTTTCGGTCACAGCGGGCGCATTGCTGAGCGCGACGTCCGCCGCCGCGGGCCTGGTCCCGTGGTGGGCCGCCGCGCCCTGGGCGATCGCCGTAGTGGCCATACCACTATTCGTTGTGATAGGACTTTGGTCGGCGGGTGCTCCGGCCAAGACCTGGAGAATCCTCTTAGGCGGGCCGATGTTCATGGGCTGGAAGCTCGTCACGTACTTGAGGCTCCTGCGCGGACATGACGTGCGCAGGTGGGACCGTACGGACCGGGTCGCCTCGTGATCGCGTCAATGCAGGTCGCAGGCGTCCGCATCGACTCGGTCGACCTGAAGTCGGCCGTTGACCTGATCGAGACGGCGGTCAGCGATCGGGCACCGATGCAGATCGCAACCGTCAACCTCGATTTCCTGGTCCGCGCCCAGCGATCGGACGAGCTGCGTCGGGTGCTCAATCTAAGCGAGCTCAATGTCGCCGACGGCATGCCTCTGGTGTGGCTGTCAAAGCTGGCCGGACGCCCGCTTCCGGGACGGACGGCCGGGAGCGACCTGGTGCCGCTGGCTCTGAGCCGCCTGGCTGCGATGCGAGCGCGCGTATTCCTCTTGGGCGGGGAGCGCGCGGTGGCTTTGGATGCCGGTCAGCGTCTCGTTGCAGCCTATCCAGGGCTGGTCATCGCGGGCCACTGCGAGCCACCTCTGGCGGCGATCGACCGGATGCCCAATCGTTCGATCATCCGACTGATCCAGACGGCGCGGCCCGACGTGCTTCTGGTTGCGTTGGGCAACCCCAAGCAGGAGCTGTGGATCGCCCGCCATCGCCAGGCCCTCGGAGTCAGCGTTGCGATCGGTGTCGGCTGCACCCTTGATCTGCTCGCCGGAAATTTGCGGCGCGCTCCGCGCTGGATGCAGGAGTCTGGGCTCGAATGGCTGTTTCGTCTGGCGCAGGAGCCGCGCCGGCTCTTCACGCGCTACGTCACGGACGGCCTGTGGCTCGCTCGTTTCGCTGTCGGCGCCGCGTATGAGCGATTTGCTCCGCGGGGGCTCGCCTAGGCTGACGCGCGCACCAGACCTCACATCGTGGTTGGGATCCGAGACGGCCGTGGTCGACCTGGGACAATCGCCTACGTACTGGTCCGGCCCTTTCCCCATGCATTCGACCGGGACCAACGTCCGCCTGTGCCCCTCACGCCCATTGCTGCCGTGCGCGTCATTCGCTAGCGTCGAGCACCGATGGGTGATCCGGTGATTCCACTGGTCGACCTCAAGGCGCAGTACCGCAGCATCAAGGCCGAGATCGATGCGGCGGTAGGCGCGGTGCTGGAGAAAGGGACCTTCATTCTCGGCCCCGAGGTGGAGGCTTTCGAGCGCGAGTTCAAGGAGTACTGCGACACTGCGCACGCCGTCGGAGTCAACTCGGGTACCAGCGCGCTGCATCTCGCCCTCCTCGCAGCCGGAGTCGGCGCCGGAGACGAGGTCATAACGGCCGCGTTCACGTTCGTGGCGACGGTTGCCGCCATCGAGTACACCGGAGCACGAGCGGTCCTGGTCGACGTGGACCCGTCGACCCTCACGATGGATCCGCGGCGCATCGAGGCCGCCATCACCGACAAGACGAGGGCGATCATCCCCGTCCATCTCTACGGTCAGCCTGCCGATATGGACCCGATCATGGACATCGCCAGGGCTCATTCGCTGGTGGTGGTTGAAGATGCCGCCCAGGCACACGGCGCCGAATACAGGCACCGGCGGGTGGGATCCATAGGCGACCTGGGGTGCTTCAGCTTCTACCCAGGCAAGAATCTCGGTGCGGCCGGCGACGGCGGGGCGGTGACGACCGATGACGACGGATATGCGCAGAGTCTGCGAATGCTTCGTGATTGGGGTGCAGAGGAAAAATTCCTGCATGTTGTCAAAGGCTTCAATTTCCGCCTCGACGAGATCCAGGCGGCGATCCTGCGGGTCAAGCTGAAGAGGCTGGGGACCTGGACTGAGCTGCGACGCCGCCTCGCCCGCGAGTATTCGAGTCTCCTCTCAGCGACCGCGGTCCGCTTGCCAGTCGAGGCGCGTGACGTTCGCCACGTCTATCACCTCTATTCGATCCGGACCCCGGCGCGCGACCGGGTCCGCTCGGAACTGCACGCAGTCGGTATCCAGACCGGGATCCACTACCCAATCCCGGTTCATCTCCAGCCTGCTTACGCGAACCTGGGCTACAGCCAGGGCGACTTCCCGGTTTCCGAGCAGGCGGCGGACGAGGTCCTTTCGTTGCCCCTGTATCCGGAGCTGACCCCAGGAGCGGCCGAGCGGGTCGCCCGAGCGGTGGCCCGGTCGGCTGGAGTGATCCCCCGCCCGTCCCCAAGCCAGGCCATGCGGTGGTCCGCGTGAAGTCGCCGTGCATGGGCGCGAGAGCGAATTCGGGACATGGGTCCTAGACGCGAATCGCCGAGTCCGAACGCTTCGAAATAACTCCTATTCCGCTCGCGCCCGGAGGTCCATAGCCTTGCCGTCAGTGGAGGGTTCTAACCCGGGTGCACTGGAGCTGTCGCGCTCAGACCCGGACCTCGTCCGGCGGGATTGGG
This sequence comes from Candidatus Dormiibacterota bacterium, assembly GCA_036390825.1. Lineage (GTDB taxonomy): Bacteria > Chloroflexota > Dormibacteria > CF-121 > CF-121 > CF-13. The sequence goes on from DASWBA010000183.1 coordinate 29,819, forward strand.
ACCAGGCGACCGCGCAGCGCGTGCAAGGCGTCCAGCCGGTTCGGGTTGGTGTGATCGGCTACGGCTACTGGGGTCCGAACCTGGTGCGGAATTTCGCGGAGTACCCTGGCTCAGAGGTCGCCCAGGTCGCCGACGAGCGCGCGGACCGTCTGGCCCCTGTCGAACGCCGGTATCCAGGCGTGATCACCACCACTGACCACAGGGACCTACTGAAGGACCCGACCATCGACGCGATCGTCATCGCCACCCCAATCTCGACGCACTTCGACCTGGCCATGGAATCGCTTCAAGCCGGCAAGCACGTCCTGGTCGAGAAGACGCTCACGGCGACCTCGGCGCAGGCCATGCGATTGATCGACGAAGCCCAACGACGTCAGCGCGTGCTCATGGTGGACCACACCTTCGTGTACTCGGGGGCCGTCCAGAAGATCAAAGAGCTGGTCGACGCGGGCCGGCTCGGACGCGTCTACTACTGGGATTCCGTTCGGGTCAACCTGGGCCTGTTTCAGTCCGATGTGAACGTGTTGTGGGACCTCGCGGTCCATGACCTCTCGATCATGGACACCATCCTCCACGTCAAGCCGACGGCCGTCGCTGCCACGGGCATTTCATTCGTTCCGGGCCGGCCCATCAACACCGGCTATCTGACCTGCTTCTTCGACGGAAACCTGCTCGCGCATTTTCACGTCAACTGGCTCGCACCGGTCAAGATCCGCCGGACACTGATCGGGGGCGACGCTCAGATGATCGTCTACGACGACCTGGAGCCCAGTGAGAAGGTGAAGATCTACGACCGCGGCATCACGCTGGACACCCACTCGGATGCCGTCTACCAGCTGATGGTCGGCTACCGGGTTGGGGACATGTGGGCCCCACAGGTGAGCCTCACCGAGGCCCTGCGGGTGGAGACCCAGCATTTCGTGGAATGCATCCGGAACGGTGGGAGCCCGCTGACCGATGGCGGCTCGGGCCTCCGGGTCGTGCGCATCCTGGAAGCAGCGAGCGCTTCGCTGCATGGGGGTGGGCATCCGGTCGAGATCGACTGGGCCGGGACGAATGGCCTCGGACCAAGCCCGGGCCGGATCGGACCCGCGCACCCGGTTGGGATACCGGCCGGATTCGACGGCGCCCGAGCCATCGAGTGAACGTGGACCTGGCCGGGTTCAAGGCCGTCGCGCGCGCGTTTGGTTTCCGACGCCGGCACTTCGTGCAGGCCCGTTTGCGGTACGAGCGGGCGCTGATCCCGGCCTTGGCGCGACGCCGCGCCGCGACGCTTGGAAGGGTGCTCTGCTACCACTCGGTAGGCACTGAGGAGTGGGGCGCCAATGACGTCCCCCCACCACTCTTCAAGAGCCAGCTCGATCTGGCGCTGTCGCTCGGATATCGTTTCGTACCGGCGGAAACGATCGCCTCCGGGCGCGGGGGTGTGCGGGACCTGGCGATCACTTTCGACGACGGGCTGATGAGCGTTCACAAGAACGCCGCTGCGATCCTGGAGCGCCTGGATATCCCGTGGAGCCTGTTCGTCGTTTGTGAGTGGGCCGGTGGCAAGCATGAGCGGCCGAATCTCTTTATGGGCTGGGAAGAGATCCGTCAGGCGGCTGTCGCCGGCGTCGCGATCGGCAGCCACTCGATGACGCATCCCGACTTCGGACGTCTGAGCAACGCCGAAGCGCGGTCGGAGCTGGAGGACTCGCGCCGAGTCATTCAGGAGCGAGTCGGCATCGCTGCGGACATGTTTGCGATTCCTTTCGGCGAGTCCCAGAACTGGCGCAGCGACTTGAGCGCCCTGGCAAGTTCGTTGGGGTATCGGACCATTTACGCACAAGCCGTTGACACCCGCACGGCGGGTACGGTGCCGCGCACATTCATCACGCGTTTTGATGATGAGCGCGTGTTCAAGGCCGCGCTCGAAGGCGCCTTCGATGCCTGGAAGGAACCCCTGTGATCTCGGAGTCAATGGTTTCAGGCGGTCAAAAGACGATGCCGAACTTTCTCGTCATCGGGGCGGCCAAGTCTGGGACGACTGCTCTCTGCAACTACCTCGACCAGCACCCTCAGGTCTATATCAGCGATGGGAAAGAACCGAACTTCTTCATCGCGGAAGGGCGATCCGAGGTTCCTTACCGGGGTCCGGGCGATCGAGACGCCTTGCTCAGGCTCGATATGTGGGTTTCGACACGGGAGCGCTACGAGTCGCTCTTTGCAAACGCAACCGTCGAGAAGGCGATCGGCGAAGGGTCGACGTGGTACCTGTACGACGAGGATGCCCCGCGCCGGATACAGCAGCACATTCCGGCCGTGAAGATGATCGCGATTCTGCGCAACCCGGTGGAGCGCGCCTACTCGGCCTTCACGATGCTGCTTCGCGATGGGCGTGAGACGACAACGGATTTCATGCAAGCGCTCGCCGCTGAAGACAGGCGTGTCCGGTCGGGCTGGGAGCCGATCTGGCACTACCGGAGGATGGGCTTTTACCACCGGCAGCTTGCCCGCTACCTCTCCTTCTTCAAGGCGGAGCAGATCCGGGTCGTCCTTCAAGACGACTTCACCGCGAGCCCCAGCGAGACCCTTCGTGATCTGTTCACCTTCCTCGAGGTCGACCAGGACTTCGAGCCGGACCTGTCCGCCCGAGTCAACGTCTCGCTGGTTCCTGTCCATGCCGGTTATCACCGGCTCGTAGAGGGCCCGAGCCCGCTCAAGGGCATCGTCAAGATGCTCATGCCGCTGGAGGTGCGGCAGCGCGTCAAGGATCGGCTACCGGCCTCACACATGACCAGGCCGAAGCCGATGCCGGCGGAGGCGCGGGCGATGCTGGTCGAAGTCTTCCGGGACGATGTGATGGCGCTCCAGGAGCTGCTTCAACGCGACCTGCGGAACTGGCTTCAGTGACCGGGTCATGACAGCAGTCGCTGCGGCTCTGGCTCATCAGCTCGTGCGGCCGCATGGCGGAGTGCTTGTGGACTTGATGGCCGATCCTGGGCGAGCCGCCGAGCTCAGAGTCGAGTCAGCCGGGTGGGTCTCGTGGGATCTCACACCACGTCAGCTGTGCGACCTGGAGCTCCTGCTCGGCGGCGGCTTCTCGCCCCTCCGCGGTTTCCTCGGGAGACACGATTACGAATCTGTCGTGAGCCGGATGCGACTGACTGACGGGACTCTGTGGCCCATCCCGGTGACGCTGGACGTCCCGGCCGACGTCGCCTCGAAGCTTGGGCTCGGCGCGAGTCTTGCGCTTCGTGATCCGGAGGGCGTGATGCTGGCTGCGCTCCACGTGAAGGACATGTGGCAGCCGGATCTTGCAGCGGAGGCGCGGGCCGTGTTCGGCACCCTGGACCCGGCCCACCCGGGGGTCGACCACCTGCTGACCGCGACGCACCCGTGGTACGTGTCGGGCAGCCTCGAAGGCCTGCACCTTCCGACTCACCACGATTACCGAGACCTACGCCGGACGCCGGCGCAGCTGCGGTCGGAATTCACGCGGCTGGGCTGGCGCAAGGTCGTGGCCTTCCAGACGCGTAATCCACTGCATCGCGCCCATCTCGAGCTGACGCTGCGCGCCGCCAAGGACGTCGGCGCCAACCTGCTGGTGCACCCGGTCGTGGGGATGACCAAACCCGGCGATGTCGACCACTACACCCGCGTCCGCTGCTACCAGGCTGTCATGCCGGCTTACCCCGAGGGCTTGGCCATGCTGTCGCTGCTGCCTCTGGCGATGCGCATGGGCGGGCCGCGGGAAGCGCTGTGGCACGCGATCATCCGCAAGAACTACGGCGCCGGTCATCTGATCGTGGGCCGGGATCATGCCGGACCTGGAGCCGACGGCAGCGGCAAGCCGTTCTACGGGCCCTATGACGCACAGCAGTTGATTCGCCGGCATGAAGCCGAGCTCGGAGTGGCGATGGTGCCGTTCAGCCAGATGGTCTATCTCGAGGACCGAGACGAGTATCTGCCTGACACCGAGGTGCCCGATGGCGCGCGCGTCCTGTCGATCTCGGGCACCGACATGCGCCGGCGCCTCGACGAAGGCGAGGAACTGCCCGGCTGGTTTACGCCGCCCGAGGTCGCGGCTGAGCTGCGGCGGTCCTATCCATCTCGATGCAAGCAGGGCTTCGTGGTGCTTTTTACGGGCCTGTCCGGCTCGGGAAAGTCAACGATCGCCAACGTGCTGCTGGTCAAGCTGCTGGAGCTTGGTGGCCGGCCGGTGACGTTGCTCGACGGTGACATCGTGCGGAAGCACCTTTCCTCCGAGCTGGGATTCTCGAAGGAGCATCGCGATCTGAATATTCGGCGCATCGGCTTTGTCGCTTCCGAGATCTCCAAGAACGGCGGCATCGCCCTTTGCGCTCCGATAGCGCCTTATGCAGCCGCCAGGCGCGAGGTGCGGAAGATGATCAAGGCGGGAGGAGGGTTCGTGTTGGTGCATGTCTCCACCCCGCTCGCGGTATGTGAGGCGCGCGACCGCAAAGGTCTCTACGCCAAGGCCCGCGCCGGCATTCTCAAGGAGTTCACCGGCATCTCAGACCCCTACGAAGTTCCTGACGATGCTGAGATCGTCGTCGACACATCCGGTCTGACCGCGGCCGAGGCGGCCCAGAAAGTCATCTCCTGGCTCGAGCGCGAGGGGTACTTGGGCCCTGTTGGGTAACCGCAGCGAATTACGGCGCCAGGGATGAGGGTCTCGGCCAAAGCGGATTACGCGCTCAGGGGCATGGCGGAGCTCGCCCTGCAGGACACGGGCCATCCGGTAAAGGCTGAGCACATCGCCGCGGCCCAGGGCATTCCGTTGAAGTTCCTCCTGGTCATCATGTCCCAGCTCAAGCACGCCAAGCTTGTCCGCAGCAGCCGGGGCTCCGACGGCGGCTACTCCCTGAGCCGCCCGGCGGTGGAGATCAGCCTGGCTGAGGTGCTGCGCGCGGTCGAAGGACCGCTGGTCGACCTGCACGACTCGCGGATTGGCGAGCTCGAGCACAGAGGAGCAGCAGAGCCACTCATCGAGGTCTGGATGGCAGTTCGGACCAACGTGCGCGCCGTCCTCGAATCCGTCACCGTCTGGGACGTCGCCTCGGGCCGGCTGCCGGCCGAGGTAAGAGGGCTCGCCGGGCGGTATCGACAGGCGCCGGTTTCCCAATCGCGAGGCGCCTCGTTCCCTGCACCGCACAGGGTGTCCCACCCGGCTCCCAGGGCTAACGTCCCATAGACGATCCCGCGGCTCAACTCCATCATTTCGACAGAATCGGTTGAGATAGCCGCTGGGGGGCGGCCTAGAGAGGGGACTCGACGCATAATGCAACTCGACTACGAGCTCGCGATCGTGGGCCTGGTCGTGGGCTTTGTGGTCGGGATCACGGGAATGGGCGGCGGGGCCTTGATGACCCCGATTCTGGTGATCCTCTTCAAGGTGCAGCCGCTGGCGGCTGTCTCATCCGATCTCGTCGCATCGTTCTTCATGAAGCCGTTGGGTGCGGCCGTGCACTACCGCCGGGGGACCGTGCACCGCGAGCTGGTCCTGTGGTTGATGGTCGGCTCGGTGCCATCGGCCTTTGCCGGCGTCGTGCTGCTGCGACTCCTGGGCCACGGCCACGAGATCCAGCAGGTGGTCCAGACCGCCCTGGGGGTGGCGCTGATCCTGGCCGCGGCCGCCATCGTAGTCAAGGCGGTCCTGCAGCTTCGCACCCCTGTGCATGGTGCCGGCGTCGATGCAGGCCACGCCGGCGAACCCGTGCGCCGGCTGCCGACGATCCTCGTCGGAGTCGTCGGCGGCCTGGTGGTGGGGATGACATCGGTCGGGTCGGGCAGCCTGATGATCGTGGCGCTGATGCTCCTGTACCCCCGCTTGACGGCTGCTCGACTGGTGGGGACGGACTTGACGCAGGCGATACCGCTCGTAGGTTCGGCTGCCATCGGACATGTCCTTTTCGGTGATTTCCGGCTGAGCCTCACAGTTTCGCTCCTCCTGGGCGCGATACCCGGGGTTTACCTCGGGGCGCGGGCTTCAGCCCAGGCGCCCTCAGGGATCGTCAAGCGTGCGATCGCGTTCGTTCTCCTGGCGTCCGGCCTGAAGCTGATCAACATCGGTACCGTCCAGCTTGGAGTCCTGCTGCTCGCGGTCGCGATCGCCGGAGAGCCGGTATGGGCCTTGATCCGCCGCACGAGCTCTCGGCCGGCCCCACCGGTGGTTGTCCCCGAAGCTTAGGGCCGGCAGTGGTAACGCCGGCCGGCGGCCCGGTTGGCCGGCGCCGGGGCCAGCGTCGCATGCGGGGAAACCATGGCCCTCTCCGGGACAACCGGCCCGCGGGGGCCCGGGAATCATCGGCCTGGCGTCGCCCAAGTCCCATTCAACTGGCAAGCAGGTCGTTTTACGCTCATCCCGCAACATGAACCCCGGCGCAGGCAGGCTTCGGAACGGACTGCATCCCGATCCGCTCGAGGCCGGCCTTCCAGATGAGAGCTCATGGCCTCCCCGCCAGCGCCATGCGGCAGCCAGCGACGCCATGGTCCATTTTCGCGCGGCTCTGACACTGGCGCCCGACCAGGGGATTCGCGAGTCGATTCTCGATGACCTGAGCACCTACTTCGGCTTGCCGGCCGAGGAGTGCGTTCGGCGGTGCCGTGAGTGGGAGCAGTGGAGCGTCCGCGAGTGGTCCGCCCGGCCCCGCCAGACGGCCGCGGATCTGCGCGACTTTTACCTGACCACTGCATCGTGGTGCTTCGACCTCCTGTGGTACGCCTATCTGCAGGCGGAGGGCTACGCGTACCCGGTCAGCGTGGCAGCTGCAGCCTGGCTGCCAGAATCTGAGCGGGCCGGCAGTCACCTCGATTTCGGCTCTGGCGCGGGGGTCACGGCGCAGCTGTTCCAACGCCTGGGTTACGAAACCGACCTGGCCGACGTGTCGACGTCGCTGCTTCAATTCGCTCATTGGAGGCTTGAACGAAGGGGCGTCCGAGCGCGTTATATCGACCTCAATGTCTCGCGGCTACCAGGCCACGCATACGACGTGGTCACGGCGATCGACACCCTCGTCCACGTACCCGACGTGTCTCATACCGTCAGGGAGCTGCATCGGGCCCTCAAGCCGGCCGGGATCCTGTTCGCCAACTTCGACGTCCGGCCGCCGACACCCGAGAACGCATGGCATCTGTACTCGGACGATCTGCCGTTGCGTTGGGTGCTCCAGCGCACCGGTTTCGAGCCGATCACCAGCCTGGACGGAATGATCACCGCCTACCGCAAAGTCGACCCATCGGGAGTCGCGCACCAGCTGCGGGGCGTTCGCGATCTGGTCGCGCTGCGCAGTCCATTACGGCCCGCATACAGGTTCTTGCAGGGCGAGTCCGGCCGGCTTCGCGAAAATGCTGAACGCAGGCGCTAAGTCCAGGCCCGGTCATGTCACCGGTGGGCCGGCCGCCGGGTACACGCGTACCTTGCTGATCCTCCAATCATCGACCGCGGGAGGGATGGAAAGCCACTGCATTGAGCTGGCTGCCGAGCTGGGTCGCCGTGGCGCCACCGTAATGGCTGCGATGCCCGAGGAGGCCGCACTCGATGCTGTGGCTGCGGCCTTGTGGCGGAGCGGAGCCATTGTCGAGCGCATCGACACCGATGCCCGCAGAGGGCGCCTGGCTCAACTCTTTGGAATCGGGCGACTTGCCCGAAGCGCCCGTCGTTTCGGGCCCGACGTGGTTCACGTGCATGTCGGCGGGGCAACCGGGGGGCTCGCCGCCGTCCTGATCGCGCGCCTGGCGACCCGAGCGGTGGTCGTGGTTACTGAGCATGACGTGCCGTCCGCCAGCCCAAGCCTCAAGCAGCGCATCAACAGACGCTTGATGGACCGAGCGCTGCACGTGCTGGTGGCGGTGTCAAGGCACAATGCCCACCTTCGTCTTCAGCGCCTCGGGGCGCCGGCCGGCAAGCTGGCTGTCGTGCTCAACGGGGCGCCTCTGCCGGCCATCTCGCCCGCGGCTTGCGCCGCCAACCGAGCACGGACGCGCTCTGAGCTAGGTCTCCCCCAAGACACGACGGTGATCGGGAGCGTTGTCCGGCTCGCGCCTGGAAAAGGCCTGCCCACGCTGCTGAAGGCATTCGCCATCGTGCAGAAGCGCCTGGACGCTCGTCTCCTCCTGGTGGGTGGCGGTCCGCTCGAGCCCGACGTTCACAACATGGCGTCGGCCCTGGGGATCCAGGACAAGGTGGTCACGGCCGGTCACCAACCCGACCCAGGGCTGTTCGTGGATGCCATGGACGTTTTCGTGCTCGCCGTTCCGGTCGGTTCGGGTTCGATCGCTCTCCTCGAGGCCATGGCTCGCGGCAAACCTGCGGTCATAACTTTCGGGAACGGTGAGGAGGCCGTCGTCCACGAGAAGACCGGAATCTGGGCGCCTCCTGAGGATCCCGACGCATTGGCGGCGGCGCTGTTCGGGCTGAGCTCAGACCCCGACCTGAGAGAGCGGCTCGGGCTTGCGGCGGCGCATCACGTGCATCAGCACTATTCGATCGAACGTTTCGTCGACGACCTCGTTGATGTCTACGTCAGCGCGGCGAGCGGTGTGATCCCCGCCGGCCTGCGGGCCGCTGATCCCAGCGACCGGCAGCCTGGCGCGCGGCGGACCTTCAGGCCGGAGGCCCGACCCCTTCGATAAGCGGTCCGGCCGGCGCCATGAGCCGGCGGAGACCGGGCCTACCCAGCAGCAACCGCACACAGTGCGGCGGTGAGGCCCCGAATGCCCTCCGGAGCGCGCGCCGGGCCCCGGGCACGTCGCCGGCCGCCAGCCGGGCCTCCGCGCTGCCGATGAGGTAGCTTGCGAACCTCCCTCGATGCCGCGACCACGCCCGGAGTAGGGCCAGCGGAGAAGGGGAGCGCCGGCCGGCATGCCAGGCGCGGGACCAGAAGACGTGCCGGTGCTCACGGACCCGAAGGAGGATCAACTCGTCGTCTGCCCCCGGTGGCCGGGTTCGGTAGCCGACCGACGGAACCGGTATGAAGCCGATGGGGTGCTTCAGGGCGAGCCTCAAGTGCCAGTCCCAATCCTCAGATCCGAGCAGGCTCTCGTTCTGGAAGCCAACTGAATCGAGAATCGATGCGCGGGCCACTGTGGCGCCGATCTGCGGAAAGAACGTATAGAAAGCATGAAAGACGTCTTCACTTGCTGACACGTGCACCGGCCATGCCGGGCCAAGGTTGGTAAGCGTGGGATCAGCATTGCGAACCTGGCTGATCGCGGCTCGAAGTCGAGGCTGAGCCTTCAACAGGGCGAGGTGAGGCCTCAAATGGCCGGGCAGCCACACGTCGTCGTCGTCGAGAAACGCAAGGTACTCGCCGGTGGCGGCACGAAGACCTGCATTTCGGGAGGCGGCCGCACCACGATTGGACGCCCGCACCAGCCGGGCCCCGAACTCGCCGGCGATCAGCCCCGTACGTGAGCCTACCGTGTCCTCGGCGACGATGATCTCGAAGTCGATATCGGGACCATCGAGTGCGCGAATACTGGCCAGCGCCTGTCGCAAGTAGTCAGGACGGTCATGCGTCGGAACAACGACCGACACTCGGCTTGGACCTTCTGTCATGCCCGAGCTCCGCGACCGGACAGGGAGCGCGTGTAGCGACTCGAGAAGGCCTTGTCCAGCGCTCGCTGGAGCGCATCGACGACAGTCTCCGTTTCGGCTTCCGACATGTCGGCGTAGAGAGGAAGCAACATCGTCTCCCTGCTGGCGCGCTCCGTGATCGGCAGCGAGTACGCAGGGAACCGTTCTCGATAAAGCGGCTCGAGGTGGATAGCCATCACGCCTCGGCGGGTGGCGATACCCTGGCTCGCGAGTTCGGACATGACCACTGCGCGGACATCTTCGGATGGCAGCTGGACGCAGTACGACTGGTAGGTGTGACGACAGCCCGCGGGTGCGTAAGGAAGGCGCAGTCGTTCGTCGCCTGCGAGCATCTCCGAATACCGGTCCGCCGCCGCACTCCGGGCGGCGAGGATTCGCTCCAGCTTGGCGATCTGCACGCATCCGATGGCGGCCTGGATGTCAGTCATCCGGTAGTTGAATCCCAACTCGTCGTAGCTTTCGAACCGGACCCGGTCCGACTCATGCCTGTCGAGGTCTGAGATCGAGGCGCCGTGGGAGCGTAGCCGGCGCAGGCGGCCGGCGACCTCGCGATCGTTCGTGGTGATCATGCCGCCCTCGCCCGTGGTAATCGATTTGCGGGGGTGGAAGCTGAAGCAGGTGAGCGGGCTTCGGCTGCCGACTCGCTCGCTCTCGAAAGTGGCGCCCAGCGACGGGGCGGCGTCTTCGACGACGGCCAGGCGGTGTGCGCGAGCGAGATCACGCAGGTGGCGCAGGTCCGCGGCGAGCCCGATCTGATCGACCGGCATGATCGCCCTGGTGCGCTTGGAAATCGCCGTTTCCACTGCTCCGGCGTCAATGTTGTAAGTGCGGGGATCGATGTCGGCGAACACCGGCACCGCCCCGGCGTGCAGGATGGCGTTGGCGGTCGCGATGAAGCTGAAGGATGGGCAGATGACCTCATCGCCGGGCCTGACACCCGCTGCCAGCAATGCCAGATGCAGCGCGGTGGTGCAATTGCTCACTGCGATTCCATGCTCTGCACCCACGTAGGCGCAGACCGCTTGCTCGAAATCGTCGACCCGCTTGCCCTGTGACAGCCAGCCCGACCGGATGACCGCCGCTGCCGCGGTCACCTCCTCCTCATCCAGCGACGGACGCGTGATGGGGATCATCAGACCGGCGCCGCCGCGGTGACAGTCGCATACCAGGCGACGAGCTCGCTCAGCCCATCCCTGAGCCCGACCTGCGCCTCGAACCCGATGAGGTTCCGGGCGTGCTCGGTGCTGGCACGGCGGCGCGTCACCCCGTTGACCCTGCGTGCTTCACCGCGTATCGCCTCGAGCTCCGGGTGCCCGGCCGCCTCACAGAGCAGCCTGGACAGCTCGCTGAGGCTCGTCTCGACGCCGGTGCCGACGTTGAGCGCACCGTCCGTGGCTCCGGACACGGCCGCCAGCAGGTTGGCCCGAGCCACGTCGCCCACGGAGATAAAGTCCATGGTCTGGCTTCCGTCGCCGAAGATCACCGGAGGCTGGCCGTGTTGCAGCCGCTCCAGCCACCGGATCATGACTTCCGTGTAGACGCCGAAGGCGTCCATCCGCGGCCCGTACACATTAAAAGGACGGAGGGCCAGGTACCGCAGCCCGTGCATCTCGGCGTACGCCCGCGCCATCTGCTCGTTGGCGATCTTGGCCGCACCGTAGATCGTCCTGTTGTTGAAGGGGGCGGATTCCTCTATCGGCAGCCTGTCCGGTTCTCCGTAGACGGAGGCGCTCGACGCCAGGATCACCTTCTCAACCCCCTGCCGGACCGCAGCCTCGAGAACGTTCTGGGTGCCTACGATCATCACTCTGATGGCTCGCACCGGGTCCTCGGCGCATTGCGTGATCCGGAGGGCGGCCTGGTGAAAGACGAGGTCGATCCCGGTGGTGACGCTCTCGACAAGAGGCGCATCGCAAATGTCGCCTTCGACCACCTCGAGTGAAGGGTGGGCTGCCAGCGACGCGAGGTTTTCCCTCCGGCCTCGGCTGAAGTCGTCCACGACCACCACTCGGGAGGCCCCGGCATCGATGAGATCCTCAACGATCCGGGAGCCCACGAATCCGGCGCCGCCCGTGACCAGCGCTCGCGCGCCCTTCAACCTGACATCCCGCGCCGTCGTCATGCCGTTATTTCTTCGCGGGGGGTCCAGGGGGCGATGGAGGACTCGCGCACCACGGCAGGTACGCCCACCGCAGTCGCTCCTGCGGGAACGTCATGGATCACAACTGCATTGGCGCCGATCGAGCACCCCCTGCCCAGCCTGACGCCCCCGAGCACTCGGGCGCCAGCGCCGACGAAGACGCCGTCATCGATGATCGGGAACACCCATTCGTTGCGCATGCCGACGGTCACCGCATGCACGAACGTCACATTGGCGCCGATCCGCTCCGCCATCAGGACGCTGCCGTACGGATGCGGCAGATAAAGCCCTGGACCAACGTGCATCCCGCAGCTGATCTCGACCCCGAAGAGGACCATGTTCAGCCGCTCCAACAGCGTCGGAAGGCCTCGCCAACCGCGCACCTGGCACCAGTGAGAGGCACGGTAGATCGCGGTCGCCCAGAGGGCAGGATGCCTCCAGAGGATCTGGACGACGTCCCGCGTTCGCAATCGCAGCAGACTCCGAGAATCATCCGTTGGCCGAATGCTTCGGTCCAACCACCGCTTCATGTCCTCAGAGAAGGCGCTCACGCGGCCGCCTCCGGGGCCTGATCGGCCGCCGTCAAGGCGAGCGCCTGAGCGCGACCGAGCTGCTCTGCCACTCCCCGCCAGTAAGCGGCCGTGAAGAGGGCTGAGCAGACCTTCACGGCAGCGGTCTCCCAACCAAAGCGGCAGCTCGCCACGGCCGCAACGTGCCCGGAGGCGGCGATTGGGCGCCAGATTTCGGGTTGGCTCAGCACCGCCCGCGTCAGCAGCTTCGTGTAGGGGTGCCGGTACTGGAACTCTGGCCGGACCCAGTCGGGCAGATCGCCCCCGGTCCGGATCCGCTCGAGCATCACGTCGGTCCGACCGTACTCATGCGCCGCCTTCAACCACGCCTCGAAAGAGCGCTCCGCAAGGTGCTCGCCCTCCGCCAGCGGATTGAAAACGAAGCGAAGCCCCCGCTTGTGCAGCCGCCACGCCAGCTCGACGTCCTCACCCCGCCTGAATTGCGTATTGAAGCCTCCGACCGCCCTGACGTGGTCAAGCCTCACCGAGGCGTTGCCCGTGTAGAACTGTCTCGGCGTCGGCTCCCACTCGCCGGCCAGCATGGCGCGGTACTGCTGATTGAGCGTGGCCCACTCCCAGGCCGTCCACGGCGACGGTCGCGCGGCGGTGGCGGCGAGAAGCGGACCGATGACGACCACATCCGGCACCCGGTGCGCTTCGGCGTGCTGCCGCACAAGAGAAGGCGCCGGAAGGACGTCGTCATCTATGAACAGGACGAACGGCTCGGCCGCCTCGGCGAGACCCCGGTTGCGCGCTGCTGCGGGACCGCTCTGACGCTGACTGAAAGCGCGCAGCCGGTATGGATACTGGCGACGACCCAGGGCATGCAGGATGTCGTCATTGCCGCCGTCGGCCACGACGATCGCCTCGAACGAATCGAAAGGGTAGTCCTGCGTGGCGAGGGCGTCGAGCATACGCAGCAGCGATTGAGTGCGCCTATGGGTGGGCGTCACGATGCTGAAGCGAACGGGCTCAGCCACAGGTGTAAGTAAATGCAGTGCGGTGGGCGCCCACAATGGTCAGGCTCGGCACGGGTGAGTCTTGTGTTCTATGCCCATGGGCGTCTGTCCCACCGGGCGTGAGCCTTTGTTCCGAGGCCCAGATCATGCCGCTCGGCGGCCGGCTCGAGCTGCGTCAACCAGGTGGCGGTGAAGCGCCGCAGCGTACAGAGGCAGGTCGAACCGTTCCAGCACCGCCTCGCGGGCGTTGGCCCCCAGGCGGCGACGTTCAGCCGGATCGGCCAAGAGCCGCTGCAGCTCCGATCTCATGGCCGGGGGGTCGTACGGAGGCACGAGCACCCCTGTCTCGCCGTCGATCACGATGTCGCGCTGGCCCTCGGTCGCGGTGACAACCACCGGCTTGGCCATCGCCATCGCCTCGAGAATCGTGGTCACGCCCGCCTGGAAGTCGCTGGGGATCAAAGGCACGACCACGACCTCCGCCTGGGCGTACAGCTCTCGCAGGGCGTGTGGGCTGCGCATGCCGACAGAAATGTTGGCGGGCATCAGCTTGGGAAGGCGGCACGGTGCGGACGGGGAAAAAAGGCTCCCGGCCGCGATCACCGTGTGCACAGGCAGGTCCTCGACCGCGGCTGCCAGCGTCGCGTAGTCGCGATGCTCACGGCCTGCGGAAACGATGAGTCGGTGCTGCTGCACTGGCTGAGGACGCCAGAACCGAGCGTCGGCGTAGTACGGGACGAACGCGGCGGAGCCCTGGGTGAATCCAAGCGCTTCGATTGCGATCTTCAGCTGCGCGCGAGAATGAACGAGGACGCGCGTGATCCCCATATGGCGCAGCCAACGGAGCATCAGGGGCTTCGACCGCGACGTGAGATGGTGGCCAAGCACCACGTGGGGCCGCGCCGGGCCGATGGCCTCGAGCGCGATGCCGAGGGGGATGCCGACGTGCTCGCCGTCCGAGAAGATCGCGTCCGCCTCGGCGGCGGCCCGAAGTCCAGCGGCGGCCTGCCGCAACGAACGCCGGGCCGACCGGCCCGGCTCGATCTTCAGTCGCGACCAATCGAGCAGCCGCACCCCATAATCGCGCTCGAGCGCGATGAATTCAGGCACCGGCCTGGTGCCGGCCTCGATTTCGATCCGCAGGTCGCGATCGGCGCTGGCCGATACCAGCATTACGGTCCTCATGCTTTTGGCTTGGTCAGCCTGACCAGGTGTACCGACAGCGGCTCGAGGCTCAGCGTGCCGGCGGTCGAAGCCAGGGCCTCCGGAGTGATGTCCGAGGACCCTGGGTGGATCACGAACTGTTGTGCTTTGTAGGCCGCAAAGCCGGACAGCTGAAGCTGAACGGTTGCGGTCTGCGTGAGGCTTTCGTTGGCCAGGACGAGGTCGATCTCGCCGGTGTCCGAGTGGCGCGATGCAAACGCCGCCACCTGGGGGGACCCTGAGGTCACTGGTAGTGACAGGTCCCCGAACCTGGCTCCGTGGCCATCGTAGTTGCGGTAGAGGCGAAAGGCCGCCGCGGCCGGGGTGTTTGGTGGCGGGTTCGTCCAGTAGTTGGCCATGTAAACGCCCTCGCGGCCAAAAACGCCGAGCACCTCCGCGAGCGCCACCGCTCCGCTGGCGTCGTATTCCCCGCCGAAGTTGTACTCCGAGATCGCGATTCCGGTTCCTGGATACGACCTGGCGATCCATGCTTTCAGCGTCGGTATCAGGTCGACGGGCTGGGAAATCCACGACTCATCGACGTAGTTCGGGTCGTACAGGCTGTGAACCGAGCGTATGCGCCGAGCCTGAGTGGCCGGATCGGAGGCGTGGGCCGAGACTACGTTTGGAGCTTGCGGATAGTAGTGCACGTCCAGGTAGTCGAGTGTTCGCTTGCCGAGCGACTGGTCGTGCTGCTTGAGCTGCAGCAGCCACCACTCGAGAAACGGTACGTTGCCGTGGGCCTGGCGATCGGCGTGCGTCGCGAAGTTGTCAGTGCCACGGTCCAGGGCCGAGAACTGGTAGCCGGTCCAGCCTGAGACGACCGGTCCGAGAATCTTCGCCGATGGGTCGACCGCTCTGACCGCATCCGCATAGCTGGTGAACTCTTTGACCATGGCGTCATAGCTGGTTTCGACCGGGCACACGTCGGTATGGGTGATCCACCAGAGGTCTGGTTCGTTGTCCATCTCGAAGTAGGTGACGCCCTTCGGGCCGGTGCCGAACTTGCTCGTCAGGTAGTGCACCCAGGCGTCCTGGTAGACAACCGGAGCCGACGGGTCGGGTGCTGTCGCCATCGGCCCGTTGCTGGTCGGCAGCGAAGGCACGCTAGTCCGGGCGCGATTGGCCGATGGATCGTAGCCCGCGATTGCCTGGGAGCCTGGAGCGGCAGGCGCGCCACCCTGGTTGGGCACGCCGATCGCCATGGTGTTGTTGTCGTTGTTCTTCGCCACCCAGCCGATGGTCGGAATGGTCATCACCGGCTGCGCGCCCGCGGCCAACGACTGGGAGATGAACGTGTCGGCGGCATTCCCCGACCCGCCCTGGTTGCGAAACTCCCAATCGCGTCCGGCGTTGTCTGCGTTTCCGTTGTCCCAGTTGAATGTGCTGACCGCATTTCCGCCCCAGCGGTTGGCGGTCGCCCCGAGCTCTTTGAGGTACGCAGGATCGGCGAAGGCGACGCCGTAGATAAGCGGGCTGATCGGCGACGTGGAACCCTGGGTGTCGATTCGAACCGCCACCCCGTTCAGGGGCGCTGCAGGAGTTGGCTGCGTAGCTCCGGCATCGGACTGAGAGACCAGACTCCGCAGATGCGCCTCTACCCGCGAGACAAACCCCGGATGCGCGACCAGCAGGTATGTACCGAAGGCCGAGGCCGTGATCGCCCCACCGGCGAACGCCGCGACCAGCGGTATGAAGCGGCCGCGCAAGAACGTCACGCCGTGTTCTCTCCCGACCGCACTCGCGGGGCAAACCTCTTGTTGAGCGCCGCATACGCTCGTTTCCGAAACCTGTCCCACTTCGCGGCCAGGGTTTCGTGGACGAGTCCATACATCGCGACGGCGAACGGCAGCGGATCATCGAGTCCCCAGGTCGCACCTTCGCGGACACCGCGAAAGGAGCGCAGCCAGGCTGTCAGCGTGAGGCCGTCGAGCCGGCGATAGTGCGTCGAAGCGACCAGGTCCGCGGATTCATTGATCCAACGCCGACCGTCGCTGGGAGCGATGGCCGGTACAGGCCGGCCGGTCAGGTCGAGGTACATCGCTCGGGCGACGTCCATCCCGTGCTTGTCGACGAACATTCGGAAAGCGCCGCCGAGCCGGGGGTTTATGTCCAGCACCTTGTACTGGCCGTCCCGACTGTCGAACCTGTACCCGATGTCTACGATGCCGCGATAGCCGACGGCACGCATGAAGTCGCATGTCGCCTCGATGACAGTGCTGTTCTGGCGCAGCTCGCCGAGGCTTGCGATGCCCATCTTGGCGGGATGCTGCCGGATCTTGACGCCGGTGAAAGCCGCGAGGCAGCGAGACTGAGAGTCGAAGTACCCGTTGAAGATCCAGACGTCACTGTCGGTTCCCGGTATGTACTCCTGGAACATGACGTTCGGGGCCCCCGGCGACTCCTCCATCCACCTGTATGAATCGACCAGCTGTTGGGCGTTGTTGGCCACGGCCTTTTCGAGCACGTCGGGCCGGCTGCGGACCGGCTTCAGCATCACGGGGTACTGCAGGCTCGAGGACGCGGACAAAGCCTCATCGCGGCTCGCCGGAAAGACGATGCGCGGGGTCGGCAGACCGTGGGTCGTCGCCAGCCTGTAGAGGCCATCCTTGGCGGCGAGCTCTTCCACGAGGTGCAGGGGCACGACTGGAAACCGGAACCAGCGGGCGAGCTCAGACGAATGGCTGGCCACAAAAACCGACCACTCGTCGGAGCCCGGGATCAGAATCGTTCCTCCGCCCAACCGCCGCCCTGCTGCCACGAGGTCGCCCAGCGTCCGCGCTTCGTCCGGCCACGGCCTGCCATCGAGTCCTACCGACAGGGTGCCCGCGCAGTACCGTGACGAGCTTGCGGCGCTGGATCCATTGTGCGTGAGTCCGTAGACGCCGACACCCAGCCTTCCCAAAGACCTCATCACGCCCAGCGGACCCACGTATCGCGGCGGCCCCATGACCAGGACCGCCGGCCTGTCTGGGGACACCTCGCTCAGGCTTCGGCGAGCAGGCGCTGTGCCCCGGGGAGCATCAGGCTCACCTGCTGGCCGTTGAAGACTGCCGAGGCATCGATGTCGTCGACGCGCTTAAGGACGAACTCGAGATCGTCGTGTTGACCCGTGTCGCGCAGGAAATCGGCGCTCGGGCTGCGGCGCATCGTGCCCACGCTGACGCCGCGCCATTCGCTGAGCTCGGCCACGGTCCGGTCGTCCTCGGGCGTGTAACCCTGGCTGTTGAGCATCTCAGCGATCCGTGCGCACGCGTACTGGTCTTCGGGCCGCGCCTTTCCGTGGGTGCCGGCGCCGATCAACGCCACACGGCGGTGCGTACCGATGAGCTGGGCGGCGGTCGCGATCATGTTGCGCAGGCAGGCGACGTAGATCGAGCTGGCCCCCCGGGCCTCGGACAGCAGTTGGGTTCCGGCCGACGTGACCAGCACGATCGGGCGGCAATTGGGCAGCCGCTCGATCGCCGCAGGCGAGTTGTTGAGGTCGAAGCCGTCGGGCTTGATGCCTGCCTGCTCGCCGGCCAGCAGTGGATCATGAAGCCGGGACGCGACCACGATCGCCTCGGCGACGGTTGACACCGGATAGATCGGATGGCCATGGGCAAGGGCGGTCACGATCACCGTGGTGGCCCGAAACACGTCGACCGCGACCACGGCGTGCGTGTCGCGGTACTTGCTGACCGATTCGGGCGTGGCGTCGATGACGAATGACCGCGGGGTCATCCGCCTGGCTCAGGTAAAGGCAGCGGCGCCAGCAAAGTTCCGTAGGCGTCTGAATGGAGACCACGCCGGTAAATCTCGACTCGAAGCAGCTCCTCGAGCCGGACGTTGCTCAGGTGAATGTGGGGTCCGAAGTGGTTGAGGAAGTCGAACTGGCTCCGCTTGTTGGGCGCCTCGAAGATCGTGCTCTCCATGCCGAAAGCCTTCGCGAAAGCCTCAGCCGCATCGAAATTGAGGCGGCCGGAGTCGTCGAACAGCCCGACCTGCTGGGCGCTTTCGCGGGCCTCGACGACAATCGCAACCGCGCCCGCGTCGAGCCATTCGTGTCCAATCGCTATGAGCTCCCCGACCACACGCTCGGTGAACGCTCCGCCGTGCTTGTCGCCGAGCTCCATCTGGACCGAGAGCCCAAAGCGCCGGGCGAGCGCCACGATCTGTGTCGGCGTGTGCTTCATCTCTGTGAAGCCGTGCCCCGCTTCGATGCGATCGATGCCGAGGCTCGCGCAAAGCTCGAAATAATCTTCCAGGCGCCCGCGGTCCTTGGCGATCTCGAACGGGCCGCCGCCTGTGACGAGGATCACGTTTCGGCGCTTCGCCGCAGCGATCTTGGCTCGAGTTGCCGCCTCGTCCGCGATCAGCCAGCAGCACATCGAGAGCTTCAACAGGCTGATGAGGTGCCCGCTCTGCTCGATGTGGCTGACCACGGTCGCGACGTCATAGCCGGGATCGAACGGGCTGGTGAGCGGCGGCAGGTCCAGGACCCCTAACGAACGGATAAAGTCGCGAGTCGTCTTCCTGGCCGACGAGCCGTTGACGGTGGTCACGTTGAGCATTTCCATCCCAGTCGATTGAGCCAGCGATTGCCAGTCGATTCAATCGGCGGCCCAGGGAATCTTGTGGGCGGCTCTATCCAGGTCGATGGGCACCTGTCTCAGGGCGACCCAGGCTCCCCCAGGCTATATGTCATACTCTCCCGGCGGGAAACTCCTTCACATTCCTTCACAGGACGCTCGCAGGTTCTGGTGTGAGGGGTCGTTACACCAGGGGTCTAGCGCCCCGCCTTCGGAATCCACCTCGTCAGGAGGTTCAGATGCGACGTTTGCTGGCCTGTGCCGCCGTGGCGGCATTCATGGTCCTACTGGTCTCCCCTGTCTTACCAGCAGCCAATACCACTTCCGTCCACGCGGCGACTCAGAGCTACACCGATGACTTCAACTATGGCTCGCCGGCCTCTCCGCAGAGCATCGTCCCGGCCGCCATGGACGTGCAGATCAGCAAGCGCGACCAGGGCGACGACATGGACCCCACCCCGGCTCAGCACGGCACTGACTGCGCTGCACCGCCGGCGGTGCACATGATCACCACCCTGGCGGAGGGAGTGTTTGCCTGCAAGAACCACTTGATGACGGCCATCGTCGATGGCGGCTACGGCGAGATCGCCCTGACCCCGGCCGCCATGGTCGACTTCTCGTCCGGCACTTCGGTCGTCTCAGTCTCGGTGAGCACCTTGCAGCAGAACCTTCGCGACTGGGTCGAGGTTTTCATCACCCCGTTCGGTGAAACCATGGCCACGCCGACTGACTTCGCCTCCCAGGGCCCGCCTGCGCACGGCCTGCGCTTCTCCTTCAACCGAGCCGGCATCACCGCCACCTCAGAGGGAGACGTGGCGCGCTATGACAACTTCGCCAAGACCGACCTGCCCAAAGCGCGTTCCCAGTCCCTGGCCGGCCTCGGTCTCAGCAGCCCCACGATACGCACGACCTACGAGATGGACATCTCCAGCGGTCATATTCGCTTCGGCCTGCCGGCCTACAACGTCTGGTGGACGGACACCAACATTGCGCCCCTGGGTTTCACCCAGGGAGTGGTCACCCTGACCCACCACAGCTACGACCCGGCCAAGAGCGGTCCGCCCTCCAGCTTTGATACCTGGCACTGGTCCGGGTTCTCGATCTCCAACGCGGTGCCCTTCACCATCCTGAACGGCGCCGAGCGCTCGATCAATGCCGGCGGAGCGACGACCGTTCACTTCCCCGCTCCAGCTCCGGCCAACGCCTTCCTGCGGTTCACCGGCCTGGGCCCGCAGGGAAGCACCTTCACGGTCAGCTACGACGGCGGCGCGACCTGGGTTTCGCCAGCCCTCCAGAACCATGCGTCTTGGGCTACGCATGCCGAGATCCCTTCCACCTATTGGACGCCGGTTCCAGCAGGCACGACCACGGTGATGTTCCGCGGCGTGCACTGGTGGGGTGGCGCCTGGTGGGCACGTGATCCAGCGATCTGGTCGGCGCAAAGCGGCTCGCAGCCGCCGCCCACCAACCCGCCCACCAACCCGCCTACCAACCCACCGACCAACCCACCGACCAACCCACCGACCAACCCACCGACCAACCCGCCGACCAACCCACCGACCAACCCGCCGACCAACCCACCGACCAACCCGCCCACCAACCATCCCACCAACCCACCCGCGGAGCCACCCGGCACAGGCTCAGGCTCTGGGGCCAACCGAGGCGGTGTGGCCCCCTCGCCTCCGGCCACTCAGAGCGTGTTGACACGGCTGGTGGCGGTGGTCAATCCGAAGCAAGATCCGACTGTCACCGTGATCCTCATCCTGCTGGCTCTGGGGGCCCTGGTCGCCGTGTACCGGGTCATCCGAGCATGAGGCCCACTGCCTGACTGGGAACAGCAACCGCGCGCGAGTGCTACGACGGCCGCAGCCCCCTGGCTGCGGCCGTTTCAATTCACGCGATTCGCGACGCCCTCATGGGCGCGGCTGCGACTGTGATCATGAGCTCGATGATGCGGCGGTTGTTGGCGTCCGCGTCATGCTCGTGCTCGGCGATGCGACGGCTCGCCAGACCCATCCGGCGTCGCAAGCTGCTCGAGAGCACGAGCGATTCGAGCGCACGGCTTAAGTCGCCAGGATCGCCGGCTGGAACGAGCCAGCCGTTGATGCCGTTTCGAACCATCTCCGGAATCGCTCCTGTCCGCGACGCCACGATCGGAAGGCCGCACGCGAGTCCCTCTGCCACTGCTTGCGGGAAACAATCCCCTCGCGAAGGCAGCACGAATATGTCTGCCTCGCGATACAGGTTCACTATCTCGGGCGACTGCGGGCTGAGGCCTCGATGCACGCGGCAGACCACGTCCGGAGGCGGATCCACAGGCGAACCCGTGACCACGTCCAGCTCTGCGAGCGGCCCGAACCGCCTCATGGCCTGGAGCAGGTCTGCACCGCCCTTACGCTCGAAGTCTCCACCGACGAACAGGATCCGGACCGCTTTTCGATTCCCGGCCCGGTCTAGTGGACGGAAGAGCGTCACGTCAACGCCGGGATGAATGACCGAAATCTTGTCCTGTGGCACGCCATAGTCGGCCACGAGCGAGTCAGCCGCCCACTGGCACCAGGAAACGAGCGCCGCCGCGCGCCGGAAGACAGACCGGTTCAACTGCAACTTGACCGCCTCGACCGCGGGTCGGTTGCGCGAGTGCCCATACGAGCGGCCCTGTGAGTCGAAGTTCAACGGGGTGGCGTCGAGGGACACCACGGTGGGAATCCTCTGCATGATCGACGCCGCGAGATGAGCCGCAACCTGGGTATGGATGAAAACGGCGTCGACGGGGCCTCTGCGCAACCGGCGAGCCAGAGCCGACCTGGCTTGCCGGCTGGCATCGAAGGTCCACGTCCGGAGACCGGGAATTCGCGCGGCCACACCGGGCCGGCGATGGTACTCGATGGGGATCACGGTCGATCGGACGGACCCTGCGTGCTGGTCGAGGGCGCGCCGGATGTTGCGGGCGTGAGCGACGTGGCCCAGAGTCTGCTCGAGAACGAAAACGAATTCACGCAAGGCTGCGCTTCTCGGCGGCGGGCTCAGGAAACAGGGCCGGTAGGACGTTCAACACCCCGAATATCGCGCCGATGAAAATCATGTTTCTGTAGCTTTCGAGCTGCAGGTCCGCGTACGCGACCAAGAGTTCACACACGATGGCGCCTCCCACCAGCGCCACCAGGGTGAGCACGAATCGGTCGCGCTGCACAGAAAGCGCACGGCACACCTCGAGCAGCGCGGTCCCGAACAGCGCCCAGAAAGCGATGCTGCCCACCAGCCCCATGCGCACCCCGACCCAGAGCAGGGTGTTGTGTGGGATGTAGTTCCAGAGCGGATAGATGGTCGAGATGTCCGCCTGCGCCAGGACGGTCAAGAACGGCATGCCGAAGCCCATGCCGATCAACTTGTTGGTCTTAAAACTCAGCTGTAGGTTGATGTTTTCGGCCTGCCGATAGATGTCCGACAGGTAGTCGCGCAGGCTGGGGTCGAACTGCGAACGTACGGGCCGCACCAACTGCCCGATCAGACCGTTCTGTACGTTCCAGAAGGCGATCAGAAAGGCCGTGACGATGACAGCGGCGATGAGCGCTAGCAGAATCACCCGCCGCCGATTGACCCCGTTGAACCGGATTGCCAGCAGAACGATGACGATCGCCCCGCCGGCGAGCGCAAGGATGCCTGCACGCCGTTCGTTGGCCAGCAGCGCCCCCGCCGCGATGGCGGTGGCGATCACCAGGAGGGTGAGCGCTCGTGTCCTGCCGGTCCAGATCAGCGCCGCCAGGGCGGCAAGTGGAAGCAGCGCCAGAAAGTAGGAGTCTTCATGGCCGAGAACGGTTTCGTGAGCGCCGAGGTTGTGGTTGAGCACGATGAAATAGCGGACGTCGCCGATGACACCTTTGAAGGCGATGGCGACCGCGGCGATCAGGGCCAGGCGTTCGAGGTCCTGGCGAGAGCGGATGACGAGCGAGGCAATCACGAAGCCTATGAAGCCGTACACCTGGGGGCGCAGCTCCCACAGCGACTTGTTGAAATCGCCTCCGTTGAGGAGACCGTGGACCTCGCCCATCAGGACTGCCATCAGGAACAGCAGGTAGGGGGGGAAGAGGCGACCCTTGAAGAGCCGAGCGCGGATCATCGGTCCCGATCGAACCAGCGCGGCCACGATGGTGACGCCCATCAGCAGCTCGGCCGGCGTGACCGATACACCAATGCCAGCACTGTTGTTGAGGCCGTAGAAAAACGGGACCTCGTCGGTGAACGAGTCCGGGAAACGCAGGATGAAGACCTCGATGGTGATCGCAGCGCCGACCAGGATTTGCAGGCCGCGCAATGGCGCGGCGAAGATCCAAGGGGTGAGCACTGCAATTACAACCAGCAAGCCGATCGCGGGCACGGGGCGGGTTGCCTGGCCCAGTGTGACCAGCACAACGATCGCTGTCGCGACTGCGAGCAATGATCGAATTCGGACTCGCGAAGGGAGGTTTGAGGGGACCTGTGAGTGGGCTCGCGAAGGGACGACTGCCGGCGCGCGCTGACTCAGTGGGAGTGCGGCGGCCATCCAGTTTCAGCGGGTGTACGCGATGTAACAGAGGACAAGCGCGATGGCGCCGATCAGGACGTAGGACTTCGCCGAAGAGCGTAAACCGATGAAGCCCAGACCCAGCGCCAGTGCGGGAATCGCAAGGAGAAGCATGTGCGGCAGAGCCTCAGAGAATCCGGCGCAGCCAGCCGGGCGTTTTCGGCTCGTAGTCGTTGAGGACGACACCCGCAACGCGCTCGCGCCCGAGCAGGAACATCACCTTCTCGAGGTCATCTGTCATCGTTCGTCCATACCGAGCGATCACCAGAATCTTGTCGGCGAGCCGCGACGCCAGCGAGCTGTACGCGATGTTCAGCATCGGTGGCAGGTCGATGATGATGTTCGGAAAGCTGGCCTTGAACTTTTCGATGAGGTCACTGCTGGTGAGGCGGAAGATCAGCCGCGCCGGATCGGATCCAGCGTCGCCCGCGGGCAGTACGAATGCGTTCTCCAGCGGCGCGGCCTGGATCAACCGGAGCCGATTCGACCCCTCGAGCCACGCGCACAGCCCGGGCCCGCGGTTGAGACCCAGCACCTGGTCGAAGCCTACGGAGCTGGCCAGATCGCTTTCGACCAGGAGCGTCGGTTCTCCCGTGTCGGCCGCCATCGCGACCGCGATTCCGATCGCGATCGACGTCTTGCCCTCGCCATGGACCGGACTCGTGATGCCAAGGACGCGCTGCTGATGTTCGCCCCGTTCCTCGAACGGCACTGAGAGGTACGCCTGCCGGCAGCGGTCGATGAACCACGGGGGCATATTGATGAGCTTGGTTCGCTCGCGGCCGATGGCGGCGAAACCCGGTGGCGCCGGCTTTGGTTTGAGGGCAGCCGAGATCGCCTCTTCGATGTCCTGGTCGGAGATTGCCTCAGCCATCAGGTGGGTTTGGCGTTGAGGTTGCGGATCAAGGTTACGACTCGAACTCCGACCCGGCCCTCGATCTCCTTGGGATTTCGGGTTGTGCGGTCGATCCAGCCCAGGAACACGAGATACGCGATGCCCGGCAGAGCGGCTCCTGCAGCGATGGCTATGGCCAGCTTCTTGGTCACCGACGTGAACGTGCCCCCGCTGGTTGCCGGCGGGTCGATGACACGAAGAGCTGTCTGATCGATCTCGGAGGCGGCGTCGTACGAAAACTGGACCGCTTGGAGCTTGTCCTGGAGGTCGATGACCTGGGTCTGCGCCTGTCGCACATCACTTTGAAGGCGATCGAACTGGGGATCTGGAGCCGGGACGGTGTTGGCCGGGGTTGGGTGGCTGGCCACGTAGGCGTTGAAGGTGTCGATGGTCGCCTGCTGGTGCTCCTTGGCCTGCTGCAGCTGCGCCGTGTAGAACTTGCTGGCAACGTCGGCTTGCTGCTTTTCGGTCTGGATGAGCCAATCGCGGTGGACTGCGATCGTCGTGGTCAGCACCTGGACGCACACCGCGGCCATCCTGCATTCGACCTTGATGGTGACCAGGTGTGATCCCGCCGCCGTGGCCGTGAGCGTGCCTCTCACTTCCCCCAGGACCTGGTTGCTCTGAGACCAACTGTTCACGGTTCCGCTGTCGATCAGCCCCTGGCCCAGCTTCTGGTAAAAGCTGTCAGTCAGGATCAGCTGGTTGAGCGAGTCGACCGTGTTTTGCGCGGGGGTCAGGTACTGATTCCAGCCGCTGGCAGTCTGGATGTTGCCGATGTAGCTGGGGGTGTCGACCCACAGCTGAGCGGAGCCGTCTTTGCCCTGGAAGGCAAACAGCGCGGCTCCGCCCGCGATGAGGGGAAGCCCAAGACACAGCAGGGCAAACCTCACCCAGTGGCGAAAGAGGACTTCGAGGTACTTGAACATTGAATTGGGCGCACCGTGCCCTTGGCTGATGCTAGGGACGCAATCCGCTCGCTGTAATGAGTCAGCCGTCCCGTCCGGGGTAGGACATTCCGGCTTCACCGCGTTGCCGAGGGCGGCTTAGGACTGCCGCCCAGAGACGTTCGGGACATCACATTCGGGTCGCCGGGGCGGCCGATTCCAGGGAGCGCCCTACTGGCCGAAGCTGTGAGTCGATGAATGTCGATCAGGCGCTCGACCGGTTGCTGGAGTTGGCCGGCAGTGACCTGCTGATCAGCACCGGCAGCAAGCCGCGTATCCGCAAGGATGGCAAGCTGGAGTCGCTCGAAGGCGACGGCGCCGTGCTCACGGCGGCCGACGCCGAGCGGATGGTCCGTGACGTCCTGGATGCGGAGCAGCTCAGAGATCTGGAAAAGAAACGTCACGTCGACTTCAGCTTCACGTGGCGCGACCGGGCCCGGATCCGAGGCAATGCTTATTACCAGCGCAACTCGATGGCTGCTGCTTTTCGGTTGCTTCCACTCGAGATCCCAGGCTTCGACGTCCTCGGCATCCCCGAGTCGGTGCACAGACTGCTCGAGCGGCAGCGCGGCCTGATCTTGGTGACCGGACCCACGGGCTCTGGCAAGTCGACGACCCAGGCGGCGATGATCGACCTGCTAAACGAAACCCGGCCCTACCACATCATCACGATCGAGGATCCGATCGAATACGTGCACAAGCATCGAATGTCGATCGTCGACCAACGCCAGGTCGGCGAGGATACGCCGTCTTTCGCGGAGGGATTGCGGGCGGCCCTTCGCGAAGACCCGGACGTCGTCCTCATCGGCGAGATGCGCGACCTCGAGACCATCAGTGCCGCCGTCTCGATTGCGGAGGCAGGTCACCTTGTGCTGGCCACGCTGCACACCAACGACGCCCCGCAAGCCCTCGATCGGATCATCGACAGCTACCTCGGGGCTCAACAGCAGCAAATCCGGATCCAGCTCGCAGGCTGCCTCGCCGGCGTCATCTACCAGCAGCTCTTGCCGGCAATCGGCGGCGGGCGCGTGGCTGCGTTCGAAGTCCTGATCGCCAACACCGCGGTCCGGGCGATGATCAAAGAGGGTCGGACGGATCAGATCCGGAGTGTGCTGCAGACCAGTCTTCGGGAAGGCTCACAGACGCTCGAGCGCTCATTGAATCAGCTGATGCGAGCCGGCCTGATCACTGAGAAAGACGCCCGGAGCCACTCGCTCAACCCAAACGAGATCCACGCCTAGAACCGCCGGCTCGACCGAGCGCGACGCTGACCGCAGCCGCCCCTATCAGCGAAACTCCCGCGAATCCGACAAGGACTCCAGGCCACAATCCCAAAAGGGCCAGCGGCGCCAGCATGGCAGCCCCACATGACGCTTCCACGATCGGTGACCAGGCCCCGATGGCGGCGCCACAGCTGGCGCAGCGGCCTCCCCTGATCACGTAGCCACCGACCGGAATCAGATCGACAATGCCGAGCTCACGTCCGCACGAACGGCAGTGTGATCGAGGCCGCCAGAGCGACTCGTGGCGAGGCAACCGGTCGGTCGCGAGGTTGATGAAGCTGCCCAGCATCAAGCCGACGAGGACCAGATACGCGCTCAGGGTCGGGGTGACGCTTACCAATTCATTTCGTTGTTGTGCAAGGCCGAATAAGAAAGGGCGCCGCTGCTGCGGCGCCCTCCTCCCTCTCCAAACTGGCGACTACTTTGGAACGCAGGCGTTGTTCGGCATCTGGGTGCCGTTCTTATCGGTGGCGATGGAATTGATCCTGCCGGACGCGTCCCAGGTGTAGAAGAACTGGGTGGTGCCGTTGCGCGTGTAGTTGGGATTTGAGGCTGATGGGTTGCCGACGTACAGCTTCACCGTGCCATTGAGCGGGGCGGCCCCGCCGGCGCCGGTCATGTCGTTGGTGTAGGTACCCTGGGAACCGGGAAGGGCAGACAGGTTGTTGTTGGCCATGTAGGCGTCGAGGGCTGCCTGCACCGTCTTGTATTCGGCGTTGCAAGATTGCACTGACGCATTGGTCGTCAGGCCGACCAGGCTGAGGGTGACGATGGCGGCGAGGACGCCGAGGATGGTCACGACAACGAGGAGTTCGATCAGCGTGAACCCCGCCTGCCCTTTGCGTCCACGCAGGTTCTTGTTGAACCATCCGTAAAGACCTTGACGATGCATATGCTTCACTCCTTAAACCCCAGCTACCCGCCGCAAACGGCGGAATCAGGCTTGCCTTTGATCTACCTGGGCCCAATCTAGGAGGAGGCCCCGCAAACCTGAATAGAGGGAATGACCCATAGCGTGGGCGGCGGTCCCTATCGGTGCTGGGCCAGAACGCGATGGGTCTAGCGAAGTCCCATGAGAGTGGCGGCCAGGGCCACCAGCACGCCGGCGGCGGGAGCAAACAGGGCGCAGCCCCGGCGCGCGATCTTGGCGGAGCGCGACTTAGGTTCGCCGATCAGATTGATCTCGACCAGCGGGCGGCGCCGTTCCACCCGCTCCTGTCGCTTCCGCTTCATGGGCTCCGCCGCATGAGTAGGCCCAAGCACGTCAGGTAGGTCGCATGACGAAAGTCCTGTGGCACTCGAGCGGGCATCTGAAGCGGTACCACCGGGTGTTCCAGTTGCAGGCTCAAAGTGGTCGCGAAGCCCGATGACATGGCCTGCTCGCCGGCGACGATGATTGGCGCAGTGGAATAGAACTCGGTATCGCGGCGCCGCTTGTAGAAGCGCAGGACGGTACGCAGCGGACCGGTAAGAGCAGGCGCGACGTCCTCGCCCGCGGCGACATCGAGTCGAAAGCTGTGCCAAACCTGGGGTATGTGGTGGTCGATCAAAACAATCTCGACCGGGTTCGAGGACATGTCAACCACCACACAGGCGGCTTCGGTGACCGCCCGCGCCACGCAAGCCGACTTCAGATCGACCGCGATCGGATCAACGCCGGCGAATCTGGCAGCTTCGGTGATGTTCTTTACCTGTGACCGATCCCACGCCACCGCGTATACGAGACGATGATCCGGGCCGGATTTCAACTCGAGCCATCGCGTGGCCATACGCTCCGGGTCGAGCGGCAGCTCCCTCGCCACGGCTGCGTCAACGTCCTGATCGGTGGCAGCCGGCGCAAGCTTGACCACCCTGAAGGTCGCGACGGAATCGCTGGCGGCTATGAGGGCGCGCGTCTCCTCGATTTCCGTCCGAGCCAAAAGCTGGCGCAGGGCTGTGCCGACGCCGTTCGTGTCCAGGACCTTGCCGTCAACGAGGGACCCTGCGGGAGTTCCACCGGATCCGCACCGCATCAGGCCGCCCAGGGCGCCGGCGACAACTCGAATCTGGCCTCCGGTGAGGTCGATGGCTACGCGTGTTGCAGGCCCCGGCACGTGTCAGGGGGAATAGTACGACCAGCCCTGGACGTGGACCGTCTGTGGGCTGCCGGCAACTCCCACCTCGACCCGTGTCCACAGACGCGGGTTGGCGCCGGAGCAAGCCGGCGGCGCCGCGCTTATGCAGGTGGTCAAAACAGCGTCGCGGGCATCGAGCGATACCAGGTAAAGATTCGAATCCGCGGAGCCGAAATATATGCAGATGCCTGCTGGGCACGGGGCCAGGATCGGCGAGCTCCGGATCGCGCCTGCGGTTCCGTAGTTAGCGGCCAGTGTCATGGCCGTGGTCCCGGCCGGCTTCTGCACCTCATATATCTGTCCGTTGGTGGTGCCGAAGAACCAGTCTCCCCCACCGTCGGCGGCGGGCGAAGTTCGAATGGACGACCCCCCGGGGTAAGACGCATAAAGGTTCAAGTTCGTGTCGAGCACGTATAGCGTGCCGTTCGTCCCAGCCACACCGATCAAATTTCCGGCGGGACAATGACACCAGTAAGGATCGTTCGTGACCCCGGACCCGACCGAGCCGACTGCCAGCGTACTGGGGTCGAAAGTTGAGTCGATCCGGAGCATCGCGACAGTACCGGATGAGAACGTGACAGCCAGTCTGGTGGGTGCGGTGCTCTGCTCGACCGCCAGGCCGACCGCACCGGAGGTCGGCAAGGCCCAGTTATCGGACAGGTTGAATCGCCCCGAGCTGTAGGTGTAGTGGAGGAAGCGGCTTGGCGAGGAATTGGCAACCACGAAGACCTCGTCCTTATTGCCGTTCGCAAGCACGATTGGCCCTCCGACTATCGCGCCGTAGCCCGTAGAGACGCTTGCCTGCCGGGCACATAGACCACTTTCGGTTGCCGAAACTGCATACAGCGCGCCATCTGCGTCACCGAGGAAAGTCAGAGCCGGAAACGGGGCTCCCCCTGCAGCGGGAGCGGTTGTCACCGGGGCGGCTGTGGTCATGTAGCACTGGAGCTGCCATGGGGCGGATCCAGGGGGATCCTCGAGCAGCAATGCCACGCACGCTGAGCCGCAAGGGGGCCCGAAGGCAGGCGATGCGGTGGCATTCGAGACTGGGACGAGGTTCGAGATCTGGTTGGCGTCGCTGACATCCGGCATCGCCATGGGCGGACCGGTCACCGAGCCACCCAGCGATTGCGACCAAGTGGCGATGCTCTGGCCGTACTGAAAGGCGAAGACATTGCCGCCGGAATCGCCGACAAGATACTCGTCGCGCCCAATCACGTTGACGTGGCTTGCGTCGATTGTGAACGGGGCTGATGACGCGATCTGCCTGAAAGCCGGCAGCGACCTCTGGTCCACTACTGGGGCACAGCTCACGACCGAGACCGCCGCCGTCTGGCCGTTCAGCGTCAGAGCGCTGGGGGTCGGGCAGCCCGAATTGAGCGCCGTGTTCTGCAGCTGGTTGAGCGCAAGTTCGGCGGCCGAGTTCACGGTCGCCTCTGTGCCCACCCGATCGACCAACGCGTTTGACAGCAAGAAGTTGGTCGAAAGCTCAGTCATCAAAGCGCCCGCGATGATGGCGAGGAAAGCCACCATGATGAGCACGCCACTGAGCACGCTGCCCCGTTGAGACCGCCTCCTGTCCGCGAGCAGGGCGCGAAGCGCCTTCACGGATTCACTCGCGGATAGAAACGGAGCGTCTGGGTCTCCGTGTAGGACTGGACGGTCACTGAAATCGTCACCACCACCGTTTGATGCGAGCCCGAACCATCCAGGTACCACGAGAAGGCGGTCACGCCGTTCGCTGCCTCGACCGCTGGATTGCTGTTCACCTGACGCGTAAGAAGGCTGGAGCCGTCCCACGCGTATGTCACCTGGTATGAAGACATCACCGGGTTGGCCGCGTTGCTCGCCTGCACGCCTTGCAGGACGATTGGGGTCGTGCACGGCCTGGCCGCCGTCGCGGCGCAGCCACTCGGGGTCGGAAGATTGCTGAGCGCAAAATCGTCATAGGCCTCGAACTGGAAATTGCGGATCTGGCCACTGGCCTCGATCCGGCTGGTGGCGGTCGTTCCAGCTCGCCACGTCGTCAACACCACTGACGTCAGACCCGTCATCAGGAAGAGCCCGATCGCGGACGCGACGATCAGCTCCACCAGCGTGTAGCCGCTCTGGTCTTTGGCGTAACGCAGGAGGGTCGCCTTCATCGGCTGACTTTGATGACCTGGATCGTGTTGCCCACCTGGCCTGCGCCAGGCAAGGAGACGACGGTGATTGACCACAGCTGCGAGTTCGGGCTGGGCCCGGCGGCCACGGCTACATCCGCTCGGAGCACGTATGAGCTGTCCACGCATACGCCTTGAAAGCTCGCCGCGGGCGTGGGCGGACTCGTAGCGTCCTCGGTCGCAAAGCAGTCGGAATAGGAGACCGACGAGCTGTTGTAGACCCCACCGCTGATCTGTTCCAGCTCGTACTGGACGACCGCCACCGCGGCAGTGTTGCGCTTCGCCAGCGTGGCCTGGATGAGGCCGGTGCTGAACGCGCCCACGAGCAAGACAAGCGCCAGACCCATGATCACCATGCTCACGAGCAGCTCGACCAGCGTCGCGCCGGATTGGGCCTGGCGCCGGTCGCGCGGCCACCACGCAGGCGGGCGTGGCATCAGTGGACGGCTTTGAGCAGGCCGTACATGGGGAGGATCACCGAGACCGCGACGAAACCGACGGCTCCGCCGACCGCAATGACCAGCGCCGGCTCCATGAGCGCGATCATGTTCCGGACTTTGTAGTCCATCTCCTCGCTGAGGAAATCGGCGATCTGCTCGAGGCTCGAGTCAAGAGTCCCCGTCTCCTCGCCGACGCGGATCATGCGAATCATCATCGGAGCGAACAATCCGGTCGCTTCCAATGGCGCCGAGAAGCCGTCGCCGGTGACCATGCGCTGCTTGACCGACTCGAGGCCGCGCCGGTACTTGATGTTTCCTGATGCGGCGAGGGCGACGTCGAACGTCTGGCTGATCGGGATGCCTGCTCTGAGCATCGTCGAGAGCGTTCGAGTGAAGCGCTCGATGATTCCGTAAGTCACGATGCTCCCGAGCACCGGAAGACGCAGGATCGCGTAATCCCAGAAAACGCGGCCCAGCCGGCTATGCATGAACAGGAGGATTGCGGCGATTATGAAGAAGAGGCCGAGCACGATCTCGATCCGCCAGGCCTGTGCAAAGACTCCAACCCCCAACAGGATCCGGGTAGGAAGCGGCAACTGAGCCTTGAACTCGTGAAAGATCGATACGAAGTTGGGCAGCACGAAGACGATGAGGACCGTACAGACGGCGATCGCGAGCAGAAGGATGACCGCCGGGTAGATCATCGCGCTCCGCAGTTTCTTGATGGCCGTATCCTGCCGTTGCAGGTACGCAGCGACCTGGGCTAGAACTCGGTCTAACGTCCCGCTGTATTCCGCGGCGCGGACCATATCGACGTACAGCTGGTTGAAAACGCTTGGGTGATGCTGGATGGAAGTCGAAAAGGCTTCTCCGGCGTCGAGGTCTTCGCAAATGTCTTCGAGCGCCGCGCGGAAGGCTCCCGAGCTGGAAGCTCCCTGCAGAAGCTTGATGGCGTCGGTGATGGGAACTCCGACCTTGATGAAGGTAGAGAGCTGCCGAGAGAACAGAACAAGATCGGAGGTGCTGACTCGGAAAAACGTGGGCAGCTCGCGGTAGATCCAGCGCCAGCCGTTCCTTGCCGGGCGTACGGACACCACCCGATAGCCACGATCGAGCAAGCTGCGGTGCATCGTCGCCGCGTTGGCACTCGTGGCGACCTTCTCTTCCAGGTTTCCTTGCGGTGAATAGGCGCGATACGCGAACTTGCCGATGACTGATGCCCCTCCTCAGATGATGTAGACGCTGCGTAGGACTTCGCCGACGGTTGTAACGCCGGCCGTGATCTTGTCCCACGCGTCAACCCGAAGCGGCA
Organism: Candidatus Dormiibacterota bacterium; assembly: GCA_036390825.1. Classification (GTDB taxonomy): domain Bacteria; phylum Chloroflexota; class Dormibacteria; order CF-121; family CF-121; genus CF-13. The sequence continues at coordinate 62,579 of DASWBA010000183.1, forward strand.
CCATCCCGGACTTGACTGCGGCTTCGAGGATCTCCCGGTGACTCGCCTTGGCGATCACGAGGTGCTTGACCTCGTCCGTCATGGTGAGCACCTCGAAGACGCCGATGCGGTCGTAGTAGCCGGTCATGTTGCAGCGACTGCAGCCCTGGCCATGGAATAGCTGTTTGGGCGCGGGCATGCCAAGCGACGCGGCGAATTCGACTTCTTCCGCATTCGGGACAGTGGGCACCTTGCAGCCATCACACGTCTTTCGAACCAAGCGCTGGGCCACGATCGCGATTACGGACGACGCGATCAGAAAGCCTTCAATCCCCATGTCCGTGAACCGCAGCAAAGCGCCGACAGCGTCGGTGGCATGCAGCGAAGACAGAACCAGATGGCCCGTCAACGCGGACTGGACGGCAATCTCGGCGGTCTCCCGGTCACGGATCTCGCCCACCAGAATGATGTCGGGATCCTGACGAAGGATTGCCCGCAGACCGTTGGCAAAGCTGATGTCGGCCAGCTTGTTGATCTGGCTCTGGTTGATGTTGTCGAACATGTACTCGACGGGATCCTCGATCGTCATGATGTTGCGGACCTGTTGATCGAGCTCGTGGATCGATGCGTATAGAGTCGTGGTCTTTCCGCTACCGGTCGGGCCTGAGACGATCATCATTCCGTACGGTGAATGCAGCATGCGGTGGTATTCCTCATACGCGCCGCGCGAGAACCCGAGCTGAGGCAGAGTGATCAGCGACCGACTTCGGTCGAGCAACCTCATTACCAGCTTTTCTCCCCAGATCGTTTCGATGGTCGCCACCCTGACGTCCAGCTCGCGGCCGTCAACATTGACGCTGATCTGACCGTCCTGGGCTCGTCGGCGCTCGACGATGTTCATGCCCGCCATGATCTTCACCCGGGAGGCAAGCGCGGCCCCCGTCGAGGTCGGTAAATGCGCCATGTCCTGAAGCACGCCGTCGATGCGGAATCGGACCCGGAGGAAATCCTTCTGCGGCTCGATGTGGATGTCGGAGGCCCTGTCTCGCAGTCCTTGCGTTATCAGCAGGTTCACGATCTCAACGGCCGGCGACGCCGCCGTGATGTTCGCGAGCTCCAGAGTCACCACTCGGTCAAACCCCAGCTGTGGCCGCGACTCCTGCAAGGTTCGCGCGGCTTCCTGCAGGCGCGGACGCATGCTGTGGACTCGACTGAGGTTGGCCAGAATATCCGAAGGGCTGGCTATGTAAGCCACGACCGGCAAGCCGGTGATGAGCCGAATGTCGTTCAAGAGCGGAAGGTTGCTCGGGTCGCTCATCGCGACGGCCACGTGGCCGTTATCACGACGGAGGGGAATCACCACGTGACGTCGGGCAAAGTCTTCCGGCACCATCCGCGCCACGTCGGCGTCGACCTCGCCGTGCTTCAGGTCTGCGATCGGGGCATCGAGGTGGCCGCTCAGGGCCTGAGTCAGGCTGTCCTCACGCAGGGCTCCCTGGATCACGAGCACCACCCCTAGCGGCGCGAGGGTGGTTCTTTGGGTTGCCAGCGCACGCGCGAGCTGATCCTCTGTGATCAGGCCGTCGCTGACCAGAACCTCTCCGAGGCGTCGTTCGGGCGACGACATAGATGCGGGCGGAGCGTCGTCGAGCTCGAGCACCCCTTGATGTTGGCGGCCTCGGACTTGCTTAGTAATGGGGAATTACCCGACGGCGTGGGTCGTTTGTCCCAGTTGGGCTGAGGACATTCTCGATGATCAGTTGGCGGTCAGGCCCATCCTCGCGGCCCAGAGCACCGCTTCGGTGCGGCTGCGCAGCTCGAGCTTTCGGTAGATGTTGGCCAGGTGATTGCGAACCGTCTTGTGGCTGATCCCGCGTGCCGCAGCGATGACTGGGATCGACTTGGCCTCGCCGATCATCGTCAGGATGTCCAACTCGGTCGGCGACAACTGGCTTGCCGGTCGGCGGGCGTGCGGCGGGCTGTCGCCAAGGCGCGCGAGCACCAGGCTCATAAGGTGCGACCCCACTGCGCGGTGGCCCGACAGAACCGTCTGTACCCCGACCAAGAACTCATCGATGGCGGCGTCTTTGGTGAACAGGCCGGCGACGCTGGTGTGGAGTGCAGCCGCCATCAGCCGTTCGTCCTCCGGTTCTCCGAGCAGGATCACCGGCACGCGCGGGGTGAGCTGGACCAGGCGCTCAGCCAGCTCTACGGCCGGAATCGGTTCCGACCGGACCTCGCAGAAGACCAGGTGCACGCCCCCCCCGAGCGCGATCTCCAGGCCTGCATCCGTGTCATGCGCGAGTTGAACCCGGGCACGCACGGGTGGAGCGGTCAACAGGCTGCCGAGCGCCGCCAGGAACAGTGGCTGGCGGTCAATCAGCAGCAGGGACGGCCCATCTTCAGGGTCGAACCGGCCTGCGCCGCTCACCCAGGCGCTGCGGCCCGGAACAACCACCACTATGGTCGCGACTGTAGGTGCTCGAGCCCATGGGGTTAATGGGATCGTCGTACTAGTTCACGGGATGCCGTGGGCCCCGCGTCCCGGGACTATTGCGTCCGGCTTCGGCTTCAGACTTTGGCGTTCAGACTTCGACCAGGCCCTTGCGAACCGCATACAGAACCGCCTGGGCACGATCGTAGATGTCCAGCTTTTCGTACATGTTGCTGACGTGGTTGCGCACCGTCTTTTCGCTGATCTTGAGCTTGTACGCAATCTGCTTGTTGGCCATGCCGGTCGCAAGCAGCTTGAGGATTTCGACCTCGCGCGCCGTGAGGCCGTCGTAGAACTCCTTCGGCGTCGTCCCCCCGGTCAGCATTTCCAGCACACGGTTTGCGACCGCGCCGGCCATCACGCGCTCGCCGGCCACCACAGCCAGAACGCTGGACACGATGGCGCCTGCTTGAGAGTCCTTGAGGACATAGCCGCTGGCACCGGCTTTCAATGCCTGGATCACATGGTTGTCGGCTTCGAAGGTGGTCAGCATCAAGACCTTGATCTTTGGATTCTCCGTCACGATCCTGCGGGTGGCCTCGATACCGTCGCAGTTCGGCATCTTGATGTCCATCAAGACAACGTCCGGCTTTAGCGCCAGGGCGAGTTTCACCGCGTCCGTACCGTCTACCGCCTCGCCGACGACCGCCACCCGCTCGTCTGAGTCGAGGAGTCGGGCCAGGCCCGACCTGAACAGCGTCTGGTCATCGGCAATCAGTACTCGCGCCGCGCGGGTAGCCGTTGTCGCGCCCGTCGATAGTTGTGTTGCAGTGCTCAAATCAGTTGCTCCTTTGGGAGAATTGCGCGAACGGTCGTCCCGCCCCCGGCTACGCTTTCGACCTCAAGCTTTCCGCCGAGGATGACCGCCCTTTCGTGCATCCCGAGCACACCCAGTCCGGGCACGCGGGTACCGGCGCCGGATTCGGCGCCCCGTCCATTGTCCTTGACCTCAACGGCCACCTGGCTGTCGAGCGCGGGGCCCAGGGCCACTTCGACGTAGCCGGCGCCGCTGTGCAACCGCACGTTAGTAAGTGCTTCTTCGATGATGCGGTAAATGTTGAGCGCCGCCTGGGCACGAAGGCGCGAAGGCCACGCCGGCGACACCGAAAGGTTCACTTTGACCTGAGTCAGCTCCTGGAAACGCGCGAGGAGGCTGCGCACCGCGTCGGCAAAGCCATCTTCGATCCCAGTCTCACCGCGAAGGTCATAGAGAACGCGACGGAGGTTCCCCAGCACATCTCGCGTGGATTCCTGCAGCTCCCCAAGCTGCCGCAAAACGCTCTGCCTGCCCGTCTGCTCGCTCTTGAAGTTTTCGAGCTCGATCAACATCGTGGTGAGGGTCTGAGCCACCCGATCATGAAGCTCGCGGGCGAGCTCACGACGAATCTCATCAGAGCTGGCTGTGTCGCCACCCAGAACCAGGTCGCCATCGAGAGCCGAATCGCCAACCGCCAGCGGCGAAGCCACCCTGTCCCCTTCCCCTTTCCGTGAACAACCGCTTACAGGTCACATAACGACCGATCCGAAAACCCAAGGCAAGTACCAGTCGCAGCGGGTCTTTTTTCCCCAAAAAGCCCTATGAGCACTTAAAGCCCACGGGAAATCCCAAGTCAATGGGTAGAAGTAACCATTTTTTCCACAGGGCCCTTTCCAAACCTTCGCGCCGGGTGTCGAGATAAAGGCCCAGGTCAGTCGCCGACGTCCTGACTGGCAGCCGCGGCGGCCTGGGTCCGATTGCGCACCTTGAGCACCGTCAGGACCTGATGTACATGCTTGTTCACGGTGCCGGTGGATATGCCCAGTCGAGCCGCGATCTCGCGATTGGTTCGGCCCAGGCGCAGGTGCTCGAGAACCTGCCTCTGACGAGGGCTGAGGCCGCCGATCCGGCGTGCGGAACCATGGTCAGGGCGAGCGGATCTCGCCCCCGCCCGTCGTCGGGTCGAGCTCGCTACGGCCAGATTCCTGATCGAGGTGACCATCTCCGCCACGGGCATGGCTTTGGGCAGGAACATGTCGGCGCCCGCCCGCTTGCTTGCCGGCCCCACCCTTACATCGAGGCTTGCGCTGATCACGGCGACCTTGACGTCGGGCCAGTTGTCCGTCAGCTCGCGGGTCGCGGCGATGCCGTCCTTGCCCGCGCCCATATAGACGTCCATGAGGATCACGTCGACCGGGGCCTTGCGCATGACCTCATCAAGGTTGGCAGCGGAGCCGATTTCCCAGGGAATGTCGATGTCGGACTCTCGTTCCAACGCCCGCTTGAGACCCAGCCTGAACATGGGATGATCGTCGACGATCCCGATTCGGATCGCCGACCTGCGCTGACCTGCCCCTGCGATGGCTTATATACCTCCAGGCAGCCCGCACGGGCCGCCGCTTCCCCAAACGACGCTGCGCATCATAAAGCACGTTCGGCTCGTGATAAGTGCTTACTTCACCTTCCGCATTTCGCCACTTCCCGGGACATTCGTCTTATTGGCTTTCGGGCGCACGGCGTGCCAATGTCCGCCTGTATGCGGCTCGGCAGCGACGTTCGCACGGGGGAGGATCGTATGTTCACAGGATCGTCCGGACGGCTTTTCTACAGAGTGTTCCTACCGCTAGCTGTGTTGGTCAACCTGGGACTCGGTGTCTTCATCTTGAGCGACCTGCGACCGGAAGGTTGGGTGGGCCGGCTCGAGATTGCCACCGGCGCTTTTTGCTGCGTCGTGGCAGGCTGGTTGGCGGCGGCGGCCTGGTCCAAGTCATATTTTGGTCGCGCTATGGCCCGGCAGATTGCGGCCTGGCGCCAGATCGCGGATGCAATCTTCGCCTGGCTGGAGGATGCGCCATTGCCTGCCGAGGCGCTTCAGCGCCTGAAGCGATCGCTGGACGAGGCGGTGCACCAACCCCGACCGACGTCGCGCTGAGCCACCGACAGCGGCCCTGACCGGGTCCTGCTCCAAGGACTTTCGAAGGCTGGCGGATCAGTCCGCCTGACGATCCCTGGTCAGACTCGAGCCTGGTCACGTGTGGGCTCGTGGAGAACGGGTCTTGCCATCTCCGACAACCGCCGCAGCCGCTCTAGGGCCTGCCGCACGCTGGCGAGCAATTGCAACGCTTCGGACCTCAATCCTTCCCACTGGGCCTCAAGTTGGTCGTTTTCAAAGGCGCCTTCGCGCTGCAGGAGCTCGCGCTGGAGCGAGACCATCGAATCGAATCTTTCCATGTCCACGGTGAGCTTCATCAGGATCCGGACAAGATCGTCGCCGGCATCAACCAGGCCGTATCGCCTCTGGGTCAGCTCCACGTCCTGCCCCGGATTCCCCAACCGCGTAGCAATGGGCTTGGATCGGCGGCGTTTGACTTCCTTTCCCGTCACTTTCCCAAGTTCACCCTAGTGTGTAACTTGACGACCCACCATCCCCAAAATCCACTGCCGCCGACCCTGTAAATCCATGGGTAGCCCACAGGAAATCCGTGGGCTGCATACCGGACTCACCCCGGCCTTTAACCTCAGGCACTTCCGGTCGCTCGAACGTTCCCCGAGTGGGGCGGTCACCGCGTGGCCGGCAGGCTTGGAAACGGCAAGATCAAACCGACCCGCAGTCGAATCGCGCGGCCTTACCTGAGGCTGAAAGGCGGATAGCTGCTCACCATCCGTTCACCTCTCATCACTGAGTTGCCGGCCGCCTGCTGCCGATTGTCCGCTCATTCCGCGTGCAAGACCTCGACCACGTTGGTGCGCGCCGCCCATCGGCCTGGAATGGCAGCGGCGGCGACCGCCACGAACACGCCCACGATCGGGATCACGATCAGCTCCCAGGTTGCAAAGACGTCATAGAAGACGGGTGGCGTGGTGTTGCCGCCCAGGGCGCTGAGCTGGTCGAAGAGAAACCTGTAGACCACGACGCCGGCCGGCACCGCGATCAGACCGCCCACCAGCGCCAGGAAGCCGCCCGAGGTGGCGACCATCGCGATCATCTGTCTCGGGCTCATGCCCAGCGTTTTGAGGGTGGCGGTGTCGCGCAAGCGCTCCCGCGTGTTCAGCAAAACCGTGTTGAAGACACCGGCGATCGCGATCAACGCGATGAGGCCCGCGATGGCCAACAGGACGACCGCGATCACGCTGAGGAACGAGGTGTTGCCGGTGGTGGCGACCTGGACGTCGAGGAGGTCCGGCTGCGCCGCGGCCAGCCGTCTCACATAGGCGTCGACGTTCGAACCGGGTTTGAGCGTGACCATATAGCTGGACGGGGACAGGTCCGGGACAGCGGCCGCGAGGGTGGCCCAGTCGAGCATCATGATGTGGCCGCCTGGGCCGGCGGTGAAGTCGTAGACCACGCCCACGATTCGCAGCTTCAAGGCGGCACCATTCGCCGTCCCGGTGAAAGTGTCCCCCACCTTGAGATGGGCGTCCTCGAGGAATCCGCCGTTCACGACCACCTCACCTGGAGCACTGAACCATCGGCCCGAGGTCAACAGGTAGCCGAGCGCCGCCGAGTCGCCGCGGAAGGTCAGGGTATTGACCGGATCGGCGATCCCCTGAGCGGTGATGTTTGAGAACGCCTGGGCGACCACACGCTTGGTCTCCGGCTGCGAGTTGATCAGCTGGGTGGCATCCGCGTCGGCCAGGGCCGGACTCTTCGCGATGGCGACGTCCACCTTTCCAACGTGTCCCTCGTAGGAATAGATCTCGTTGAAGGTTCGGGTTTCTCCCAACGCGACCACGACGGTGGCGACGCCGAGAATGACGGCCAGCAGGGTCAGGAGCGCTCGCACCGGCCGTGCGGCCGATTCGCCGAGGCCGAGAACGATGGGCCGCGGCAGCCTCGCCATCGAAGCCAAACGGCGCAGCCAGCGGCCGCTCTGACCTCGTGGGGCCGAAGCGTTGGCGATCACGATCGCCGGCTTCAGCCGGCCCGCGCGAAATGCTGGAATCATCGCTGCGACAGTCACGATGAGCATCGCGCCGGCGAGGGCAAGCAGGCCCAGGACGGGCGAATATGACGGCTGGTAAGCCAGACCCAGCGCCTGCGAGTTGCTCGCCAGCAGCGGCTGGCTGAGAACCATGGCGGCCGGTATTCCGACGACGGAGGCGGCCGCGGTGGGAACCAGGATCTGGAGCACGAAGACACCGATCACCTGCGTCGGGGTGAAGCCGACGGCTTTCATGATCCCGATTTCGCGATATGCGGAGATGACGATCCCCGTCACCAGGTTGGCCACGATCGCCGCCGTCGCGGCCAGCGCGAAGACGCTGAAAGCGACCAGAACGCCGGTGAGGATCTCGGTGGAGATGTGAAAGACGGTGCGGGCAAAGATGTAGCTGATCGAGCCCGTGATGCTGTCCGGCGGAAGTGAGGCGCGCAGCGTGTCCAGGTCGGCCTGCAGCTGCGCGCTTGTCGGGTCGCCGGCGAATCGGTAGTCCACCTGAAAGAAGGAAGCGCCCTTCGTGGTGAGAGACGCGAAGCCGGATTCGATGACCCACGCATGCTGCTGACCGCCGACGTCCGCGCGGAGCTCGTCTATATCCACGACCACGCCGACGACGGTGAGGATGGGCTCCTCCGGAACGCTTAGAACTCTGAGCCTGTCGCCGATAGACACGTGGTTGAGGTCGGCGAACGACCGGGTGAGTGCGATCTCGTTGCCGCTGGACGGCCAGCGGCCGCCAGTGATGCGCAGCTGCCCAACCTCGCCCCCTGGGTTGTCCCGAGCGATGGTGGTCACCGTGTATTTGTGGCCGCCAGACTGAAACTGCATGTCGGTCGCGCGATATGGACCTTCGAACGCCGAGGCCCCGATCGCGCCCGGCGTGCTCGCGAGCGTGCCCGGATCGACCTTGCCGTCGAAATCCACCACCAGGTGGGCGCCCTTCTGCGCCTCGAATGCGGTCTGGTAAGGGTCGCTTGTCTGCGCGATGAGCGTCAGCGCGATCGTCCCCGTGCCGACCGCGAGCAGCGTGGTGACGAAGACGACCGCGGCCTGCAGCCGCCGCCGGCGGAGATCTCGAATGGCCTTGAGCAGGACGGCGGTCATCGCGACACCTCCTCGCCGCGGACGCGGATCACCTCTGATGCAGCCCGTTCCGGGCTCTCGAGGCGAGCGTCGTCGACGATCTTCCCGTCCATGACGCTGATCACCCGCGCTGCGTGTCGAGTCGCCAGCTTGGCGTCGTGAGTCACGAGCAGAATCGTCTGCCCGTCGCGGTGCAGCCGGCCCAGGAGCTCCATCACCTGGTCGCCGGTGTGCGTGTCGAGCGCGCCGGTGGGCTCGTCGGCGAGAAGCAGTGTCGGGTTGTTGATCAGGGCGCGGGCGATCGCCACGCGCTGCTGCTGGCCGCCACTCAGGCGCGCCGGATACCGGTCTGCCACTGCCTTGATGTCGAGCTGCTCCAGCAGCTCACGCGCGCGTCCAGGCACAGCATCGCCTTTGAGCTGGGCGGGGATGAGGATGTTCTCGAGCGCGGTCAGGTTCGGCAGCAAATAGAAGAACTGGAAGACGAAGCCGATGTGGTCGCGCCGAAACCTGGCCAGACCCGCCTCGCCAAGCTTGCCGAGATCCGTGCCGCCCACAGTGACCGTGCCCGAGCTCGGCCGGTCCAACCCGGCGACCAGGTTGAGCAGGGTGGATTTGCCGCTACCCGAAGGGCCCATGATCGCGGCGAACTCGCCCTTTTCCACGACCACTGAGATGCCGTTGAGGGCGCCCGTGATCCCGCCCTGGTACACCTTGGTCACTTCGGAGAGCCGCACCAGCTCGCTCATTCCGTTCTTGCCCCCTCCGCCCCGAAACGTTCTGAAGAAAGCTCGTCGATCCATTTGAGGTCTGCCTCCGTGTGAAGTAGTGCGCCGCGTACGAGCCGCGCCAGGTCTAGTCGGCCGTCACGGCGAGCCCGTTCTTCCAGCCGGTTGAGGTCCCGCAAGCGCTGCAGGTAGGCGCGCTTCTGGCGAGCGAGGATCCCGTCCAGGTCGCCGTTCGCGATGCGGGTCGCGAGGAGGAGCTTCACGTAGATGTCCTCGTGCAGCTGCTGGGGCCCAGAGTCAGGCTGGGCAAGCCACTGTTTGAGCGCCTTCTGGCCCTCAGGCGAAAGCTCGTAGAGGAGCTTGCCGCGGTCACCGCGTGGACCAGCGGGCCGCACGAGCCCGTCCCGCTCCAGGCGCTGGAGGGTCGTGTAGATCTGGCCGATATTGACTTCCCAGGTCCCACCCAGCATCGCCTCAAAACGGTTTTTCACCTCATAGCCGTGGAGCGACTCCTCCGCCAGGAGCCCCATCACGCCGTACTTAAGGGACATAGCCCTCTCTTACATACACAGTATGCATGCTTAGTATGCATAGCCTCGTCGGTCCTGTCAAGGCCTGGCTGAACGCGGTCTACGTGGGGCGGTTCAACCGGATCGCTTGAGATAGCCGTCGTGCCACAGCTCGAAGGCGAACAGCGTCCAGAGCTGCTTGCGGTTGTCGCGCCGGCCGGCCAGGTGGTCGCCGACCAACGACGCCACGGTCGCTGGATCGAAGAAGCCCTTGCGCGCGACTCGCTCAGGCGACAGGACCGACAGCAACTGCTCCTTGAGCGGGCCGCGAAACCAGTTGGCGACCGGGATCCCGAACCCCTTCTTCGGCCGGTTGAGGATGCTGCCCGGCAGCAGCCCGCGCAGCGCGCGCTTCAAGAGGAACTTCGAGCGAAGTCCGCGAAGCTTCATGTCCAGCGGAAGGCGCGTCGCGAATTCGACGAAGTCGTTGTTGAGCAGGGGGACGCGGCCCTCGAGCGAGGCCATCATGCTGGCGCGGTCGAGCTTGACCAGGATGTCGTTCTCGAGGTAAAGCCGCATGTCCATGAGCAGGACCTCGTTGAGTGGTTCGCGCGACCCAGCGCCGTCATGGTCGACAAGCGGCACGTGAGCTCCTGCGGCCAGCAGGTCGCGCATGTCCGCCGACAGCAATGCCGTCCGCTCCTCGGCCGCAAACGATCCCATCCAGCGTTGGTGGCGCTCCGCCAGCGGATGTGAAGCGCTGCCGACAAATCGTTTGGCGCGGAAGTCGAAGCTCAGGTTGTTCCGCGAAACGGGCAGCCGGCGCACGACGGGCTCGATCAGGCCCCGGCGGACCAGTCGCGGAGCTCGGTTGTAGTAACCCGCCAGCCGGTGGGCCTGGACGGTGGGATAGCCCGCGAACAGCTCATCACCGCCGTCGCCGCCGAGGGCGACCTTGACATGGCCGCGTGTGAATGCCGAGAGCAGATATGTGGGGATGACGGAGGCGTCGCCGAGCGGCTCGTCGAGCAGGTCGGGGAGCTTGGGTATGAGGTCCAGCAGCATCGACGGTTCGAGGGTCATCTCGTGATGGTCGGTGCCCAGATGGGCGGCCACCTTGCGCGCGTAGCGCGACTCGTCGAAAGAGTGCTCGGCGAACCCGACCGAGAAGCTCTTCACGTCGCCGCCCAGCTGGGACATCATCGCGGTCACCGCGCTGGAGTCGATCCCGCCCGAAAGGAACACGCCGAGCGGCACATCGCTGATCAGCTCCTTGCGGACCGACTCGCGGAGCACTTCGCGCAGCTCCTCACAACGCTCTTCCAGGCGGGGTCTGGTCGGCGCGGCCTCCTCCACGCCCAGCACAGGCGACCAGTAACGATGAAGACGGTGGATCCCGCTGCCCAGCCACCACTCGAGCGTGTGAGCGGGCGGGAGCTTGCTGATGCCGCGAACGATGCTGTGTGGAGAAGGCACGTACTCGAGCGCGAGGTACTGGTCCAGGGCAACCGGGTCTATGTCCCTTCGTAGGGCGGGGTCGCAAAGCAGCGCCTTGAGCTCGGAAGCGAACACCAGGCGGCGATCGTCGACTGCGTAATGGAGCGGCTTGATGCCCATCCGGTCGCGAGCCAAAAACACCCTTCCCCGGCGGAGGTCGAGCACAGCGAACGCGAACATCCCGTTCAGCCGCTCGACGAGCCGCTCTCCCCACTCCTCGTAGCCGTGAACGAGGACCTCGGTGTCGGACCGGGTGGTGAACGCATGGCCGGCCGCTTCCAGCAGCTTGCGGAGCTCGAGATGGTTGTAGATCTCGCCGTTCTCCACGACCCAGATCGTCGAGTCCTCGTTGTGGATGGGCTGGTGGCCACCCTCGACGTCGATGATCGAGAGCCGCCGTATGCCAAGTGTCACGCCGTCGCGGTGCACACTCCCTTCCTCATCAGGACCGCGATGCACCATCGCTGCGCACATGCGTCCCACCAGCTCGCGGCCTTCGTCCGGCTCGCCGCCGGCGACCCCGCAGATCCCACACATCTATTTGTTGCGGGTTCGGACGGGCGGTCTCCCATTCGTCGCTGTCTGCTTGCGCGGCGATTGGCCTTCGATCACCTCACGCACGACATACACCGACTTGCCTTGCGACTCGTGATACGTACGGATCGAGAGCTCGGCGAGCAACCCCATCAGGATGAACTGCACACCCACGATCGCCAGGAAGACCGCGAGCAACAGGAGCGGGTTGTTGTGCGCGTACGGGTACGGCGGGAGGAGCTTCTGGATGATGACGATGGCCGCAAAGACCAGCGCCAGCGCCCACAGGCCGAAAGCGGCGAAACCGAAGAAGTAGATCGGTTTGGTCGAGTAGCTGCCCAGGAGCTTGACCGTGATCAGGTCGAGGAGCACGCGAGAGGTGCGCGAAAGCGAGTACTTCGAGCGCCCGAACACCCGCTGCCGGTGGTTGACCGGCATCTCGGTGATGCGTGCGCCCACCCACGATGCGTACACGGGGATGAAGCGATGCATCTCGCCGTAGAGCTTCACGTCCTGGATCACCTCGCGGCGATAGGCCTTGAGCGTGCACCCGAAATCGTTCAAGGGAACGTTCGTGACGCGGGCGATGACCCAGTTGGCGATCTTCGAAGGCACCACTCGCGAGGCGTCGTCCCGACGGTCCTTGCGCCAGCCGCTGACCACGTCATACCCCGCTTCGATCAGATCCAGCAGGCGCGGGATGTCGTGCGGGTCGTTCTGCATGTCCCCGTCCATGAAGACGACGATCTCGCCGCGGCTGTTGTCGATCCCGGCCTGGACGGCGGCGGTCTGACCGAAGTTGCGGCGGAAGCTGACCACGCGCACGTGGGGATCCTGGAGCGCCAGCTGGGTCATCTTCTCGGTGCCGCCGTCGCGGCTGCCGTCGTCGACATAGACGATCTCGTACGAAATGTCGAGTCCGTCGAGCACTCCGCTCAGCTCATCGTGAAGCGGCGCAATGCTCTCGGATTCGTTGTAGACCAGCACCACAACGGACAACTGAGGATCCGCCATTTTTCCAATCATGGCGGACTGGGCGAGAAGGTGGCGACGCAGATCGTGCTGAAGCAGTCGTAGCGGCGAAGGCTGTATCCGGTGGGCGGGACCGGCAGCTTATGCCCGGCGTCTTCCACCCAGTAGATGGTGCCCCCTTGCTGGATCGTGCTCGCCGGAAAGACCGGCGTCACTGCGTTGGGTGGATACGCCGCCGTGCCCCAGAACCAGGCGATGTGATGCGCCACCACCTGGGTGTGCGCGCGCTCGTCGGCATCACCGTAATAAAGAAGTAGGAGGTAGTCGCCGGCGGACGCCCAGATGAAGTCGTTCTCGTGAAGGCGTGGCTCGAGATACGCCGTCAGCGCGGGCGTGTCGGGGTGCGTGATCGCGACCGAGAACGCGGCGGTCGGCGCCACGAGCGCGATCATCAAGAGAGCTCGCAGGAACAGTCGATTCAGGCCGGCGATCGCAACCGCGAGCAGCGCGAAGAGCGGTCCCCACAAGACGCCGGCGTAGCGCGCCTCGAGGATCGGGTGCCAGATGCTGGCGGCGGCGAGCATAGCCACCGGCACGCCGCCGCACACGGCGATGAACCCGGCGGGGCTGCCAAGGCGCTTGCGAGCCCGGAACAGGAGGAATCCACACACCAATCCGCCCACGACCCCAAGCAGTTGGATCGCCTGAATCGTCAGCTTGCCCTGGGTGCCGGGCTCGATCGCGGGCCCGGACAGGAACTGGGCCAGCGTGCCGCTCACGCTGATCACGTTCAAGGGCGGCACCCAGAAAGGAGTCTCCGCATGTCCGAACTGCGGCGCCGCGTACACGAGCCAGGGGACGAGCGCGAGCAACGCGAGCCCCGACACGCCGGCTGCCGTGGCCACCGTCCGCCAGGTTGCCCGCAGAGCGAACCGAAGGGCTATGAGCTGCGCGGGAATCGCAAGAATCACGAAGTACTGCGTGTAGAGGCCGAGCAGCATGACGAGCCCGTAAACAGCCCAGCGCAGCGGCGTGCCACGCTCGGTCGCCCGCCACAGCGCAAGCGTCGAGAGCGCCACGAGGGTCGTCGCCATCGCGTACATGCGTGCGTCGCGGCCGCTCATCACGAGCGCCGGCACCAGGGCGAAGACCGCCGCGGCCCACAAGCCGCCGCGGTCGCCGGCACAGCGCCGTCCCAAGGCGGCTCCAACCGGAACGATGAGCGTGCCTGCGATCGCCGACGTCAGGCGGAGCGCGGTCGGAGTCTGCCCCAGGAAGAAGAGCGAGACGTGGGTGAGGAGGTAGCTGAGCGGCGGCGCCGAGTCGTTGTGAATCGCATCCAGCATTCCCGCGATGCTTCGCTGCTCGACCACCGCGGTGAAGGCTTCGTCACGCCAGATCGGTTCGTGGTTCAGCCACAGGAGGCGCACCGCCAGGCCGGCCGCGGTCAGCAGCACGACGCCGCGCGCATAGGCGCTCCGCACGACAGGGCTTTCCACGTCGGCCCTATTCTCCTGGGATTCTGAGATGGCCTTGATTCCGCAGTCTCGCCTTTGGACGCGTTTGCTGCCGGCCGCAGCGGTCCTCGCAGTTCTGGCGTGCGCCGCCGCGGTCAGGCTGGTGCCGCTGATTCACGGGCAGCCAGGCGGCCTGTATCCCGACGAGGCCTCCGAGGGAATCGCTGCGCTTCGCATCCTCGCCGACCCGGCCTACCGGCCCGTGTTCATCGACGAGAACGGGGGGCGAGAGGCCCTCTTTGCATATCTCGTCGCCGCCACGTTTCACTTCTTCACCGGGCCCACGGTCGTCGGCATCCGCGCCACCTCGATCGTGATCGGGCTGGCAGGCATCGCTGCCGCGTGGCCGCTGCTCCGGCGCTATGGCGTGGCGGCCGCGCTGGCCGGAATCGCGTGGATGGCAGGCTCGCCCTGGCTCATCGCAACGTCGGTCCTCGGACTTCGCAACGGCCTGACGGTTCCGTTCGCCGGGCTGGCGGCGGCCGCGCTGCTGGCGTGGTCGGACCGGCCCGGTCGGCGCTTCGCATTTCTCGCCGGCTTCGCGGCGGGTGCCGGCCTGTGGACGTACCAGCCTCTGAAGTTGACGCCACTCCTGGTCGGCGCCTGGCTGCTGTGGCTGAGGCGCTTCGACCGGCCGCTCTTCGATGAGCTGTGGCCCGGTCGCCTCTGGTTCGTCTTCGGATACGTGGTGGCAGCGGCGCCCTATCTGTGGACGATGGTGAGCGACCCGCTCAACTACTTCGGGCGCATCGCCGGGGTCTCGGCGCTCAGTCCTGGAATGCCTCACACCACCCTGCTGACACACAGCCTGCAGACATTGGGCATGTTCTTCGTCGCCGGCGATCCCAACCCGCGGCACGACATCTCCGGCCTGCCGGTGCTGCTGTGGCCTCTGCCGCTGCTCGCCGCCCTGGGTCTCTGGCGCGTGTTCCGCGAGCGGCGGGACCGAGTGTCGGCGCTGGTGCTCATCGGTCTGGTCGTGTATCTGCTTCCACCGCTGTACGCGGTCGAGGGCGGCGCGCCGCACCTGCAAAGGAGCCTCGCCCTCGCCCCGTTTGTCGCCGTGCTGGTCGGAGCCGGCGTGGTCGAGGCGGTGCGGCTCGCGCTCCGGGCGGGACGCGGCTATGCGGCGATCGCCGCCGCCGCATGCGTCGCCGCACTCCTGCTCACCGGCGTTTACGGCGGCCTTGCATTCGCCTTCCGGCCGCTGTCCGAGCGATATGCAGCGTTCGACTTCCACACGGTGGCACTGGCCGCGGCCGGCGCGCAGCCGAATACCGCGGTGATCGTCAACGCGTACGACGCGCAGGCCGTGCGGTTCCTCGACGGGCCCGCCGTGCCCATCCTCGCGCCGGGCTCCCAGGCCCCGATCGGCTCCGGCCTGGCCGCCCTCAACCTCAGCGACCTCCCACCTGACGCTCGCGCAAAGGCGACCGTGTACGCGCGCGATCCCAACGGCGAGCCGGCAGTCTGGGTCGTGCCACCGTAGGCGCGCCTCGTACTCTTAAGGGTCCACATGGCGACCGCCATCTCGGCCTCCTCCGTCCGCGAGCGTCTCGATCGGCTGTTCAAGCAGCGGATCGTGATCTTCGACGGGTCGATCGGCGTGCTGCTCCAGAAGCAGGGGCTGACCGAGGAGGACTGGCGGGGCGAGCGGTTCCGCGACCATCCCAAGCTGCTCAAGAACAACGTCGACATCCTCAACCTGTCACGCCCAGACGTGGTGAGCCGCATCCACCGCGAATACCTGGAGGCGGGCGCCGACCTCATCACGACGAACACTTTCACCGCGACCCCGGTCTCTCAGGCCGACTACGGGCTCGAGGACCTGACGTACGACATCAACGTTGCGGGCGCACGGCTGGCGCGGTCCGCGGTCGACGCGTATGAGAACCGGTTCGTGGCCGGTTCGCTCGGCCCCACCAATGTCACCCTCTCGCTCTCCCCTAATGTCGACGATCCCTCGTACCGCGCTGTCACCTTCGACCAGCTTCGTGACGGCTACGCGGTGGCCGCGCGCGGTTTGCGCGACGGGGGCGTGGACTTCCTTCTGATCGAGACGATCTTCGACACCCTCAACGCCAAAGCCGCGATCGCAGCCGTCAAAGAGGTCGCTCCGGAGCTGCCTCTGTTCATCTCGGTCACGATCGTCGACCGGAGCGGGCGCAACCTCTCGGGCCAAACCGTCGAAGCCTGGTGGAACTCGATCGAGCACGCCGACCCCTTTGCCGCCGGCATCAACTGCTCGCTGGGCGCCACCGAGATGCGCCCGTATATCGAAGCGCTGTCTCGCGTGGCGCCGGTTTATGTCACCTGCTACCCGAACGCCGGACTGCCCAACTCGTTCGGCGGTTTCGACGAGGACCCGCCGATCACGAGCCGGCTGCTGCGCGAGTTCGCCATGAGCGGTTTCCTCAACGCTGCCGGCGGCTGCTGCGGCACCACTCCTGATCACATCCGGCAGATCCGCAAGGCGGTGGCCGGCATCCCGCCGCGCCCAGTCCCGAAACGCATCGGGCGGGCGAAGTTCAGCGGCCTGGAGCCATTCGAGATCGGACCCGACACCAGGTTCGTCGTCATCGGCGAGCGGACCAACGTCACGGGCTCGATCAGGTTCCGCCGGTTGATCGAGTCGGGCGATTTCACCGGCGCCGTTCAGGTGGCGCTGGACCAGGTGCGCGGGGGCGCGAACCTGCTGGACGTGAACATGGATGCGGACCTCCTCGACTCCGAGGCCGCGATGACACGGTTTCTCAACCTCATCGCCACCGAGCCGGAGATCGCTCGCGTCCCGATCATGGTCGACAGCTCGAAATGGACGGTCCTGGAGGCTGGGCTGAAGTGTTTGCAGGGCAAAGGCGTGTGCAACTCGATCAGCCTCAAGGAGGGCGAGGAGTCCTTCCTCGAAAAGGCCCGGCTGGTTCACGAGTACGGGGCCGCCGTGGTCGTGATGGCCTTCGACGAGAAAGGCCAGGCCGACACGCTCGAGCGCAAGGTCGCCATCTGCCGAAGGGCGTACAGGTTGCTCACCGAGAAAGCCGGCTACCACCCCGAGGACATCATCTTCGACCCCAACATCCTCGCCATCGCAACCGGGATCGAGGAA
Source organism: Candidatus Dormiibacterota bacterium (assembly GCA_036390825.1). Taxonomy (GTDB): domain Bacteria; phylum Chloroflexota; class Dormibacteria; order CF-121; family CF-121; genus CF-13. Next base: position 79,915 of record DASWBA010000183.1, read on the forward strand.
CACGCCGGTTACGCGAAGGCGTTCATCCAGGCCACCACCGAGATCAAGAAGAAATGCCCGGGGGTGCGCATCTCGGGCGGAGTTTCCAACCTGTCGTTCTCCTTCCGCGGCAACGATCGCGTGCGCGAGGCGATGCACTCCGCGTTTCTCTATCACGCGATCCAGGCCGGACTCGACATGGGCATCGTCAACGCCGGCCAGCTGGTCGTCTACGAGGACATCCCGAAGGATCTGCTCGAGCTTGTCGAAGACGTCATCTTCGACCGCCGGCCCGATGCCACCGAGCGCCTCGTGGAGTTCGCCAAGAACGTATCGGGCGGCGGCACGAAGCGGGAGAAGGACCTCACATGGCGGGAGGGCCCCGTCGAAGATCGGCTCGCGTATGCGGTGCTGCACGGCGAGGTCGAGTTCATCGAAGCCGACACCGAGGAGGCGCGCCAGAAATACGCCAAGCCGCTGATGGTCATCGAAGGCCCGCTGATGGACGGCATGAAAGTCGTCGGCGACCTGTTTGGTGCGGGCAAGATGTTCCTGCCGCAGGTGGTGAAGAGCGCGCGGGCGATGAAGCGCGCGGTCGCCTACCTCCAGCCGTTCATGGAGGCGGAGAAGGAGGCTTCCGGGAGCCAGCAGGTCCGCGGCAGGCTGGTGCTCGCGACCGTCAAGGGCGACGTCCATGACATCGGCAAGAACATCGTCGGAGTCGTTCTCGGCTGCAACAACTACGAGGTCCACGACCTCGGCGTGATGGTGCCCGCGGAGAAGATCCTGGACACGGCGATCGAGCTGGGCGCCGACGCGGTCGGGCTGTCCGGCCTCATCACGCCGTCGCTCGACGAGATGGTCACCGTCGCCAGGGAGATGACGCGTAGGCAGTTCACGATCCCGCTGCTCATCGGGGGGGCCACGACCTCCAAGCAGCACACGGCCGTGCGGATCGCGCCCGCCTACAGCGGTGCCACCGTGCATGTGCTCGACGCCTCGCGCGTCATCGGGGTGGTCTCCGATCTGTTCGACGACGAGCGCAAGTTGACGTTCGACCGCGACAATCGCGCCCTCCAGGAAAAGCTGCGCGCCCAGCACACGACGTCGAAACGGCCGCAGCGGACGCTGGCCGAAGTTCGCGCCAAACGCGCTCGCCTCGACTTCAGTGATCTGCCAGTGCCTCCGTTCACGGGCACGCGGGTGATCGAGCCGAAGCTTTCGGAGCTGCGCGAGTACATCGACTGGACATTCTTCTTCCACGCGTGGGAGCTCAAGGGCAAGTTCCCGGCGATCCTCGAGAGCCCGGCCTATGGCGCGGCGGCTCGCGAGCTGTTCAGCCACGCCGAGGAGCTGTTGGACGAGATCCAGACGAAGCGATGGCTGCGCGCCAAGGGTGTCTATGGGTTCTGGCCGGCGCGCGCCGAGGGCGACGACATCGTTCTCGAGGACGGTGTCCGATTCCCGATGCTGCGGCAGCAGGTCGACCACGGAGACGACAAGCCTTATTACTCCCTGGCCGATTTCGTGGCCCCGGCAGGCGACCACATCGGCGCGTTCGCGGTCACGGCCGGCCTGGGCGTTGACGAGCTGGCGGCGCGATACACCGCCGAGCACGACGACTACCACGCGATCATGGTCAAGGCGCTGGCCGACCGCCTGGCTGAGGCCTTCGCGGAGTACCTCCACGAGGTGGTCCGCCGTGCGTGGTACGAAAAAGGCCCGAAGCACTCGCGCGAGGAACTGATAGGGGAGAAATACCGCGGCATCCGGCCCGCCTTCGGGTATCCGGCCTGTCCCGACCACACCGAGAAGCGGACTCTGTTCGACCTGCTCGACGCACCCTCGATCGGAATGGAGCTCACGGAATCGTTCGCGATGACACCTACCGCCGCGGTCGCGGGGCTGTACTTCGCCCACCCCGACTCTCGGTACTTCATGGTCGGCAAGGTCGGCCGCGATCAGGTCGTTGATTACGCCCGCCGGAAAGGCATGCCGATCGAAGAAGCCGAGCGCTGGCTCCGCCCGATCCTGGGCTACGAAGAAGAGTCATAGCCGGCGTCGTCCTCGGTTTCTCCGACACGTGCTGCCGGCTCTGCCGGCAGCGGGGCTCCGTCCCTCGCCGGTCGTCCGAATCTCACGGTGGGCGGAATCGCGAGCATGCGACCGTCGTCTGACCGGACCAGCTGCCACCTGCCTTCGTGGACCATCCAGTGGTGCCGGTGGCATAAAAGGATGAGGTTGTCGAGATCGGTCGTCCCTCCTTGGACCCAGTGGACGACGTGATGTGCGGCGGTCCACGAGGCCGGCCGGTCGCAGCCCGGCCAGCGACACGATCCATCGCGAGCGTTGAGCGCTCGACGCGCCGGTCCTGACACCACCCGTTTGGCGCGTCCGACATCGATCACGCTCGAGTCGGAGTCGAGCAGGACGCGCGTCACCTTGCAGTCGCAGGCCAGGCGCTCGACGATCTTGGCGGAGATCGGCAGCGAGAACTCCAGGTCAGCAGCCGCGGCGCCGGCCAGGCCGAGCAGCGTTTCGACCGAGGTCGTGACCTGGAGGCTCGCCGGCTGAGCTCCGCCTGAGGCCAGCTCGACCAGCGCGTCGGCAAGACGCTGCTCGCGTTCTCGTCGGTCGTGGTCGCCTGACCGGTGGGCGAGCGGCTCGAGCGCCGCTCGCACCGCGGCGCCGCCGAAAGCATCGAGCACGCCGGTCAACACCATCGAGCCGTCGATCCACGTGCTGAGCGACAGTCGCCGCTCGTGCACCTGGTCAGCCTCTTCGGCCGCATATTCGTCGGCGTCCGCGGCATGCCGGGCGTGACGGCAGAAGAAGTGAAACTTGCCGGGCGAGTTCTCGCGTGCGAACTCGATCAATGGCCTTTCATCGAAGCGTTCCTTGAGCGCCTCTGCCGTCCTCGCCATCACGGTCACGTGCGCCAGTCCGATTTCCCCTTGGCCCACCGCCTCGACGCTTCGCGGCATGCGATTCAGGGTCTTGCCAACCGCGACCCGGTCGGCGGCGGCGCCGCTCGTCATGTGGCAGTTGAATCGGATCCAGTCGATCGCGCTGACGAAGCCCAGCTCGTCGTATTCGTCCGTAGCCGCAAAGCGGGCCGCATCCTCCGCGAACGAAAGCTCCATCAGGTCGATGGCTTTGCGCTTGCGCATCATCCGCTCGCGCAGCTCCTCGCCCGAGACTTCCGCTTCGACAGCAGGCTGGTCCATGAGGCGAGCTTACGAACATTCGTTCGGGATGTGAACCCTGCCCGTTAAGGCCCCGAAAGCACCGGCCGAATCAGCGCTGAGCCGCCCGGATCGCCTCCCACACCCGCATGGGGTGCATCGGCATGTCGATGTGCCGCACACCCAGATGTGACAAGGCGTCGATGACCGCGTTCTGCACCGCCGGCGTCGAGCCGGTGGTGCCGGACTCACCGATTCCTTTCGCGCCCAGCGGGTTGAGCGGTGTTGGCGTCTCCATATGCAGCGTCTCGATGTGTGGGAGGTCGCCGATCCCAGGGATCGCGTAGTCGACCAGGCTCGTCGTGAGGGGATTGCCGTCCGCGTCGTACACGAACTCCTCATACAGGGCCTGCGACGCTCCTTGCGCGACGCCCCCGTGCACCTGGCCTTCTACCAGCATGAGATTGAGGATCGTTCCGCAATCGTCCACAGCCACGTGCCGCACCAGCCTCGCGTCACCCGTCTCGATGTCGACCTCGGCCACCGCGACATGACACCCAAAGGTGTAGCTCTGATCCTCCTGCGTGAAATCGTCGTCAGCGGCCAGGACCACCTCGGACGAGGCGAGCTCCGCCCAGCTCAACGCCGAGCCGGGCACGCCGCTGACCCCGAACCGCCCGTCGTCGAACCGAACGATGTCCTCGACGCCTGCCTCCAGGCGCCTCGCGGCCTCCTCGCGGGCAATCTCGACCAGCTTCACGCAGGCACCTCGAATCGCGCTGCCGCCCAGCTGCAGCGAGCGCGATCCGAAGGTACCCCGCCCGCTGCTCACCTCGGCCGTGTCGGACTCGACGACGCGGATGCTGTCCATCGGCACGTCGAGGAAGCGTGCGGCGAGCTGCGCGTACGCCGTCTCATGGCCCTGGCCGGTCGAGGTCGTGCCGACGCCGACGACGATGGTTCCATCCCGCTCGACGCGCGCCGCCGCGGACTCGGAGGGCGGCGGGACCGCGGTCATCTCCACATACGCGCCGATGCCGATTCCAAGCTGCAGCTGTGAGCCGCGATCGCGGCGCCCCTTCTGCTCGCGGCGCAGCTCGTCGTAGCCCACCGCTTCGAGCGCCATCTCCAGCGCACGGCGATAGTCGCCCGAGTCATAGGTGACATCGGTGGCGGTAGTGTGCGGAAACGGGCCGGTGATCAGGTTGCGACGCCGCAGCTCGGCCGGATCGATGCCCAGCTCGGCCGCGAGCATGTCCATCGCGCGCTCGATCATCGACGCGGCTTCGGGACGCCCGGCGCCGCGGTACGCCGACATCACGGTGGTGTTGGTGATGGCGACGCGAGTGCTGTACTTGATCCTGGGGATCTCGTACACGCCTGAGCTCATCTGCCCGGTGACGAAAGGGAGGATCGCCCCTAAACCGGGATAGGCGCCGGCATCGCCGGTCACAGTCACCTCCAGGCCGACCAGCTTGCCATCACGCGTCGCGCCCAATGCCACGTCCTGGATCTGGGCACGCCCGTGCGACATCGCGACCATGTTCTCGCTGCGAAACTCGAACCAGCGCACCGCCCGACCGAGCTTCAGAGCCAGCGCGCCGAGCACGCTCTGCTCCGGGTACGTCATCAGCTTCGCGCCGAAGCCGCCGCCGACGTCGGGCGCGATCACCCGCACTTTGTCCTCGGGCAGCCCGACTGCCGCCGCGACATCCATCCGCACGCTGAAGGGCACCTGGGTCGAGACCCACATTCGAATACCGCCCTCACCGTCGGGCTCGGCCAGCACGGTGTTGGCCTCGATCGGAACTCCGGCCAGCCGCTGGTTGAGGAAGCGTGCACGCACGATGACCTCGGCACCTGCGAGCGCAACCTCATCACCGAGCTCGCCCGCGAACGCGAGATTGTCACCTCGGTCGGGGTGAATGACGGTCGCGCCTGGCTCCAGCGCGGCCTCCGGGTCGACCACCACCGGCAGCGGTTCGTAATCCACCAGGACCGACGCGGCTGCGTCGACCGCCTGCGCGCGGGTTTCCGCCACCACCACCGCGATCGGGTCGCCGACAAAGCGAGCCGGCTCGGACGATCGAAGCGCGCCGAGAGCATCCACCGGCTCGAGGCCGAGTTCGTCGGCGCGAAACGCTCCAACGACGCCGGGCATCGACGTCGCGGCCCTGGCATCGAAGTTGGTGATGCGGGCGTGGGCGAACGTCGACCGGACGAAGACCGCGTGCAGGCATCCGTCGCGGCGCACGTCGTCGGTGTATTGCCCGGCGCCGGTGACGAGACGCGGGTCCTCGCGCCGGCGGACTGCGCCCCCGAGCGCGGCGCTTACGGCCACTAGAGCTCCTCCAGGTTCTCCACGATCGCCTCTTGCGTGGTGCGGGCGATCACGACCACCGCCTCCTCATCGGAGTGGGCGTTCGACTCGATGTGGTGGACGAAAGGCGGTATGTAGATGTAGTCGCCGGGCTTCGTCCGCAGGCGCACCTCGTGCCCATCCTCCGAATACACGAATTCGGGGCTGCCCGCGACGACGTAGATGCCGGTTTCGCTCTTGCCGTGATGATGCGGACCGGAGGCAACGCCCGGCGCCACGCGCGTTTCGCCCATCCAGATGGCGCGGCTGCCGACCGTGTCGCCGGACAGCGCCGCCGTGCGGGACATGCCCGGCGTCTGCGCGGTGGCAGGCGTGCACGCCTCGGCGGGCACGTGATGGAGCTTGCCGGCCGTGCCTCTCGTCATCCGGGCGAATGGTAGCTTGGCCGGTACATGCTTGATCGTGCAGGGCGCTGGGGGATCCTGCCCTCCTATCACGGCTGGCAGGGTGACCTGGTCGAGACCCCTCGCACGACCACCGACGCCATCCTCGCCGCCATGGGCGCGGCGCAAGACCGGCCGCCTCGCGTCCGGCGCCTGAAGCTCCAGGACGAGCCTTGCGCGCCCGCGCCGGACCGCACGTGGGGCTGGGCGGTCCAGCTCTACGCGCTGCGGTCGCGCGAGAGCTGGGGCATCGGAGACCTGGCCGATCTGCGGCGCTTCGGCCGCTGGTCGCGACGGCGCGGCGCATCGCTGATCCTGCTCAACCCGCTGGGGGCGCAAACGCCAACCCTTCCTTACGAGCCCTCGCCCTATTACGCATCGTCGCGGCGCTTTCGAAACACCCTCTATCTGCGCATCGGAGAGATCGAAGGGGCAGACCGATGCGCGGAAGAGATTCAGCCTCTGCGTGCGGCCGCAATCGAGCTCAATCAAGAGCGCCTGATCGACTACGACCAGGTGTTTCAGCTGAAGTCGGAAGCGTTGACGTGCATTTTTCAAGCCGCACCCGATCCGCAAGGCCTCGACGCATGGATCCGCCGGCAGGGTCGTGCACTGCACGACTTCGCGACCTTCAATGCGCTGGCCGAGGTGCATGGACCTGCCTGGCGGACGTGGCCCGCATACCTCCGGCATCCTCGCAATGACGGGATCGAGCCCAGCCGCCGAAGGCTCGCCGAGCGCATCACGTTTCACAAGTGGCAGCAGTTCCACGTCGATCGCCAGCTCGCGCGCGCAGCGCGTGAGATCGGGCTCATCACGGACGTGCCGGTCGGCTTCGCCTCGGACGGGTTCGACGCCTGGCGATGGCAGGACCTGCTGGCGCCGGATGTGCGCGTAGGCGCGCCCCCGGACGAGTTTTTTCGCGACGGCCAGGACTGGGGCTTGCCGGCCTTCAACCCGTGGCTGATGAGTGGCGCGCACTGGGAGCCGTTCATAGATGCGATCCGCAGCGCGGCCGTTCACGCGGCGGGGGTCCGGCTGGACCACGTCATGGGGCTTTTCCGTCTCTTCTGGATTCCCAGCGGCAAGGTCGCGGCCGATGGCGCATACGTGCGCTACCCCGCCGCGGCCTTGCTGTCGCTTCTCGCCAACGAGAGCCGGCGCGCCCGCGCATTCGTGGTCGGCGAAGACCTCGGACTGGTGCCGCCGACGGTGCGCGAGCACCTGCGCCGGCGAGGGTCGCTGTCTTATCGCCTGCTGTGGTTCGAAGGTTCGGAGCCTGGGCGCTGGCCCCACGACGCGATCGCCGCGATCGGGACGCACGACCTGCCCACGGTCGCGGGCATCTGGACGTTGAATGAGCCCGAGCGCCGGCTCCACCACCTGCGCGACAAGCTGGTGAGCGTCACCGGCCTGCCTGACGCCACCGCGCCGGTTGACGTAGCGGTGGCGGCTTACACGGCGCTTGCGCGCGGGCGGCCGCGCATCGTCCTCGCTTCGCTCGAGGATGCGCTTGGTGTCGTCGAACGACCCAATGTCCCGGGCACTACGACCGAATTTCCGAACTGGCGGCTCGCGCTGCCCGCCTCGCTCGAGGAGGTCGAACATGCCGACGGCGTGAACCGAATTGCCGACGCGATGAGGGCCGCGGGCCGGTCGGCTAACCTCTCGCAGGCATGAGCGCCCGCTTTGTGGCCACCGTCGGCAACGGCAGGCTCCTCGCGAAGGTCGGCGCGGACGGCAGCCTGATCGGCCTGTGCGCCCCTCACCTCGATCACGAGCTTCTCGAGAAGCCTGTTCACGGGGTGCTCGAGCAAGGCGCCGGGCGAAGGCGCCGGATCGGCGGCCGCGGTTGGAAGCATCGCCGCGAGTACGTGCGCGGCACCAACGTGCTGCGAGTGCTTTCGCGCCACTCGACCGGCATCAAGGTCGAACGTCGTCTCGCCGCCATCGGCGAGAGCTTGCTCGTGGCCTTCCGATTCGACGGCGACTACACCGTGGGCTGGGAGCTCGGCCTGGATGAGGTCCTGCCTCCGGCAGGCATTCGCTTCGAGGGCGCGTGGCCCGATGGGTTCGATCCACCGCCGCTGGCCGGGGCCACACGGGCGTCGGTAGTCGCTCGCGTCCCCGACCTCGTGGATCGCGCCGCGATTGCAGACCTCTACGCCCGCAGCGTGCTGGTGATCGCGCAGCATCACGATCGCTCCGGTGCGTTTGCAGCCGGCCCCTCCGAGGACGTTCTCGTGGCTCACGCGCTCGATGTTTGCGGCGAGCGCGGCGCCGCACTGGCGTTCTTCGAGTGGGCCGCCGAACACCGGGCCGGTGGTGCGGCGGAGCCGCCATCGTCGCCCCCGACAACTGGTACTGGCGCAGCACTCTGGTCGGCGTGGCAAGACGCAATCGCCGGGCGTCGAGCCAACGCCATCGCGGCATTGCAGGGCGCGGCGGCCAGGCGATCGTCGTTGAGGCTGTTCGTCTCCGGCAGCGGGGTAGACCTCGCGGCGCACGCCTTGCTCCTGCTCACGGTTCACGCTTTGCTCCCGCCGACCGCGCCCACAGACGACGGCTTCTTCGAGCACCAGGCGAGCGTGCAAAAAGCACGGCACGCCCGCGCCCTTTACGGCGGTGCGTTCCACTCCGGAATGCCCGAGCCGGGCGGGCGCCGCCTCACCGCCGAGGTGCGATCGGATCTCGACGTGACCGCGGTCACTATGGAGGTCGACGGGCAGCCCGCCGGGGAGCTCGAGCCGTCGCCTCTGACGCGCGGCCACCCGGCTCTATGGAGCGGACCCGTGCCTCCGGCCGCGGCCGGTGAGGTTTGGCGCTACAGGATTCGTGTCCATCTCCGCGATCAAGACGCGACTCCGATGTGGGCGTCGGACTCGGATCCCCGGCCCGGCGGCCAGGAGTTCGCTCTCGAAGCGGCACCTCCTCCGCCGCCCGACTGGTTGCGCGACGGGCTGTGCTATCACGTCATGGTCGACCGGTTCTCGCGGCCGGGCGAGAGCTTGCCCGCTCCAGGCGACTCCACCGCGCTGTACGGGGGCACGCTGGACGGCATCCGCGAGCATATCGACCACATCGCGGGGCTGGGCTGCAACGTCCTCTGGCTGAGCCCCGTTCATCAGAGTCCTTCGCACCACGGATACGACCACGAGGACTTCCTCACGGTGGAGCCACGCTACGGCGGCGATACGGCGCTGGTCCGCCTCGTGGAGGCCGCGCACGACCACGACATGCGCGTGCTGCTCGACTTCGTGCCCAATCACACGGGGCGCGGCCATCATCTTTTTCGCGATGCGATCGAGAAGGATGGCGACGCCGCCGCCTACTACCGCTTCTGGCAGTGGCCTCACTACTACCGCTGTTTCTCGGACACAATCTCGCTGCCCGAGCTCGACACCGGCGATCCCAATGTGCAGCAGCACCTCGTTCGCGCCGCGCAGCACTGGCTGACCGCGTACGGCGCCGACGGCGTCCGCTGCGACCATGTGGCCGGAGTCGATCCCGCCTTCTGGGTTGAGCTCCGGCGCGGCCTGCGCGCCGTCAAGGCGGACGCGCTTGTCCTCGGCGAGGCCACCGGCCTTCCGGATTGGCTGGCCCGGTACGCCGGTCGCCTGGATGCGATCTTCGACTTCGACCTGGCGTACTACGTGCGCCAGGCGCTGGCGCGCGGCCGGATGGACGCGGCCGGGTTCGCGACCTGGCTCGACGAGCACGATCGAGCGTATCCAGGCCTCGGCCTGGCGACGGTGCTCGACAACCACGACATGAACCGCTTCTTGTGGATGGCAGGCGGAAACCCGGACCGCCTCAAGCTGGCCGCGACGCTGCTGCTCACATTGCCGGGCATGCCCGTCATCTATTACGGCACCGAAGTCGGCCTGAGCCAGCGCTTCGACGGCGTGATCGAGAACGCCGAGGCTCGCCTGCCGATGCTGTGGGGCGGCGAGCAGAACCAGGACCTGCTGGCGCACTTCCAGGCTCTTGGACGGATGCGACGCGATTCGGTCGCGCTGCGCCGGGGCGAACGACGAACGGTGCTTGCGGACGCGGAGGTGTTCGCCTATGAACGGAGCACGCCTGACGAAAGCGTGTTGGTCGCGCTCAATTTCAGCGAAACACCACAACGTCGCGAGCTGCCAGTCCTGGATGAGCGTGTGGAGCTCGGGCCGCTGGGATCGATGGTCGTGCCCATGGAGGCTAGTACGATTCGAACATGACCTCGGCGCGCAGGCAGCTGTCCGGCACCGACCTCGACTATTACCCCCTGGCCGCGCTGCCTGAAGCCGCCGGCCTGCCCATGACGGTCAAGGTCCTCCTCGAAGGATTGCTGCGTCTGAGCGAAGCGGGGACCGCGAACGAGCAGAGCGTGCGCGCGCTGGCCGCCTGGCCGGCGCCGCCGCCCGACGGCGCCGAACTTCCCTTTCTTCCCGCGCGTGTGCTCATGCAGGACTTCACCGGCGTGCCGGCGGTGGTGGACCTCGCGGCCATGCGGTCGGCGATGCAGCGGGCGGGCAAGGACGCCGGCAAGGTCGACCCGCTCGTGCCGGTCGACCTGATCATCGACCACTCCGTGCAGGTCGATTCCTTCGGGTTCCGAGACGCCTACACCCGCAACATCGAGAAGGAGATCGAGCGCAATCGCGAGCGCTACTCGCTCCTGCGGTGGGCCCAGCAAGCGTTCAACAACTTCTCGCTCGTGCCGCCGGGCATGGGCATCTGCCACCAGGTGAACCTCGAGCACGTCGCCAAGGTCGTCCAGGTGCGCGCCGCAGGCACAGGCCGCAGGCTCGCGATCCCCGACACGTTGATGGGCACCGACTCGCACACGACGATGGTCAACGGGCTCGGCGTGCTGGGCTGGGGCGTCGGCGGCATCGAGGCCGAGGCTGCGATGCTCGGCCAGCCCGCATACCTCGCCTCGCCCATCGTCGTCGGCGTGCGCTTCCACGGAGCGCTGCCCGCCGGATCGACCGCCACCGACCTCGTGCTCACGCTCACCGAGATGCTGCGCAAGCACGGCGTCGTGGACAAGTTCGTCGAGTTCTGCGGCGACGGCCTCTCGACCCTGTCGGTGCCGGACCGCGCGACGCTCAGCAACATGTGCCCGGAGTACGGGGCCACGTCGGCGCTTTTCCCGGTCGACGCCCAGACCCTTCGCTACCTCGAGGTCACCGGCCGCAGCCGCGAACAGATCGAGCTCGTCGAGCGGTACACCAAGGAACAGGGTCTGTTTCGCGTCGACGGCAGTTCGACGCCGAAGTTCACGGAGTTGCTGGAGCTCGACCTCGGCAAAGTGGAGCCGAGCCTGGCCGGACCGAAGCGGCCGCAGGACCGCGCGTCGCTGCCGAATGTATGGGCAAGCTTCACGGCCGCATTCGGCAACGGGCCCAAGCCCGACTCTGAGGCCGTGGGAAGGCTGTCGGATGAGGGCGGGCCGGTCAACGGCCGCTCGGTGGTGGCGGTGGAGGCCAAGCCCGCCGCGCGGGTGCGAGATGGCTCGGTGGTGATCGCCGCGATCACGAGCTGCACGAACACCTCCAACCCCACCGTCATGGTGGCCGCAGGACTGCTCGCGAAAAAGGCTGTGGAGCTCGGACTGGAAGTGCGCCCCTACGTCAAGACCAGCCTTGCGCCCGGCTCGCGTGTGGTCACCGATTACCTGCAGATGGCCGGCCTGATGGAGCCGCTCGAAAAGCTTGGCTTCTTCCTCGTCGGGTTCGGGTGCACCACCTGCATCGGCAACTCGGGCCCCCTGGCCACCCCCGAGATCGAAGCCGCGGTGGTCGAGGAAAACCTCAGCGTGGTCGCGGTGCTCTCGGGCAACCGCAACTTCGAATCCCGAATTCATCCGTTGGTCAAGGCCAGCTACCTCGGCTCACCACCGCTGGTGGTCGCCTACGCCCTCGCCGGCACCGTCCACATCGACCTGACCAAAGACCCGCTGGGCAGGACTCGCGATGGCAAGCCGGTGATGTTGTCGGAGCTCTGGCCGTCGCCCGCGGAGGTCAACGCGGTCGTCCAGAAATGCGTGCAGCAGGACATGTTCAAGCGCGAGTACTCACGCATCTTCGACGGCGACGAGCACTGGAAGAAGATGTCGGCGCCGACCGGGCCGATCTTCCAGTGGGATTCCAGCTCCACCTACGTCAAGGAGCCTCCGTACTTCGAGGGCTTCGCGCCGCAGCCCAAGCCCCTGACCGATGTCAGCGGGGCGCGCGTCATCGCCATGCTCGGGGACTCGGTGACGACCGACCACATCTCGCCGGCCGGTGCGATCCCGCACGACAGTCCCGCGGGGAAGTACCTCATCGAGCGCGGCGTTCAGAAGCCGGACTTCAACAGCTATGGATCACGGCGGGGCAACCACGAGGTGATGGTGCGCGGCACATTTGGCAACATCCGGCTGCGCAACAAGCTGGTCGCGCGGGAGGGGTACTGGACGCGGCACTTTCCCGGCGGCGAGGAGCTCACGATCTACGACGCTTCCGAGCGATATCGCGCGGAGAACGTGCCCCTCATCATCATCGCCGGCAAGGAGTACGGATCGGGCTCTTCGCGCGACTGGGCGGCGAAGGGTCCGCTTTTGTTGGGAGTGCGCGCCGTGATCGCAGAGAGCTTCGAGCGCATCCATCGCTCGAACCTGGTCGGCATGGGCATCCTGCCCCTGGAATTCGCCCCTGGCGAGAACCCGCAGTCACTCGGGCTGACAGGTCGCGAGCGATTCGCGATCCGCGGGTTCGACGCGATCAAGCCGGGCCAATCGGTTGACGTCGTGGCCACCTCCGACGATGGCGGAACGACGACCTTCAGAACCCATGCGCGTGTCGACAACGACACCGAGGTCGGCTACATCCACCACGGCGGCGTCCTGCCCCTGGTTCTGCGCGAGCTGATCGAGGCGAAGTAGTTGGCCCGCTTGAGCATCGCCACCCGGCGGCGGGCCGCAAATGCCCTGGGGTCGATCGCGATGGGGGCCCGCCGGCGCTTGACCACCCGCCGGAGAACCGCGAATGCCCTCGGGGCGATGGCGGTGGGCGCGGTGGCGTTCGGCGCTCTGGCCATCGGCGCGTTCGCGATCGGCCGCCTGGTCATCGGTCGAGCGCGGGTGCGACGCCTCGAGATCGATGAGCTCGTCGTGCACAACCTGGCCTTGCCCGAGGACCGCCCGACACCCGCACCCAGAGCGTAGGCCATGAACCAGGTTCGCCGGTCGGTTGCTGTATTGAACTCCATTTCGTTGTAGTTCTACAATAATTCGTGGTATGAGTCCCTCGATCTGGAATAGGATTACGGTCCTTCGAGCGGAGCGAGGCCTGTCACGACAGCAGCTCGCCGACGCCCTCCAGATCAACTACCAGACCGTCGGCTACCTGGAGCGTGGGGATTACAACCCCAGCCTCGAGCTGGCTTTCAGGATCTCCGAGTTCTTCGGGCTCCCGATCGAGGCCGTCTTCTCGCGCCGGCCGTTCGTCCCTATGAGCAGCCAGCTCTACAGGAAGGAGGAATCGGCATGACGGAGAATCTCAAGGAGCTGGCGGCCGAGATGAAACGGAGGGGCATCCCCCCGAGGTACTTCGCAGCGCAATTGCGGCGGGGCTTGTCGGCCGAACAGATCATGGCCGCCTGGCCTGTGCCGGCACACCTTGACCAGGTGGGAAAACGCCGATCGCGCCGGCGCCTGGTCGTCGCCGTTTACGGCGGCTGGGTGTTGGTCGCGATCCTGTCGAAGGTCTTGACCCCTCTGGATTCGATCCTCCCGGTCATACCTGTCGTTCCGCTGGCCTCTGCATTGGGCGCGCTTATCTTGTTGAGCCGCAGGACGTTCCTGAACCGAGAGGTGCTCGCTGGGGATTCCGGCCTTGATGAACGGCTGGTCCAGAATCGGAATCGCGCGTTCCGCGCCGCATATCAGATCTTCGGCCCCGTGGCGCTCATCGCGTGGCCGGTGACGGTAGTGACCTTGCAGACGCAACCGGCCAATGCTGCCGCTGCCACTGCATTCGTGATCTATTCGGGGGCCGCCCTACTGGGCACCACCCTCCCCGCGGCCATATGGGCCTGGCGCGAGCCGGACCCCGTCGACCCGGAACCGCTTACCGCCTAAGCGGCGTCCTCGGTGCGAATTGGGAGCCGGCGCTCGTGGCCGCACTCTGGACACTCGTACAGCGCGACCACCCGGTCCGGCTGGGACGAGTCCGAGTGCAGGGTTCGAAGCTGCATCGGCACCGATGAGTCGTGGCGCTCGCACGCGGGCGCATCTTCCTGGGTCACGGTTTCAGATTACGCGCTGCGTCGAAACGAGCCTAGTGACCCCGCCACAACAAGCCCGCCGGAGCGCTTGTCCCCCACACACACACATAATGGGGAAGCCATGGTGACCAAGAAGGCCGAGAAGGCCGCCGACGAGCTCACCGAGCCTCGGCCGACCGTCCGCGAAGCGATGCGCTTTGGCGCTTTCGCCAGCGCCAAGCTGGTCGCCGGGGCCGACGGTTTGGACCGGCAAATCGAATGGGTCCGGATGATGGAGACTCCCGAGGTCCAACCGCGAGCCGGCGACCTCATGCTCACGACCGGTTTCCCGATCAAGGACGACCGCGACGCGCAGGTCCGCCTCATCGGCCGCATCGCCGACGGCGGGGGCGCCGGCCTGGTGGTCCGGCCGCACCCGTACCTCCGCAAGCTGCCGCCCGAGATGCTCACCGAGGCCGACCGGCTGAACGTGCCCGTGTTCACGGTCGCCGCCGACGTCCAGATGGTCGACCTCATGACCCCGCTCCTCGAGCGGATCATCAACGCCGAGCACTGGCGCCTCAAGCGCTCGCTCGACATCCACCGCCGCTTCACCGAGCTCGTGCTCGACGGCAAGGGCGTCAACGAGATCTGCCGCACGCTGGCCGAGCTGCTCGAGAGCGCGGTCGTGATCGAGGACGCAAGCTTTCACCTGCTCGCGCACGCCGGCGGCTCGGGCGATCCTCACCGCAAAGAGACGATCCAGCGCCAGGGCACGCCTCAGCGCGTCCTCTTCGATCCCCAGATCCAGCGCATGCTCCGCGAGGTCGAGCAGAAGCGCGGCCCGGTCAAGGTGCCGGCCTTCCCGCATGTGGGCATGTCGCGCGAACGGTTGATCGCCCCGATCCTGGCCGCCAACCAGGTGCTTGGGTACATCTCGGTGCTCGATCACCCGCCCCACCATGAAGAGCTTGCCTTCATGGCCATCGAGCAGGCCGCGCTCGTCCTCGCGCTGGCGGTGGCCAAAGAGCGCGAGCTGGCCGAAGTCGAGGGCCGGGTTCGCGGGGAGTTTCTGGAGGACCTGCTCCACGGCACCTATGGTGATGAGGCCGCCGCGCAGCGCAGGGCGCGCCACCTTGGATTCCCGATGCACGGCAGCCACATCGTGATGCTGGTCGACATCGACGACTTCCGCGGCTTCAACAAGTCACGCCAGGTGTCGGAGGACGCGATCCAGGCCCTCAAGCGCGAGTTCCTGCGGCGGGTCACGGGGGTCGTGCGGACCAGCTACCCGCGCGCGCTGGTGCAGGGACGTTCGGACAGCGTCGTCTCTCTGCTGCCGCTGGGCGCAGAGCCCGGCGACCACCAGGCGCGGGGCCATGCCCTGGGCATCCAGGTCAGGCAGACGATCGCGGAGTGGAAGCCCGGCTTCACCGTGTCGGTCGGTTTCAGCGGCCCCACCGAAGCGCCCGCCGGGGTGGCGGCCGCGCAGCGCGAGGTGGTGTCGGTGATGGACTCGCTGGCCCGCTTCAAACGCTGGGGGCAGGTGGTCTCCGTACCTGAGCTCGGGCTCACCGGCCTGCTCGCCGCCGTGACCGACGAACGGCTCGTCGACTACAGCCGCCGCCACCTCGGGCCGCTGATGGAGCACGACAGCACGCGCAAGGGCAGCCTTGTGGCCACGCTGCGCGCCTACCTCGAGACGGGCGAGCAGCAGCAGGCGGCGACCCGGCTCCGCGTGCACCCGAACACGCTTCGTTACCGCCTCGATCGCATCCGCGAGATCAGCGGCGTCGACCTCGAGGACCCCGAGACAAGGCTCAACCTCGCGGTGGCTCTGCGCGTGCAGGCCCTCCTGGGCATGTGAGAGTCGCATAACGAATTCGGACTTGTTTTGTCGCCTGCGCACTAGGGATGGCAGGCAACGCTCGGTAAGCTTCCCGCAGTGCCCCCCGTACGTGCTTCCACGCGCCGCGCCTGGCCTGGAGAGATGCCCAGCGATCGGGCGGCGTGCGGCATGGGCTTCGTGGCCACGCCCGACCTCGGCCATGAATCCGTCATGCTCGGGGTGCAGGCGCTGGCCCGGCTGTCGCACCGCGGCGGCCTGGACGCGGACGGCAAGAGCGGAGACGGCGCCGGTCTCCTGATCCAGGTCCCGCACCGCCTCCTCGGCGGCTCGTTCGCGGTGGCCGTGCTTTTCGAATGGGATGCGCGCGCCCGCGCGATCGTGGCCGAATCCATCGAGCGCAACGGCCTGACGCTGGCCGGTTGGCGGGCGGTGCCGGTGGATCAGGACAGCCTGGGCGACCGTGCCCGCGCGACGATGCCCGCCGTCTGGCACGGCCTGATCGCCAGGCCGGACCTCGATCCGATTGAGTGGGAACGGCGCCTCTACGTCGTGCGCCGGCAAGCCGAACGGCGCGCATCAGAGGAAAACGTGCGCATGTACCTGCCGTCGTGCTCGAGCCGGACCGTGGTCTACAAGGGCTTGATGGCCGGCACACGGCTCGCCGATTTCTACCTCGACCTTCGCGATGAGTCGTGCGAGAGCCGGCTTGCGGTTTTCCACCAGCGCTACTCGACCAACACCATGCCGGACTGGCGCCTCGCGCAGCCGTTCCGGATGCTCGCGCACAACGGCGAGATCAACACCATCACGGGCAACCGCGCGTGGATGAGGGCGCGCGAAGCTGAGCTCGAGCCGGAGCTGCGCGGGGTTGTGTGGCCGGAAGGTTCGGACTCGGCCTCGCTCGACAACGCGCTCGAGCTGCTCGTGCAGCGCGGCTGGGAGGTCTCGGAGGCCCTGATGAGCCTGGTCCCCGACGCATGGGAAGGACGCGGCGACCTCGCGGCGCCCGTGCGCGACTTCTACCGCTACCAGTCGATCCGCTTCGAGCCCTGGGACGGACCCGCGGCGCTCGCCTTCAGCGATGGCGTGGTGGTGGGCGCGGCGCTCGACCGCAACGGGCTGCGACCCCTGCGCTGGCAGCGCACTCGGGACGGGCTGGTGGTCGCGGCTTCGGAAGCCGGCGTGGTGGCAATGTCGCCGGGCGCCGTCGTGGAGCGGGGACGGCTGGGTCCCGGCCAGATGCTGCTCGTCGACACGCGCGACGGATCGGTGCTCCAGGACGCCGAAGCCAAGGAGCGCGCGGCCGCGCGCCACGACTACGGCCTGCTGGCGGACCGCGTGCTGGTTCCAGTCGAGCGCCACCATCTCGACGTCGAGGCGCCGGACGACATCACGGTCCAGCAGAGGATCCACGGCTGGGGCTCTGAGGACGTGAAGATCGTGGTCGCGACCATGGCGGAGACCGGCGCCGAGCCCGTCTTCTCGATGGGAGACGACATCCCCATCGCCGCGCTGGGCCGCACGCCGCGCCGCGTTTACGGCTATTTGCGGCAGCGGTTCGCGCAGGTCACCAACCCCGCCATCGATCCCCTCCGCGAAAAAGCGGTCATGTCCCTGCGCGTGCTGCTCGGGCCCAGGCGCGGCACCCTGGAGCCGGAGGGCGGCGCCGATCGCGAGCTGCGGCGCAGCCACCACCCCGCCATCCCCGGCTCGACACGGCTGCTCGAGCTGGAATCACCGGTGCTCGGCGCGGCCGAGCTGGCGCGCGTGCTCGAGGAAGCGACAGTGCTCGACGCCACGTACGCGCTGGGTGAGTCTTTGCGCGACTCCCTGCGGCGCCTGTGCCGCGAAGCGTTGGAGGCGGACGGCGTCATCGCTCTCAGCGACCGCCGCGCCGGACCAGAACGTATTGCAATCCCCATGGCTCTGGCGGCCGGCGCGGTGCACGAATCGCTGCTCGAGTCGGGCGGGCGCATGGCCAGGGACCTGGTCGCCATCGCCGGCGACGTCGTCGACGTGCACGACGTCGCATGCCTCATCACGATCGGCGCGAGTGCAGTCCATCCTTACCTGGCGCTGGCGACCGCGGCCGCGGCGGCACCGGAAGGGGAGATGCACTATCGCAAAGCGCTCGAGGCCGGCCTGTTGAAAGTCATGGCCAAGATGGGAATCTCGTGCGTCGACAGCTATCGCGGCGCGCAGGTCCTCGAGGCGCTCGGCCTGGGCGCCGAGGTGATGGAGGTCTGCTTCCCGGCCGTGCCTTCGCATATCGGCGGTTCGGACCTCACCGACATAGAAAGGATGGCGCTCCCCAGGCTCGTCGAAGCCGCGTCGCTGGCCGACCACGGGCGCGTGCGCTTCCGCAAAGCGGGTGAGCATCACGCGTACAACCCCGTGGCGGTGCGCGCCGCGCAGAAGGCCGCGCGTGAAAACGACCACGCAGCCTACCTCGAGTGGCGCCGGCTCTCGAGCATGGGCGACCCGCAGTCGCTGCGGGAGCTTCTGCATGTCAAGGCAGCGCTGCGGCCTCTGCCCCTGGATGAGATCGAGCCCTCCACCGAGATCGTCAAGCGCTTCGTGAGCACAGCGATGTCGCTCGGCGCGCTGTCGCCTGAAGCGCACGAAGCGCTGGCGATCGCGATGAACCGGATCGGCGCGCGCTCGAACTCAGGCGAGGGCGGCGAGGACCCGGCCACCTATGACGACGAGGGAGGGCGCCGCGACAACCGCGTGAAGCAGGTCGCGTCCGCGCGGTTCGGCGTGACTCCGCGCTACCTGAAGCGTGCGGACGAGCTCGAGATCAAGATCGCGCAGGGCTCCAAACCCGGTGAGGGCGGCCAGCTGCCCGGCCTCAAGGTCACGAGCCTCATCGCCCGCTTGCGACACGCACAGCCGGGGATGCAGCTCATCTCGCCACCGCCCCACCACGACATCTATTCGATCGAGGACCTCGCCCAGCTCATCCACGACCTCAAGACGGTCAACCCGCGCGCGCGCATTGGAGTCAAGCTCGTCTCCGAGGCGGGCGTGGGCACGATCGCTGCCGGCGTCGCCAAGGCGCGTGCCGATTACATCCTGGTCTCCGGCCATGACGGCGGCACTGGCGCGTCGCCGCTGTCGTCGATCAAGAACGCCGGCGTTCCGTGGGAGCTTGGACTCGCAGAAACGCAGCAGGTGCTGGTCGCGAACCGCCTGCGCGAGCGCGTGAGCCTGCGCACCGACGGCGGGTTGAGAAGCGGCCGAGACATCGTGATCGCGGCGCTGCTCGGCGCCGAGGAGTTCGGCTTCGGGACGGGCGTGCTGGTCGCCCTCGGCTGCGACATGGCCAGGCAGTGCCACCTCAACACCTGCCCGACCGGCATCGCCACCCAGCGAGACGACCTGAGGGCGAAGTTCGAGGGCCGGCCCGAGCACGTGATCAACCACCTGTTCCACATCGCCGACGAAACGCGCGAGCACCTCGCGGCGATGGGGATCGCGACCCTTGACGATGCGGTGGGCAGGGTCGACCTGCTCGAGCGGGCCGGAGAATCCGCGCTCGACCTCTCGTTCATCCTCCGCAAACCCGAAGCGAGCCTCCCCCGGCGCCGCAGCTGGACTCGGAACGGCGACGAGCCGGCGCCGCCGCCACCAAGCGGCGTCATCGACAACTCGCAGCGCACCGTGGGCGCCGCATTCGAAGCCGGTGAGTCGCGCGAGTACCGCGGCAGCGCCGGCCAGAGCTTTGGCGCGTTCATCGACGAGGGCATGGAGCTGACGCTCGAAGGCGAGGCGCAGGACTACGTGGGCAAAGGCATGGGCGGCGGCGTGATCGTCATCCGCCCGTTTGCAGACGACGCGTCGCCCGATCCGGTCCTCGCCGGCAACACCATCTGCTACGGCGCGACCGGCGGGCATCTGTTCGTGGCCGGTCGAGTCGGCGAGCGTTTCTGCGTGCGCAACTCCGGCGCCACTGCTGTGGTCGAAGGCGCGGGCGATCACTTCTGCGAGTACATGACCGGTGGCGTGGCAGTCGCGCTCGGCGCGGTGGGGTGGAACGCGGGCGCGGGGATGACCGGCGGCGTCGCCTACCTGACCGAGTGGCGGCAGCTCAACGCCGACAGCGTGATCGCGCGCGATGTGCCCGAAGAGAATGAGCGCGAGCTGCGCGCGCTGGTGGAAGAGCACCACCGCAGGACCGGCAGCACGCGCGCCGCCGCGATGCTCGAGAACTGGGAAGTCGCGCTCGCGGGCTTCCGCCAGGTCGTTCCCGTCGCGAAGGTGCAGGCGCAGGCGGCGACCGAACCGGTGGCCGATCCATCAACTGAGGACGTCCCGAAAACAGCAGCCTGAGCCGGCGCCCAGGGGAACCGGAATTGCGGTCACGTTCGCAGCGTGCTACGGAATCACCACGTCCGTGATCACGACGGGGGAGTGGACTGTGTAGTCAAGTTCATTGCTCTGGAGCACTCCCGCCGGGGTCAGCACGTCCATCGCCTTCGGCACCGTATTGGGGTCGACTGTGCAGTGCGGATCGCTGCTCGAAGTGGCGCACACGCCAAAGCTGAATGAGCCGGGGGTGGGGCTGAAGCCGCGCGCCTGATCCTGACTGAACCCGTCCTGCCCGGTGAGCACCACAGTGAAACCCCAGCCGCTGCCCGGGTGTCCGAGGCTCGATGCCGGCACGCTGAAGGTGATGTAGCGCGAGATCTGGTTCGCGCGAATCGCAACCGTACCCATTGTGGTCCCGTGGGCATCGACGTAGCGCTGCCCGAAGCCCTGCACCTCGATCAGACGGTCCCAGGCGGCAGCGGGATCGATCTGGTAGTTGCGCTGCGAGAAGGAGGCCGAGGTTGATGTGTCGGCCGGCGCGGCGTTGGGGTCGTGGACGTAGACGTCGACCAGCTGGGCCCCCAGCGGGCTTCCGAACGTCGGCGACAGGTCGCGGGTCTGCAACCGGAAAATGATGTTCCCGCTGCCCGCGCTGTCGTCGTAGACCTGGAAGTCCGTAATGTCGAATGCGCCGGCGTGGAAGTCGCCCGAGGTCGGGTATGCGTAGTTGCCCGGTCCGCTGTCATCGCCGGTCGGGTCGGTGACGTCGAGGATCCTGGTGCCGGGCACGAAGTCCCAGACCACGGTCCTCGTGGTGTGTGCGGTCCCTCCGTCGGCGGCAGTGGCCACCACCGTGATGACGGTCGTGCCTGGCGTCGCGGCCACTGTGATGGTGAACGATCCGTCGGGCGCCGCGGTAGTCTCCGCGGTGGCAGTTGTGAAGCCAGTGTCGGTGTTGGTCGCCGCGACCGAGACCATGTTGCCGGTCACCGTCGTGCCAGTCACGGTCACCGGCGATCCACTGATCGCGGACTGGTTGGCGGGCGAGGTCACGGTGAGCGACGTCGTGCCCTGCTGGTGACTGACGTAGCGCGATGTGGTGTTGGCCGGCTGGTCGAGCGGCCTTCCCGCGCCGATGTCGGCGAACAGGCGCACAAACGACCCGGCCGACCACGTCAGCGGCGCGGCCGATCCCGCCGGCTTCCCGTCCCGGAAGCCAATCGAAGCCACAGTCGGGTCGGTGCCGTAGGGCGAAGCGGCCAGGTTGGGAAGCTCCCAATCCTGCTCTGGGATCAGTCCCACGCCTGACGCGAAGTTGTTCATCGCAGCCAGCAGCGCCACCGCCTCGGCGGTGTCACCTGTCTGCAGTCCGTTCTCGCCGCGCTCGGCAGACAGTGCGGGCCACAGATGTCCCGTGCCCTGGCCGGTGGGGGCCCACGGGTGTCCGTTGGACGCCGCATCGCCATAGCCGTCGCCGTTGTAGCGGTGCCAGCCGGGGCCGCTCGGCGTCGTCGACTCGATTGTGGCGTCGACCACCGGCATCGATTCCTGGATGGCCGGGTCCGACGCGGCGAGTTCGCCCAGACGCGAGAGCTCGAGGAACCCGGCGTCGATGACCGCCCGCTGGTCGAGCGTCGGGCCGCCGTTGCCGAGGTTGTATGAGATAGCGGCGTTGGGATCGCCGGTCTTCGACAGGCGGATGAAGTAGGGGTGGGCGGCGAGCGGCCCGGTGGTCGTAACGGTCCAGCCTTTGATCGATCGCTGCCAGTCGTCGGCGGTGCCGCGGAAGACACGTGCGGAGACGTGGTCGCCGTTGACGTCTGCGATGTCGGCGGCGGAGATCAGCCCGGCGATCTCTGCAGCGATCGTCGAAGGCGAGTAGCCGCCCTGCTCCTCCCAGCGCTCAGGTCCAAAGCTCGGGCCGTGGGAGGCGACGAAGTAAGCGGCCGGCCTGATGTGCTGCTGGTACAGCGTGCTGTCCGTCATGCCCAGCGTCCAGGCCATCAGAATCGGGTACGAGCACTCGTCGAGCTGGGTGTTGAACGAGTCGGGCGCGGGTTTGCCGTTGAGCAGGCTGTTGCGCGGCATCGAGCCGTCGGCCTGCTGCTGGCGGTCGAAGAGGAATGTCACCGCATCTCGCGCGGTGGCGAGGTCGCCGTCGGCGACGAGACCAGTCCATGCCTCATAGAGGTCGCGCGCGAACACCTCGCGGTACGAGCCGAAGTAGGTGTTGTTGGGGTCCCCAGCCGATACGGCCTGCCCCCACGGCGAGGCAAGGCTGGCGACGATGGCACCTGGGAAGGTTTTGTCTTCGGAAGCCTTCACCACGTTGGCGCTGAGGTAGTACTCGGCGGTCAGCTGCTTGACGCCGGCGGACGAGACGCCGGGCAGCTGCTGCGGCGGTGGGATCAGTCCAGCGTCGTATGTGTTCCAGCTGTTGCGATATGCATCACGCAGACTGCCGAGGTCCGACTGCAGCGAGCCTTCGGCGCTCGCGACCGCGGATGCCTGGTCGGCGCCAAAGCCAAGAGCGAGGGTGAGGTTTGCATCGCCCCTGCCGTGCAGGAGGATGTGGCCCGTCTGAACCACGTTGCCGTTGAGGGCGTCGGAGTAGAGCTGTGTCAGGTTGTGTGATGCGTCCAGTTCGCTCAATCCGTCGCTTGCGGTCGCGGCGAAACCGCTAGTGGCTTGATTGAACGGCCCGTCCAGCGCGGCGAAGACCGGCCGGGCGTAATCCCTGTTCACGGCGTTCGTCGTTGTGTTGGTGTCGTAAGAGACCATCACCGGGTGGCCGGTCGAGCTGTCCACGGTCGCTGAGTCGGCGCCGCCGTTGCCCGATCCGCCTCCGCCGTTGCCGTTGATCGTCGGGTCGAAGCGCACGTACAGCTGCAGCGCATTGTGAGCCGTGTTGCGGAGGCGCACCCGCATGAGCAGCGTGTTCCGGCCTGGGTCGGTGAAGTAATCGGTGACGATGCTGTACTCGCCGCTCTTTGCGGTCGCGGTCACCTGGCACTCCATCCCGCCCTGGTCGAGCGCCTGGACCGTGTAGGTCATATCCCGCGACTGCAGGTCGGTGAAGCTCGATCCGTCGGTAACCACGTACTGGAGTGTCTCGACATTGGTGTTGTCGATCGTCGGGTAGTAGACGTCGCTGAGCACGCCGCCGGCGACCGTGTACCAGACTTTCGACGCAGTGTTGTTTGCGGTCCCGAGGCAGTCTTTGCGGGCAAGGTCGAAATGCGAAAGCGCACCAGGTCCAGCCGGCGCGATGCTGGTCGCCGGCGCGGCCTGGCCTGACACCGGGATCAACGCAGCGAGCGACAGGCATGCTGCGGCGAGGGTTGACGCAAGACCGCCGGCGCGATGTCGGCTGTCGCGTGCGCGCATTGCACGTTCCTCCTGCACCTGGGTGCGCTTCGCGGAGGCCTCGGTCAGGTTCCAGCCAGTTCCTGATCGGCGGGAGCTCCGGGTCGTCGACGGCAGACCACAATGATGTGGCAAAAGCGCGGTCACGG
This sequence comes from Candidatus Dormiibacterota bacterium, assembly GCA_036390825.1. Lineage (GTDB taxonomy): Bacteria > Chloroflexota > Dormibacteria > CF-121 > CF-121 > CF-13. Next base: position 103,752 of record DASWBA010000183.1, read on the forward strand.
CAAGCAGCCACTCAAGCAGCCACTGAAGATCAGAGGTGAGCGCCTCCAAGCCCAGCTGCACACAAGCTGACGTCCATTGCCGGGGCCGTCATATTGGCTGTCAACTTGGCCGTAGCGGACCGCCGAAACTGGCGCGAATGTACACTCCGGCACCCGGCCTGGACCTTGATGAACCAGCATCTGGTAGCCGCCGACCAGGAGAACACCGGCAATCGCAAGAAGAATCGGATGTAGGCCTTTGGAGCCAAAAAGGCGACGGCAATGCAGGAGACGTGGCTTGGTAGATGCTCTGTCAGGGACCTGGACGAATGAAACGGGCGTGGTTTCGCGGCCACTACAACGACCGGTGTGCGAGTCAGTCGCGGAGATAACCTGGAGCGCGATGAACGCGGTGAGCCGTCTCCTCGAGTCAGAGCGAGAAATCGAGAGACGTTTTGTCGCCCGCGCCAGGACCAACCAGACTGACCCCAAAGGATGGCCGGCGGCGCAGATCATGTTCTACATCGCGCAGTGGCGCATGCGGCTGCGAAACGCGTTCGACTACGTCCACGCCGGACGTCCCTACACGCCGATTCCGACCAACATCGACGAGTTCAATGACGTCGAGCTGCCGACAGGAGCCGGGGTCAGCCTGGACGAAGCGGCGAGCCGCGCCGA
>DASWBA010000184.1:0-2716 GCA_036390825.1 Candidatus Dormiibacterota bacterium
GTCTGATGGGCGGAATTCGTGCGGCATTCATCGGAGGAACGCGACATGAACGGACTCAACTCGATTCGCAAGGCATCGATTCTCGGAAGGCCCGGGCGTGTCGCCCTGGCTTCGGCGCTGATGGCAGGTGGCTTCCTGGCCGCAACTTGGTCTCTCTATGCGCTGCCCAATCACCCAGGGACGCAGCCGGTGCTGGCCGACGCAGGGCCAACGCCAACCCCGGTTGGCACGCCAATCATGGCGCCGACACCGGAGCCCACGGTCGCGCCAACCGTCGCCCCGGCCGTCGTGCCGACTCCTGCACCGACAGTGGCTCCGACGCCGCAGCCGCCGCAGCCGCCGCAGACCGTCTTCACGATCCCGGTGCCGGTCATCCGGCAGACGATGGTGCTGGATTGTGAGACGGCGGCGCTGCAGATGGGGCTGGCGACCTACGGCTACAACTACAGCCAGGCCACGCTCTTCGCGCGGGAGGTGGTGGACGCCCGCCCGCCGGTGATGGGACCGAACCACACCGTGCTGCAGTGGGGCGACCCGTACACGAATTTCGTCGGCAACGTCAACGGCAGCGACTGGACCCCGACCGGTTACGGCGTCTACTACCCGGTCATCCTCAAGATGGCGCGGGACATCGGCCTGACCAATGCCTACGGCGGCGAGGGAATGTCCGCGGCCACGATCTATCGGGCACTCTCGACCGGACACGCCGTCGAGGTCTGGATCGAGACCAACTGGACCCGCCCGGGCGTCGGGACATGGACGGCATGGGATGGCCGAAAGGTGCGCTACTCATACGCCGAGCACGCGGTCACGTTGAGCGGCGTCTCGCCGACCCAGGTCCGCGTCAACGACCCGCTGCACGGCACGCAGTACTGGGTCAGCAAGGCGACTTTCGAAACCTCGTGGGCCGACTTCAACAACATGGCGGTGGTCTTCTAATGATCGCCACGGAAACGGTCGGTGCAGGTACGCTGGTTGCCTGCACGGACCCTGTGACTTGGGACGCCTTCGTATCGCGCGCGCGCGACGGGTCGATCCTCCAGTCGTGGGCATGGGGCGAGCTGAAGGCCCGCTATGGCTGGGAGCCGACGCGATACCTCTGGATCCGAGACGACGCCGTGCGCGGTGCCATCTCGGTGCTCCGCAAGCCGCTCCCCGGTGGTCTCGCCCTGCACTACGGGCCGCGTGGCCCCGTCCTCGACAACCGCTTCGATGAGTGGCCGCGGCTCTGGTCAGCGTTGCGTCGGCGGCTCGCCTTGCAGGGCGGGACCGTCCTTAAGGTCGACCCTGAGTGGTCGGCCGATGGCCGGTATGTGCTCGAGGAAACCGGCGCTCGCCCGGGCCATTCGATTCAGCATCAGGCGACTGCGCTTATCGATCTCCGCGATGGGGAAGGGGTATTCGATCGCATGAGCGCCTCTGCGCGGCGCAACATGCGGCAGGCATCGCAGGCCGGCGTTGTGGTCGATTCCACTGTCCAGCTCGACGCCGTCGATCGCTTCTACGACATGCTGGCCGCCAGCGCGGATCGCCAGGAGTTCACGATCAGGCCGCGCGGCTACTACCGGGATCTCTTTCAAGCCTTCAATCGGCGGCGGCAGGTATCCGTATATCTCGCGAATCACGGTGGCTCGGTCGTGGCTGGCAGCGTGATGATCACCTACGGCGACCGACTCATCTATCTATTCAGCGGCAGCAGCGACGATGGCCGGCGCCTGAAAGCCCCGTACCTGATTCAGCAGCGGGCGATCCGCGACGGCCAGGCCCTCGGTTGCCGAACCTACGACTTGTGGGGCATCCCGGTCGATCCCAAACCCGGCGACGCCGGATGGGGATATGCGCACTTCAAGACCATGCTGGGTGGCAGTCCCGTCACGTTTGCCGGCGCTTGGGATCTTCCGGTCCATCGTCCGCTCGCCGTTGCGTACCACCTGGCCGAACGCGTCCTTGCCCGGCCGGCGGTGGCGGTCTAACCATGGCACGTCGGTTTGCGAGAATCGTCTCCACGATCCGATGCCAGGCGAGCATGCAGCCTTATTACGCGATGCCATCGCGGGCGACGAGCGCGCTTTCGATACTCTCATTGGTCCCCTTGTCGAACCCGGTTACCGGCTGGCGGTCAGCATGCTCGAGAATCGCGCGGAGGCCGAGGATGCGGTGCAAGAGGCGACCATCAAGGCCTGGCGTAACCTCCACCAACTCAAGGATGCCGATGTCGCCCGCTCGTGGTTCTTCACGATCGTGGCCAATCAGTGCCGCTCGGTGCGGCGGGGCCGGTGGTGGTCGGTGGTGAAGCTCGCCGCACCGGAGCAGCCGAAGAGCGGCCCGGAGGATGAAGCAGTGCAGCGAACCGACATCCAGCGAGCGCTCCGCAGCCTCGGCCATGACGATCGCCTGGCCCTCTATCTTCGCTATTACATGGACCTGCCGCTGAACGAGGTGGCGACCATCCTTGGCGTCTCAGAAACGGCCGCGAAGTCGCGAATTCACCGTGCTGCGCAGGGATTGAAACCGGCGGTCGACGTGTCTGAGGGGGTGACCTGATGGCCGAGTTTGACGAGAAGATCAAGGAGGCCTTCGACGCCGAGTTCGAGCGCACACGTCCGCGGCCCGGCCTGCGTGGCCGTGTGATCGCGAACGCCGTCGCCACCCCTCGTATCCGTCAGCGCTCCTGGCTGACGCCCAGGAGTTTCGCCCTGGTGGGCGCCGCTGCGGC
>DASWBA010000185.1:0-6737 GCA_036390825.1 Candidatus Dormiibacterota bacterium
CGGCGTCGGGGTGGGCGTCGGCGTCGGGGTGGGCGTCGGCGTCGGGGTGGGCGTCGGCGTCGGGGTGGGTGTCGGGGTCGGCGTCGGGGTGGGTGTCGGTGTTGGCGTCGGCGTGGGTGTTGGCGTCGGCGTGGGCGTCGGGGTTGGTGTCGGCGTCGGGGTCGGCGTCGGGGTCGGGGTCGGCGTCGGCGTCGGGGTCGGGGTGGGCGTTGGCGCCGGCAAGCACGTCGGCACGGTGATCTGATTGTTGATCATGGTCACCGCGCCGTTTTGCGCCAGAGCCCGGCCATCGATGCTGGCGCTGTCGTTCATGGTGATGCTGGCGACCGCCATGATCGTCCCCGCGAAGATGGTCCCAGTGTCGAGCGTTGCCGAGCTGCCCACCGCCCAGAAAATATTGCAGGCCTGGGCACCATTGATGAGAACGACGCTGGCGTTCGGCGCGGTAATGATCGTGCTCCCAGCCTGGAAGATGAAGACGCCGTCCCCGCTCAGCGTAAGAATCCCAGTGAGAAACCCTGAAGAGCTAAAGCAATAGGTGCCGGGGGTGAGCGTTTGAGTGCCGAGATCCTGGCCAGTCTTGTCGACATCGCAGGGTGACGAAACAGCGTCGTTGTACGCGGTGGTCAGGTCGGCCTGGGCGGTTCCCGCCGGCCCGGCCGCACCGGTGTACTGCGTCCCGTTGAGGACCCCTGGAGGAAACCCGGTCACGGAGCTACCGGGGCTCAGCCCAAGATCGCCGTTGATGACCGTGAGGCCGGTGCTGGTCACGGTGCTGCTCGCCACGACCGCGAAGGTAACGAGCGTTCCCAGCGGCGGCGCGGCTGATGGCAGGACCCCGATCGTGTTAGCGGCGACGATCAGGACCGCGAGCGAAAGCGCAATAAAGACGCGCCGCACCCCACGTCCCACTGCTTACGTGTAACCGGGCGACGCAGCAAAGCCACACCCAGCAGACGCAGGGTGCCGGCTGATCCAAATGATCTACGGAGCCTGGTCCGGCACCTCGACCACGACGTGGACGCCAAACGGCGAGCCGTTGTAGGAGACCGCCACCAGGCCGCCGATCAACCCACCAACCAGCGCCGCGAACGCCCCGACGAGCAGACCGACGATGGGAATGACGATGAACCAATCGGCCTCGAGACGTTGGAGGACCGGAATCTGGTTGCCAAATGGCAGCAGCTGTTCGGTCACGCCGACGGTAAAGGTCAGGTCGCGCTGCCAGCTCAAGATGGCGCCCGAGAACCAGGAGAGGATGGCCCCGAGCACGCATCCCGTGACCAGCCCCAGGGCAAAGCCAATCCAGCCGCCGGCGATCAGCGCCGCCCGCACCGAGACGGCCACCACTCGTCCGCTCACCTGGTGCATCAGGAGAGCACCGTTCGTCGCGGCCGCGGCCGTGTCAGTAGGAGGATCAACAGGATGGCTGCGGGGATCACGAGTGCGACCACGAGTGCGTAGGCGAAGTACCCAAGAAATCTCAACGCTGGGGCCGCTCGTCGCGCCTGGCCGGTCGCCGACGAGACGATCTTCTGCTTCGCGCCCTGCCCAGCACCGCCGGCGAAGAGCTCGGCCGCCTGCAGCCCCGCGGGCCGCGCATCCCCGTTCGGCGTATACAGACCGAAGTGCTCGATCTTCACACCCGGCCGTTGCGTCCAGTAGTCGTCGAGGGTCCACCACACCGCCGCGCCGACGAAGCCGGGTGGGTTGGTATCCAGATCCGCGGCGGCCGCCTGGTAGGTGTCGGCGAGGATGCGGCGCTGCTCCTCCTGGTCCGCGAGTGTGTCGGCCCAGTGGCCGTACTCGAGGATCATGATCGGTTTTCGCGGAAAGGTGGCGTGCGCGACCTGCAGCGCGCGACTCGTTCCCGTCGCGGCATCCGGCCCGTAGAAGACCCCGTAGTAGGTCGTCAAACCGACGACGTCGAGTGGCTGGCTCGTCCGATCGTCGGGCTGGCTGCCGTACGCCGCCTGCCCGGTCAGACGCGTGCCGTCGATGGCGCGATCGAGATTGTGCAGGGTGGCCAGCGCCTGCTGGCGCTCGATCCCGCCGGTCGACTCGTTGGCGAGGCCGTGGAAGAGCACCGACGGGTGATTCATGTCGCGCAGGTCCATTTCGCTCAACATCTGCTGCGGGATGCCACGGTCGATCGCGATCGTGAACGTGGCGGGAGTGTAGTGGTAGAGCGGGATCTCCTCCCAGATGGCGTAGCCCAGCCGGTCGGCCAGCATCAGCAGCAGGGGGTTGGCGGGATGGTGGTCGGCGCGGATGAGCTGGACATTGATGATGTTCGCCTTGTCGAGCAAGATCAGGATGTCGTCGGGCGTCACGACCGGACCGCCGCGAGGCTGCCCGTTTACCGCAGGATAGACGCGCTCATCGTGGAGCGCGACTCCTGCGTAGGCGATCGGGTCGCCGTTGAGCAGCAACCGCGGCGAGCTGGCGTCGACGCCGATGTGGCGCAGACCAAAGGTTTCGTACAGCTGATCCGAGCGCCGCTCCTGCCAGAAGACCTGGACCTGGAGCACGTAGAGGGCGGGGGATTGCGGCGACCACAGCGCGGCGTTGGTGAGCGAGAAGCTGGCGTGCACCTGGCTCGTCCCATCGCGGCCGAGCTGACCGGCATCGACGCGATGCGACGCGATCGGAACCGCCCCTTCCGGGATCAGGCTCGACGGATCAGGGTTGGTCAGGTTGGTCAGGTCCACCGCGGCGGGCAGGATGTCGATGCCGACCGAGACGGGGGTCGGATCTCCCCCACGCTGATGCAGCGTGACCGCAATGTCGGCGCCGTCGAGATGGGGAACCACATCGGCGCGTACGGCATAGACAGGCGCCGTCGCCTCCATCCAGACCGGCTGGGTGAGACCACCATAGTTCCACCAGTCGGTGAGGCCCCAGGGCACGATGTCCTGACGCGTACCCCACGGTGGGTTGTCGACCCGGACCGCGATCGTATTGACATCGTTGGGCACGAGCGCGTCCGTGGCATCGAACGCGAATGGGGTCGAGCCGCCCTCGTGGTAGCCGAGCCAGTGGCCGTTCAGCCAGACGTCCGCGATGTAGTTGGCGGCGCCGAATTTCAGCGTGACCGTCTGGTTCTGCCATTCGGCGGGCACGTCGAAATCCCTTCGATACCAGGCACCGTCAGCCGTAGGGGCGGGCGGGGGATCGAAGGATCCCGGCACCTCGACCGTGGACCAATGCGTATCGTCGAACGTGATCGATTCGCGCCCGGCCGCATCGGCCACGATCTCCTTCAACGAATGTGACCGCGCGGCGAGCGAGAGATCGTGGTTCATCGCCGTCGATTGCACCCGCCAGAGACCACTGAGGTCGAGGCGTCGCCGGGGCTGATACGAAAAAGTCGGAACCGGAATGCCGTTCTGAAAGGCGATCCGGTTGCCACCAACTGACTTCAGGCTCAGCGTGGGGGCCAGTTCGGAAGCGGCCTCCGGGCTGGCACAGGCTGAGAGCAAGAGCCCGAGGACGACGTTAGCGAGGACGAGGCCGGCGAACCGGCGGGCACGGGGCAACGAGGTGCATTATCGGTCAGTTCGCGGACGGAGGCTGCTCGGCTCGAGATGGCGTTGCTCGAGCAGATGTCGGACGGCTTCTCCGCTCTCGAGCTTGAGCGCGGCGGCGGCCACCTTTGCGCAGTCGGACGCGTTCAGCAGCCGAACGGCCGCTTTGATGCGCGCCACCATCGGCGGATGGACACTCAACTCATCAACCCCCAGGCCGACCAGCACGGGAACCGCCCAGAGATCCGACGCCATCTCCCCGCACACACCGACCCAGCGCCGGTGCCGACGGGCCGCCTTTACCACCTGGTCGATCATCCGGAGCAGCGCGGGGTGCAGGCTGTCGGCGAGCGGCCCCAGGTCTGGATTGGTGCGATCGGCCGCAAACAGGTACTGGGTCAGATCGTTGGTCCCGATGCTGAAGAAGTCAACCTCGCGCGCGAGCAAATCGGCGCCGATGGCGGCGGCCGGCACCTCGACCATGATCCCTACCGGCATGCGCGGCCCATTGACGGCTGTCGCGTCGACGTCCCTTTGTGCCTCGGCCAGGATCGCCTTGGCCTGGCGCACCTCATCGACCGTCGAGACCATGGGGAACATCAGCCGTAGTGGATGTTTGGCGGCGACGCGCAACGCGGCCCGCAATTGGTCGGCCAGCAGGTCCGGCCGGCGGAGGAGTTGGAGACGAAGGCCGCGCACCCCAAGCGCCGGGTTCGCCTCGGGAGGTTGCGGCAAGGCGGGTAGCGGTTTGTCCGCCCCCACGTCGAGCGTCCGCAGGATCACCGGCCGAGTCCCCATGGCCGCGGTGACCGCTTCCAGCATCGCCACCTGCTCGTCCTCGGTAGGCAGCTGATCGGCGCCGAGAAAGAGGAACTCACTGCGTAGCAGGCCGATGCCGTCCGCGCCGGCGGCCGCGGCGCGAAGCGCATCCTCGAGGTTGGCGGCATTGCTGCCGACCTCGACCCGACGGCCGTCGCGGGTCAAGGCAGGTTCGGCATCGACCGCCAGTGCGGCCCCGCCGCGCAACTGCGGAATCGCGTCCGCCGGTGGATCGACCAGCAGCGTCCCCTCGTCACCGTCGAGCAGCAGGGCCTGGCCATCGGCGACGGCATCGACCAGGCCGGGGATGCCGACGACGGCCGGCAGGCCGAGCGCGCGCGCGAGGATCGCGGTGTGAGCGGTCGCCGTTCCCTGCTCGGTGGCGAAGCCGACCACGAGCGCGCGGTCGAGCCCGGCCGTTTGCGAGGGGGCCAGGTCCCGTGCCACGACGATCGAGGGTTGCGTCGGCATGGCGGACTCCTCGGTCACACCGTGCAGGGCCCGACGAATCTGGCCGACGACGTCGTCGACATCGGCGGCGCGCGCTTGAAAGACCGGGTCCGCCGATGCCCGCAACATGGCGGCAAAGGGCGCCATCGTCTCAGCGACCGCGACATCCGCAGCGGTCCCCTGGATGACGAGTTCGCGTGCTCCATCGAGCAGGGCCGGATCCTCAAGCATCAAAGCCTGGGCTTCGAGGATGCCCGCCTCGGCCGACGCGCCGACGCCGTGGAGTCGCGCCGTGGTAGCGGCGAGCTGGGCCTTGACGTGCTCGATGGCGCGCTCGAGTTCGGCCGCCCCAGCCTGGCCCGTCGGCCCGGGGCCCGGGCTCTCGAGCCGCGTCTCCTTCCATCGCCACGCCGGTGCAAACGCCTGGCCGGGCGCCGCGGCGATCCCTTTGAGCGGCGGCCGCCCCGAGCTATTCGCCGAAGTCACGATCGACGAGCTCGGTGAGCGCGGCGACCGCGGCATCGGCCTGCGGACCATCGGCGCGAACCGTGATCGTCGTTCCCTGGCTGACGCCGAGGGTCAGGACATTGAGGATGCTCTTGGCGTCGCGCACCAGGCCGTCCTTCACGACTTCGACCCTCGTGTCTTTGAAGCGCGCCGCCGTCTGCACGAAAAGCGCGGCCGGCCGAGCATGAAGCCCGACCTTGTTCATGATGGTCAAACGGCGTTCGGTTATGACGCTCTCGACCTCCCTCTCTCCGCGTAGTCTGCGGCCCAGACCGCGTTCGGTCAAGCTCACTTTAAGGGGTTCGCCGATCCGAACCCGGCCGCAGGCCCGTAAAATCGAAGCCTTACAAGGAGGTGGCGATGGCCACTCGGACGACCGTCCCGCCGGGCCGCCCGCGCGCCGTCGATGGATCGTTGAGCCGCCTTCTCGAGGCCTTTGGCCGCGTGCCGGTCGCGGCCGTCATCCGCCGTGGTGAGGAGTTACCACGCGCGCTCGCCTCGCAAGTTCCCGTGGTGTTCTTCTTGCGCGCGCCGGCATTCCACCTCGGTCCACTCGTATGGGCGGTGCAGGCGCGCGGCAAGCTGGCCTTCGTCCACATCGATCTGATCGCCGGCCTGGGCAAGGACCGGGCGGGCATCGCCTTCCTGGCCAGGGAGATCGGCGTCAACGGGATCATCACGTCGCACAGCGGCCTGGTGGCGGCGGCTCGAGCGGAAAAGGTGATCGCCGTGCAGCGACTGCTGCTCTACGACGACCTGGCCTTGCCGTCGGCGTTGTCGGCCCTGGACCATGCGCGCCCCGACATCGTGGAAGTCCTACCTGGTGTGATCTTTCCCCTCGTCGTCAACGAGATCCGGTCCCGCCTCCCGCTCCCCATCATCGTCGGCGGCTTCGTGACCGAGCCGGCCCATCGCGATGCCGCCTTGCAGCGTGGCGCCCTGGCGGTCAGCACCAGTACCGCGGAGCTGTGGCCGTGAGAACGCCCGGTGTGATGGGCGTGATGCTGCCGGCGGTTCGCGACGGCGCGTCGTTGAACCAGGCGCTCGACCTCGGGTACCGCCAGGTCCTGCTCGAACGTGGCAGCTTGCTGTCGATCGTCGGTCCCCTAGCCGGCGCCGCCAGCCGGGGCGTCGCGATCTTCGTCAACCTCGATGCCGTGGAGGGGCTCGCACCGGACAGCGCCGCGCTCGCGTTTCTGGCCACCGACCTGGGGTTTTCCGGGGTGCTGTCGGTCAAGCCGCATCTGCTCGAGGACGCGAGCCGCTTTCGCTTGCGGACGATCCAACGGATCCATGCGCTCGATTCGACCGGGCTCGAGACCGGACTCCACTCCCTGATCTCGCCCGCACCCTACGCGATCGCGATTGCTCCGGCAGTCGCGATCCCGCAAGTGATGCCGACCATCCGTTCGATCACCAGTGCGCCGGTCTGGG
>DASWBA010000186.1:0-78735 GCA_036390825.1 Candidatus Dormiibacterota bacterium
CGCTCGACCTCCGCCTTGTCATAGTCGGACCCCTTCTTGGCGAGCTCGGCGCCTTTCGTCAGCTGGGTCTGGGCGTCGGCGTACTGGCCGACGTCGGCGAGGGCTTCAGCGTAGAAGACGTGGGCCAGGGTCGAGGTGGGCGCCGCCTTGACGGCCGCGGCTCCGTCGCGAGCCGCCGACTGGAGATCGTCGTTCCAATCCTCGACCCGCGTCAGGATGGTGAGCACGAAGCCGTCATGCGGTGCAATGGTCTGGGCTTTCTTGGCTTCGACGAGCGCGGCCTGCTGCTTGGTCTGGTAGTTGAGGACGAGCGCGTAGGTCGCGTGGTCTTTGGCGTCCTGGGGATGCGCCTTGATCAGCTCCTGCAGCTGGGTGGTGGCCGCCGCATATTTGTTCTGGAACATGAGCGCCAGCGCCGATTCCGCGCTCGGCACCGAGGCCCTGGGGGCGACCGGGTCGCAGGCGGCCAGCAAGACGGCAAGAAGAAGAATCGCACCGCCCCGCCGCCTCACCGGGTCAGTCTATCGGGAGGTTCTTAGAGAGTCGTAAGGGTCGAATTAGTGACGATCTGGTGACACGCTCCGCTGGAAAGCAGGCGGCCATACGTCTCACTCGCATGACCGAGCGGGCGCGCAAGCTAGACGCGAGCCGGCTCAAGGTGATTTCCGGCGGCAGTCCGACGCCGGCGCCATCCTACCGGCTGCTGACGCAGGTCAGTGCCGCCCTCAGCAGCTCGCTCGATCTCGATCGGACGCTGAAGGACGTCCTCGAACGTATGAACGCGCTGGTGGCCTTCGATGCCGCCACCATCTTCTTGTTGGATGATTCGCGCACCGAGCTCCATGTCAAGGCCGCCCTCGGCGTACCGGTCGCCCTGAAGGAAGTCAAAAGCTTCAAGGTGGGGGAGGGCGTCGTCGGATGGGTGGTGCGCCACGGCGCCACGGCGGTGATCGCGGATTCGTCGAAGGACGCCCGCTACAAGGTGACCGGTGCGGAGCGGCGGTCCAAGACGGTGCTGGCCGCCCCACTGCGTGCGCAGGAGAACTTGCTGGGGGCGCTGGTGCTGGTCCGCGCCGCGCGCGAGCCCTTCGGCCCGGAGCATCAGAAATTGGTGGAGGCGATCGCCACCCAGGCCGCCGTGGCCATCGACCATGCCCGGCTGTTCGAAACCGAGCGCGCCTCCCGGCGCCGGGCGGAAGCGCTGCTGGCCACGGCCCAGGCCGGCAGCGAGGCCGTCACCACGCCGGAATTGCTCCAGCGGGCCGTTAAACAGGTGGCCTTCGCCATGCGTGCAACTGCCGCCGCCGTCATCCTGCCGGACGAGGAAGGCGAGATCATCGAGGCGGCCTTCGATGCCTCAGATCCGCCGGCCTTCGGTCTCGAATCGCTTCGCAGCCAGCCCGTCGGCGCGCTGCCGTTGCTGGCCGGCCTCGCGGAGTCGGTCCGGCCGCTCGTGCTGCTGCGCACAACCCGGCCGCCATTGCTCGACGACGCCTTCTGGTCGCACAGCGAGGCGCAGGCGGTGGCCGCGGTCCCGGTTCGCTGGCAGGGACGGATGACCGCCGCGCTATTGGTGGGTTTTGCCGATGCCGAGCGGCTTACGCCGTCCGAGCTCGAGTTGCTGGACGAGATCGGCCGCCAGGTGGCATTGGGAATGGAACGGCTTCGGCTGCAAGCCCGCGTCCAGGACCAGCAGAACGAGATGGCCGTCGTCTCGGAACGCAACCGCATCGCCCGTGACATGCACGACGGGCTCGTTCAATACGTCTACGCACTAGGGCTCCAGCTCGAGCATGCGCGTGACCTGGCCGTCAGCCAGCCCGATGCCGTGCCCCCCGTGCTGAGCGGCTCGATCCAGCAACTGAACCACGTGCTCTCCGAGATGCGGACCTTCATCTACCAGTTGCGCCCGATCATCATGAAAGAGAAAGAGATCGGCCAGTGGGTAGCCGATCTGTGCACGCACTTCCAGGAGGCGACCGGCATCCCGGTCCTGGTCGAGATTGGCGCCTCGCCTAGCGAGGATTTGTCACCGGAAATCTCAATCGCCCTCTTTCGCATCATCCAGGAGACGCTCGCCAACGTCTACAAGCACGCGGAAGCCACGCACGCGATCTTGTCGCTCAACTTTGGCGACGAGGCGGCCACCCTGGTGATCGAGGACGACGGGAAGGGCTTCGACGTCGACGCCCGGCCGACGCCCGGGATCGAACGCGGCCGAGGGCTCCCCAATATCGAGGAGCGCGTGCACGAGTTGGGCGCAACACTGACGCTGGAGAGCGCCCCCGGCGCCGGCACTCGCCTGGAGGCGGTGTTTCCATACCGCCGATGAGCACCGGGACGGTTCGCCTGCTGATCGCCGACGATCACGAGATGATCCGGCTCGGACTTCGCACCATCCTCGAGTCCGATGCGCGGATCCGGGTCGTGGGTGAGGCCGCCTCGCCGCAGGACGCGGTCTACCAGGCTGCGCTACTGCGTCCCGACGTGGTCCTGCTCGACGTCCGCATGCCGGGCGGCAGTGGAATCGACGCCTGCCGCGAAATCCTGGGACGAAACCTGGGCAGCAAAGTCATCATGCTGACGTCGTTCGCCGACGAGGACGCGGTCTACGAGTCGATCATGGCCGGTGCCTCGGGTTACTTACTCAAAGAGATCAATAAATCGGCCCTGATCGACGCCGTCATCTCGGTGGCCGACGGTCGGTCCTTGCTCGACCCCGAAGTGACTCGCAAGGTGCTCGAGCGCATCCGGAAGATGGCGGCCAGCTCCGATGAGGTCGTGCGTGCGGCGCTGTCCGACCAGGAAAAGCGCGTCCTGCGGCTGGCGGCGCAGGGGAAGACCAACAAGCAGATTGCCGCCGACCTCTTCCTGTCTGACAAGACGGTCAAGCACCATATTTCCAACATTCTGAGCAAGCTCAATCTGAGCTCCCGCGCCCAGGCGGCCGTCTGGGCGACCCAGCACGGACTCCTCGACGACGGCTTCCCCGAACGCAAAGCCAGTTAACGGCCTTTGATTTCCCTCCCATCGGGGGGCGGCCTTTAAAGTCCCTCCCCCTTTTGGGAGGGCAGGGTGGGGCATGCCGGAATCACCTCGAACTCACGTTTCCCTTACGGAGCCGCTTGCGCCGGGTATCCGCCGTTCGGCCCAAAGCTGGGCTGACTGGCAGATAAGCGGGGGGGCCGGCGCAGGCTACGCTCCCGTTGCGTGGCGATGGCGCCGTTATTGAATCCAGGAGGACTGCATGCTGCTCGTTGACAAGCTCAACAAAGGCAAGCTTCCCGAGAAGCCCCAGGGCGGGGAACCGGGGGCGCCGCCGAGCTTGTCCAGCCTGACCGTCAAGCCCCAGAACATCGCGGCCCGCGTCCCCAATATCGATCGCATCAAGAAGGCCGTTCACGAGCGCTTGATCACCGCCCTTGGCGGCAACTCGGACACCGCCAGCGCCGACATGGTGCAGCGGCGCATCGGCGAGCTGGTCGACGAGTACTGCCAGGAAACCAACCTCAAGCTCACCAAGCACGACCGGGAGGAGCTGGCCGAGCTGATCATGCACGACACCCTGGGTCTGGGCCCGCTGGAGTCCCTACTGGAAGACCCGGAGGTCAGCGAAATCATGGTCAACGGACCAAAGACCATCTTTGCCGAGCGTCGCGGCCGCCTCGGGCAGTCCGAGCTGGTCTTCGAGGACGAGCGTCAGCTTCGCCGCGTCATCGATCGAATCGTCGCGCGTATCGGTCGCCGGGTCGACGAGTCGTCGCCCATGGTTGACGCCCGCCTCCCCGACGGCTCGCGCGTCAACATCGTGATCCCGCCGCTGGCGGTGCAGGGCTCGAGCATCACGATCCGAAAGTTCTCGCGCGTGCCGTACAAGGTGTCGGATCTCGTCAACTTCGGCACGCTCAACAAAGACATGGCGGACTTCATCCGCGCCTGCGTGCGCTCGCGAATCTCGATGGTCGTCAGCGGCGGCACGGGCTCGGGCAAGACCACGACCCTCAATGTGCTTTCAAACTTCATCCCGGATACCGAACGGGTGGTGACGGTCGAAGACACCGCCGAGCTGCAGCTCCGGCAGCGCAACCTGGTCACCCTGGAAGCCCGCAGCGCCAACGTCGAAGGCCGGGGTGCGGTCGCGATTCGCGACCTGGTCGTAAACGCGCTGCGGATGCGGCCGGATCGGATCGTGGTGGGCGAATGTCGCGCCGCCGAAACCCTCGACATGCTCCAGGCGATGAACACCGGCCACGACGGCAGCATGACCACGGTGCACGCCAACAGCCCCAAGGACGCCATCAACCGGATCGAAACCATGGTCATCATGGGAGGGTCCGACCTGCCGTTCCAGGCCATCCGCGAGCAGATCGTGGGCGGCATCACGCTGCTGGTGCAGCAGGCGCGCTTGCGTGACGGTCGCCGCGTCGTCACCCATATCTCAGAGATCACCGGGATCGCCGCCAACGTCATCCAGCTGCAGGACATTTGCGTCTTCGACCAGACGGGCATCGACGAGGAGGGCAACGTCCTCGGCGCCTTCCGCTGGACCGGCGTAGTGCCCAAGCTCCTGCCCCGTCTGAAGGCCAACGGTGAGGACTTCCCGATCGAAGTCTTCGGCAAGACCGGCCTGCAGGTCATCGAGGGGCAGTCGGCGACCGCCGGCGACGCGGCGCTACGCGCCACGGCGGAGTGACGGATGTCAAAGTGGTCCTTTTCTCGACGGCAGAAGCCCGCCGATAAGCCGGCGACACCAGCGCAGCCACCGGCAGCCAAAACGCCGGCCGCGCGCGCCACCCCGTCGAGCAACCCAACTCCATCGCCCCCAACCAGGCGGTCCGCCGACGCGGAGACCTCGGAGCGCTCTCTCGAAGCCCAGCTGGATGAGGCCGGTACCACCCAGGCACGGTTGCGCCTGGATCTCGCCGAGTTGCTCAAGGCCCACCGGCAGCAGGGCCGGGTGCTGGAGCGCAACCAGAAGTTGCTCGAACAGACCGAACAGGAACTCGACCGCCATCGGGGGCGGACGACCGCGCTCGAGTCTGAAATCGCAGAACAGCGGAAGCTCGCCGAGCAACATGCCCGTCGGGTGCAGGAACTCGAGCAGGTCGTTGCCACGCACGCCACGCTCCAGACTGCCTATGAGACGCTCGATCGCGAACGGCAGGACCTGACCGCCCGCCTGGCGGAAATCACGCGGAGCCGGGCCACGGCCACTGCCGAGCGCGACCGCCTGGCCGGCGAGCTGGCCGGCGCCCACGCGACGATTGCGGCTCGCGACGCCGAGGTCGCCGGCCTCAAGGTGGAGCAAGAAGCCGTCGAAGCGCGTTCCAATGGCCTCCGCGCCGAAGTCGAGGCCGCCAAGCGTGCCGGCGACGGGCTGCGAGCCGACCTCGAGCGTGCGCTCGAGAACCAGGCCGCTCACCATCGCGTGCAACTGGAGTTCGACGCCCTTTCGGCACGCTGGGACGTCGCGCGTTCCCAGCTGGCGGAGGCGGAGCAAGCGTTGAAAAGCTCGCAGGCCACCATCAAGGCAGCCCAGCGGCTGTCGTCCTCGGTCGAATGGCGCACTGTCCTTGACGGCGTTCTCGATGCCGCGTCCGAGCTGGTGCGCTTCGAGCGCGGGACGCTCGCCCTGGTGGATCATCTCCAGGAAGAGCTCAAAGTCGAAGCGGCACGCAACAGCCCGATCGCGATCAGCGAGATGTCGCGCTTCAAGGTGGGCGAAGGCATCGCCGGCTGGGCGTTGTCGCATCGCGAACCGGTGCTGGTGCGCGACAGCCGGTCCGATTCGCGCTTCAAAGCCTCCGACCCGAAGCACCAGCCGCGATCCTTCATTGCGGTTCCGTTGCTGGCCGACAAAGAGGGTCTGGGGGTGTTGACGCTGGCGCGGGCTGCGAGTGATCCGTTCACGGAACACGACCTGCGCAACCTGGCGCGCGTCGCGACCGACGCCGCCAATGCCTTGATCAACGCGCGACTGGTCGATCTCCTCAAGCAGCGGGAAGACCGGCTCACGACCCTGGTTCGGAAGGCCCGTGAGCTCTCGGTCGCCAATGACAGTAAGGAACTCGTTGAGTTCGTGCTCTCCAGTGCCAAGGAGCTGATCGGCGGCAAGGCCGCGTTGCTGGCGTTGCGCAATTCGAAGACACTGGAGCTGGAAGTTTCGGGCTCGCAGGGCGTGGCCGACGTCATCATCAGCCAGCGGATCGCCTGGGGTGCACCGGCGGCCGGTGACGTAATGCGAACCGGCAAGCCCTGGGTGTCACCGATGCGGGAGATGCTGCCACCGAACCTGGTGGAAACTGTCGAGAAGGCGGGTCTCTCGATGATCGCTTCGGTGCTCTGCGGCTCGCTACGTGAGCCGGATGCGACCGATGATGGTGCACTGCTGAGCCGCTCCGAGGTCGAAGTCTCCGACGAGGTGAGCGGCGTGCTGAACGTCTATCGCGACAACCTCGATCCGGTCCCCGCCGGTGACCTGGAGCAGCTGAAAGCCTTTGCCGAGCAGGCCGCGGTCGCGATCCAGAACGTCCGGCGCTGGGACCGCGTCAAGGAACAGCTGCAGGCGACGGCATCGATGAACACCCGGTTGATGGGGCGCGAGCGCTACATCAACCAGCTACTGTTCCGCATCCAGCAACTCGAACAAGAGCTCAGCCGCTACAAAGCCGCCTGAAAGCGCTCGGGTCACCCTTCCCCCTGTGGGGGAGGGCAGGGCGGGGGCCTTCTTTGCCGCTAGCCGCTAATGCGGCGCCGGCGTTTGCCGGCGAGGTTGAGCCGGCCAAGAATGAAGGCGTCGAGCACGCGATGCGAGGCGACGACGCCGTCGGCCACGCGGCGAGAGCCTTTGCGCCGATCGGCTTTGAGGTCGATCAGATATTTCTCCTGTTGCGCCCAGACCAGCTCGATCAGCTTGCTGAAGTTGGTGTCGTCCTCGACCGTGATCCCTTCTTTCTCGATGCGCTCTTTGACGGCCACCGGAAGCGCCTTGGCCTCAGCGAGGTTCAGCCGCTCCAGCGCCTCCAAGAGGTCGTCGAGCCGTCGGAGGTGGTAGCGGCGCTCCGCTTCATTGCCGTATGCCCGAGGTGATGCGTCCAAGCGGTCCTCCTCGATGGTGGTCTATACCCTTATAACTCCGGAGCCCGCGATAACTTCGAGTCCGCGCTGCTCCAGGGCCGCGATCACCCGGTTCATCCCGATCGAGTCGCTTGGCATGTGGCCGGTGATCACCAGGTTTGCCTTGGGCAGCTGCAGCTGCGCGAGTTCACGCAGGTCCCGGTCATCGATGTGCATCGCCAGGATGGTATTGATGCCGTGTTCATAATACGTGCGATAGATGGCGGCGCCGCCATTGGTGCCGGCGGCCATCTGGACGAGCCAGCGCCCGACCGGGCTGTCGCTACTGCCGAGCCAGAGCTCCGGCTGGACCAGTGAGGCCTCCATCTCCGGGATCGTCTTGAGCTCCTCGACCAGGCTGCCAACGGTCGTTTGCTTCCCGTTGACGGCCCGTCCGACGAACTCGATGAAGAACTGGCGTCCGACGAGATCCGCCGCCAGGTGAATGTTCATCAACGGCATCTGGAGCTGTTTGGCGGCATCGACGACACGGTCGTAATTACTCGTGTGTAGCGCGTGCGCCACCGGCTCGCGTCGGGCGAGCATCATCTTGTGGGCGATGTCCGCAGGAATGCCCTCCGCCTGCATCTGTGCCTCGTGCCGTTCGATCACGGCGGGGATGTCGAGGCGGGCCTGCGAACCGATCGGGTGGTGCGCGATGACGCCGTCCGCGCCGAGGGTTTTCGCCAGGAGCAGTTCGGCGACGTCGATGTCGATCCCCACGTAGACACGGCGCACCTCGCCGTTCAGGTACACCTGGGAGTCGGGCGGGGTATCGGCACAGCCGGCGAGGCGGTTGGCCAGCGCCATGATCTCGGACAGCCGCACTCGGGCATTATCGCGATTGGCGGCCATTGGGGCCTCCGCCGCCGATCCGAATTAGAATCCGTCCGTGCCGGCGAATGCGGGGGTCGATCGCCGCGGTGGCGGAGAAGGCGGTTTTGCCCCAACCTTCAAGGAGGCGGTCGGTCGATGGCGGCGCCGTCATCGTCATCCGCCGGCGAATGAGACCTGGTTTGCCGTGCACTACCGGGTCGGCTGGCTGGTTGAGCGACTCTCCCTTCTCGAGAGTATTCACCTGCTGCGCCAGGGCCTCGACGTGCGCTCCTTGTCGGCCGAACGGCCGGCTCGGCGCAAGAAGAGTGATCCGGAGACGGGCGAGATCCATCATGACGACGACGAGGGCCTGGACGTCGAAGACGAACCCAGCCAGGTGGTGACTTCCAACGAGACCGGCAGACCAACCGGCGATGGCGGATAATCCGCCCATGCGGCGCTTTCGGCCGCGCTGGCTCGCGGCGCTCCTCGGGGGCATTGTCCTGCCGTTCGACCCGGTGCTCGGCATGGTGATGTTGATGGTTGGGTTGTGGCGGCCCAAGCGCGACCCTGCCACCAAAGTGCTGCCGTGAAGGTCTACCTCGGCCGGGCGGTGAGCGGCGAACTGGGTCCGCGCAGCCTCGAGGCTATCCAGCTCGCCCACCGGGCGCTGAAGGAATACGGGGCCGGCATCCTCGCCGAGCGGGTGGCGGATCCGGATTACCGGCCCGGCTTCGACCGGCCTGAACTGATCGCCGAGATGATGCACCGCGAGTTGCTGGAAGCGGACGCCGGCTGCATGGAGATGACCGGCCGCAGCACCGGGGTCGGGTTCGAGGCCGGCTGGCTGCTCGGCCGGGGACGTCCGGTGCTGGCGCTCTACGACGCCGATCTCCCGCCCTCCTCGGCCGTGGTTCGTTTTCCGCCATTTGATCACTGCGTCCCCTTCGGCTATCACGACCTGATGGAAGTCGGTGGCGCGGTCACGGATTTCTGCCGCACGATCGCCGCGCACGCCGCCTACCGCGCCGAAGGCTAGCCGCCTCTTCCACCGACCCGACTTCTAGACTGCTGGCATGAGCTTTCGTGCCTGCGTTCTCACGGTCAGCACCAAGGGCGCGCGCGGTGAACGCATGGATGAGAGTGGAGAAAAGATCAGTGAGGCGCTGGCGCGCATCGCTGCGGACGTAGTCGGGCGGGCCATCGTCAGCGATGAGCTGCCCGACATCCAGCGCCAGATCGGTGAGTGGCTACGTGTCACCGATCCCGACCTCATCGTGCTTACGGGGGGTACGGGCCTGGGTCCTCGCGACGTCACGCCGCAGGCAGTGGAACCATTGCTCGACTACCCGGTGCCTGGCATCGCCGAAGCCATGCGAGCCGCGGGACTGCGCAAGACGCCGCACGCGATGCTGTCGCGCTCGTTGGCCGGCGTCATCGGGCGGACCTTGGTGCTTGCCCTTCCGGGCAGCCCTCGCGGGGTGGTCGATAGCCTCGAAGCGGTCATGGAAGCGTTGCCGCACGGCCTGCGCACGCTGCGCGGCGAGGTCAGCGACGCTCCGGCCGCGCACCGTCCCAGCTGATGGGGCGCATCAAGGTTGGCATTTCCTCGTGGACGGAGCCCACGCTCATCAAGAGCGGTTGGTATCCGCCTGATGCGACGACGGCGGAGGAACGGCTCCGCTACTATGCCGCGAAGTTCCCGTTGGTAGAGGTCGACAGCACCTTCTATGCCATCCCCAATGCGAAGACCGCCGAGCTCTGGGTCGCGCGCACGCCGAAGGACTTCGCCTTTAACGCCAAAGCCTACGCCCTGCTGACCCAGCATCCGACCCCGGTCGCGCGCTTGCCGAAAGACCTGCGCGAAAAGGTGTCCGATTCGAAGACCAATCTCTATTTCAAAGACCTGGGTCCAAAGGAGAAGGAAAGCGTCTGGGATCGCTTCCGCGAGGGGCTGCAGCCGCTGCAGGATGCGGGCAAGCTGGGGGCGATTGTTTTCCAATTCCCCAAGTGGTTTCTTCCATCGCCGTCGGCCTATCGGTTCATGGAAGACCTGCGGGAGTGGTTGCCGGACTTCGGGATCGCGGTCGAGTTTCGCCAGGCGCTCTGGATGAAGGAGTCCCGGCGTGAGCGCGTCCTCGAGTTTCTGAAGGACCACCGCTACACCTATGTGGTGGTCGACGAGCCGCAGGGCTTTGCCTCCAGCGTCCCGCCGGTGGTTGCCACCACCGCGCCGCTCGGCATGGTGCGCTTTCATGGCCACAACGCGGAGAACTGGGAAAAGAAGGGCATCAGCACCGCGGAGAAGTTTCGCTATCTCTATCAGCCGAGTGAGATGAAGGCGTGGGCGCCGAAGCTTCAGGAGATGGCGAAGGGCGCCACCGAGGTGCACGCGATCTTCAACAATTGCTACTCGGATTACGCCGTCCGCAACGCCGAAGAGCTGGGCAGCCTCCTCCACTAGGCCCGTTCCCTCCCCCTGTGGGGAGGGCATGGTGGGGGCCTCTTCTCGCCGAAAGGTTCCCAGCGCCCGCCAGTTGCATGGGTAGCGCGGCGGCGCCACCATGCAGGCTTACCAATCGGCTCCGTGTCCGTACTGCGGCATCACCTGGAACCAGCCGGGCGCCCAGACCTGCGCCAATTGCCGCAACCAGCTGCCCCCGCCGCCGCCGAGCTACGCTCCGCCCGGCTACGCTCAAGGCCAGCAAGGCCAGCCCTACGGGCAGCCGAATTACCCTCAGCAGGGTTATCCGCAGCAACCGCAATACCCTGGTCAGCCGGGCGGCTACCCTGGCCAGCCTGGCCAGCCAGGCCCGTTCCCCGGGTACGCCCCACCGGGGTACGATCAGACCCCCGGGTATCCCCAGCAAGCTGGTTACGGCCAGCAATACCCCGGCTACGGGCCTGGCCAGGGATCGCCGGGCGCCCCCGGCACGACGCTTCGCCTCTTCGGCCAGACCTTCACCCTGCCGTTCGCCCTGCCACCGCAACTGCTGCGGTACCAGCGTCAGGTCGTCATCGTCGCCGGGGGTGCCGTGGCGCTGCTGGTGCTCCTCTTCGGCATCATGCCGGCGATTGCCACCGGCCAGATTTCGGCCGGCGACAAGTCGCTCACAACGGCGGCCTCGCACCAGGCGAAGGTGGACGCCGTCTTCGCGCAGCTCATCGCCTCGTCGAACAGTTCGAGCGATCCAGCCGCGCTCAAGACACAGTTCGCAAAGCTGGCCGTCTCGTTTAACGACGGGCTGACCCTGGTGCAATCCGACGAGGCAGCGCTCAACGGGATCGACCGGAGCTTGTCGCTGATCAAATGGGGCGCACCCACCAAGAGCGCGCAAATCAGCAACGAACGGCAGCGCCTCGCCGCGGCGCTCGCCGGGCTCGCGCAGGCCGACAAAGGGATGACGGCCGCGGTCAACGAGGCCAAGGTGATCCAGCCGTATCTCGATGCGCTCATCGACTACGCGAAGATGAGCGCGGCGCTGTCAAAGCATGACCTGGTGGGGGCGGGGGCGCCTTATCCGGATGCCCAGCAGAAAATCGAGCTCGCCATGTCACTCTCCGGCGCGCCCGGGCTGGCGCCGCAAATCGCAAAACAGGTGAGCAGCTTCAACGATGTCCTGAGCAATACGGAGAGCCTGATCCAGTCGATCCAGGCCAGGGATGCGGCGGGTATCAAGAAGTACACCGATGCCACCAACGCGGCCTTGAAGGCGATGTCGAGTCCCGAGGAGACCCTGCCTGCGGACTACGAAACCAAGACCTTCGGTCCGATGCAGAAGACCTACGACGCGGCGATGAAGGCGATCAAGACCGGGCGCTAGTCCGGGCGACGCAGGTCGCCGCTCTTCCCCCCGCGTTTCGCTACCAGCTCGATCTCCCCGATCGTCATCCAGCGATCGACGCTTTTCGCCATGTCGACGATGGTCAGGGCCGCCACCGTCACCGCCGTGAGTGCCTCCATCTCGGCACCCGTTCGCGCCTCGCAGCGAACCACCGACTCGATGCGAATGCCGGGCAGAGCCTTGTCCGGCCGGCAGGTGACGTCGACCATGGTCAACCCCAGCGGATGGCACATGGGGATCAGCTCGCTGGTGCGCTTCGCCGCCTGGATGCCGGCGATACGCGCGGTGCCGATTACCTCACCCTTCGGCAGGTTGCCGCGCACGATCGCGTCGAGCGCCGCCAGGCTCATCGTCACCGACCCGCGCGCCCGCGCCTCACGGCTCGTCACCGGTTTGGCTGAAATGTCGACCATGCGGGCTTCGCCACTGGGTCCGACGTGGGTCAGCCTGGCAGTCCCGGGCTTGGCGGCTTTCATCCGTCGTCGTCCCCGCGCAGCGCATCGAGGTCATCACGCCTGACATCCTTCTGATGTGATGGCGCGGCGGTGCCGCGGCTGATGACGTGATCGCCAAAACGCCCGCGAAGTTCGTCGAGTTGCGCATCGAGCATGGCCAGTCGTGGCGACCGGTCCTCCAGCAGGCTCAGCTGTGTCGCGCAGGCTTCGAGGTTGCTGACGCCGGCGCCGATCAGCCGCACCGGGCGGCCGGGGGCGACCTGAGTCTCGAGCAGGTGACGCAATGCCCCGGCCAGCTGGTCATCCCGGTCGGTCGGGTAAGGGAGGGTTGCTTGCCGCGACTGGGTGTCGAACGGCTGGTAGCGAATCTTGAGCACGACCGTGCGCGCCGACAAACGGTGTGCCCGAAGACTGTGCGAGACGTCCTGCAAGAGACCGAGCGCGGTTTCCCGCACTTTGCCGGCGTCGCTCACGTCGCGGTCGAACGTCACCTCGCGCGAGATGCTCTTTGGGTCGCCGGGTGGCATGACAGGACTCGGGTCGACGCCGCGGGCGTGGCTGCCGAGGGCGCGGCCGTACTGGCCAAAAAGCTCGCCCAGCAGCGGGTCGGGCAGGGCCGCGAGATCGCCGATGGTGCGAACCCCGACCCGCTCGAGTTTGACCGCGGTGGCCGGCCCGCACCCTGGCAGGCGGGAAAGCGGGAGCGGAGCGAGGAACGAGGCCTCCTCGCCGGGACGTACCACGACCAGGCCGCGCGGCTTGCGCAGCTCCGAGGCAACCTTGGCGACCAGCTTGCAGCTGGCGACGCCGATGCTGAGGTCGAGCCCGCAGCGGGTCTTGACCTCGTCGCGGAGCCGGGTGGCGACTGCGGTGGGCGGCCCCATCAGCGCCTCCTCGCCGGTCAGGTCCAGGTAGGCCTCATCGAGCGCGATCGGCTCGATCGTCGGGGAGTAGCGGTCGAGGATGGTAAAGACCGACCTGGAGGCTTCGCGGTAGGCGCGGAAGTCACAGGGAACGAAGATGCCGTTGGGGCAAAGGCGCCGGGCGCGGCTGAGCGGCATCGCCGAGCGCACCCCGAAGGGACGGGCTTCGTAGGAGGCCGCCGCCACCACACCCCGCTCGCCCGGTGTCCCGGCCCCGCCCACGATGACCGGCTTACCGCGCAGCTCCGGGCGACGCAACTGCTCGACCGAGGCATAGAACGCATCGAGGTCGACATGCATGACCACCCGCTGCACGCGACTATCTTGCCAGCATGTAACAGCTCGGTGACAAGCGGGTATATGGCGTGTCGCGCCGGGATAGCGTTGCTATGATCCCCGAGCTGGCTAGGCCCGCCGGCGTACTTGATTCCCGTCCCCCTCTTCTGATCCATCGCCAACCCCTCCTTCCGGCGGGCCGCGCTTTTCCCAGCAAGGATGGGTTGGACGCATCGTTGCGTGCTCGATGGCCCGGCTCATTACGATTGGAGTCGCCATCGTTTCCTGCCTCCTGGTCTGGAAGAGTGGCGCCATCAACTCCGTGCTTCCGGGACAGGAGTCAGCCCCCCCGCCCCTCGATGCCGGCCCCGTCATCAGCAAAAGCGGTGACGCCATGCAGAGCCTGAAGAGCGTCCACCTGACGCTGGCCGGCAACCTGGTCCTCAACGGGCTGGCCGGGGTCAAGATCACCGGCTCGGGTGACCTGATCTATCCCCACAAGGAGAACCTCAGTCTCCAGATGGAGGTCCCATCCAGTAGCGGCTATGTGATCGTCGCCGTCAATGAGCGCATCGAAAACGGCCACGAATACATCCAGATCCCCTCGCAGAGTCCGGCCTGGAAGGACGTTACCGGCAACTCGACGGGCCAGATCGCACCCGGCATGGACCCGATTGCGAACCTGGAGTTCGCCCACGCTTTCCGTGCCTCCGATGACCTGGGCGACATCACCATGGACAACATCGACGTGCATCATTTCTCCCTGACCGTCGACCCCGGCAAGTACGTCGAGCAGCTCAACGCGGATCCATCGAGCGGCGTGACGGCAGCCGACGAAGCCGCTCTCACCAACGCCGGCATCCAGGTGGAAGTCTGGATCTCCGCCAGCGACAGCTACATGCACCAGATGAAGATCGATATGAGCACGACGCAGTTCACCTGGTCGGTCACCTACCACTTCTCGAGCTTCGTGGCGGGCGGCGGCACGACCTCGGCTTAGACCGAGACCTTCTCCCGGGCCCGTTCCGGCTCTTTCGAGGATGGCGTCGGCGGGTTTTTCGTGTATTCGCGCAGGTCGTCCTCGGTCAGGTGTCCGGCTGCGATCAGCAGCTCGACGTAGGTGACGCCGAGGTGCGGGGCCGCCCGGCGAAGCACCCAGGGGGGCGGGTTTTCCTTGTTCTTATTGACGGCCTGGTAGAAGTAAATCTGGTTCAGGTCGCAGCGTACCGCGAGCCGGTGCAGGGAAATGTTCTGCTCACGACACTTACGCTTCAGATACTCGCGGAAGTCCACCGCCCCACCTACCTCCAGAACCCCATCCGCGACGCTACTCGCGCGACGTCACCTCATTATAGGTATCGGCCCTCCGCGGCCCGGCCGCGAGACGGTCGAGGATGCTGGGTAATTCGCCGAGCCGCGCGATGACAAAATCCGCCGCACCAGGGTCGTCTTCCTGCCTCCATTCCCGGGTCAGGACCGCCCGCATGCCCAGCGACTTCGGCCCCTGGACGTCCTCCCGCACACGATCCCCTACGAAGAGCGCCCTCGGGGGCTCGACGCCGACCTTCCTGAGGGCGTCCTGGTATATGGCAGGGTGCGGTTTGCGCACGCCGACCTCGGAGGAGAATGCGACGCCGCTGAAATACCGGGCCAGGCCGAGCGCGGTCAGCTGGGCGTGCATCAGGCGGGGCAGGTAGGCCGCGTTGGAAACAATCCCGAGGCGGAGGCCCCGTCGCCGGAGCTCCTCCAGGGTAGAAACCACGTCGGGGCCGAGGTGCACGCTGTTCAGCCAGCCCTCCTGTTCGAGTTCCATGACCTTCTCGATCAGCGCCGGTTCCAGCTCCAGCCCGATGTCACGCAGCGCGGCGTCGTAGATGGCGGCGATCTCGACCTCCTCCTCCCGTCCCGCGGCATAGTCGCGCTGAATCTCGTCGTCGACTCGCTGCGAGACCCTCTCGATCATGACCTGCGCGGCCGGCACCTCTCGCTCCAGGGTGTCCGCCAGCAACCGGTTGACGTTTTCGTAGGCGCCGAGCAGCGCGGAGTGCGGCCGCTCGTCGAAATGGATCAGCGTGTGTCCGTAGTCCAGCAGGACGGCCTCGATCGGCGCGCTCATCGCAACGACCGCAGCGTGTTCAGGTTCTCGAGGCCCTCGAGCATCTCCTCACCCGGCGTCTCCAGGACGAAGGCGCAGTGGGCCAGGGGATCGAAGTGGAGCAACGCCTTGAAGCCCTCGAGGCCCACGTTGCCCTGGCCGATGTTGACATGCCGGTCAGCCTTCCCGCCCAGGGTCACGGTTGTGTCGTTGCAGTGGCAGGCTCGAATCCGTTCCGCGGGAATGATCGACGTAAGCTGCTCCAGCATCCTGGTCATGCCCTCCGCGCCGGCCACGTCGTAGCCGGACGCGTAGGCGTGGGCGGTATCGAAGCAGACGCCCAACCGCTGCGCGTGTTGCGGCAGCCGGGAGAGGATCTGCGCCAGGTCATCGAACTTCGCACCGACGTAGGCGCCGCCCCCTGCTGAGGTCTCCAGCAGGCAGGTGGCCGAGCCCCCGGCTGTCCCCAAGACCTGGTCGAGCTGACCAACGACGCGGTCGATGCCGGCCTGGGCGCCGTCGCCCATGTGGCTGCCAACGTGGGTCACGACGTACTGCAGGCCGTACGGCTCGGCGCGTTCCAGCTCCGCCTTCAGCGCCTCGCGTGATTTCTTTTGAAAGTTGGGATTGGGCGAGGCCAGGTTGATCAAGTACATGGCGTGTGACAGTGCGGGGCGGACGTCCATCTCCGTCAACGCCTCTTTGAACAGCGCCGTGGCCTTGGGATCGACCGGCGCCGAGCGCCAGGCGCTCGGGTTGCCGGTAAAGATCTGCACGGCCTGCAGCTGCAGCGCCTTGATCATCTCGACGGCTTTGTCGAGACCGCGGCCGGTGCGCATGTGCATGCCGATTCGCCGTTCCTGGGCCACCGCACTCATTGTCGGATTTCCCTCCCCCGCTCGCGGCTCGATTTCCCTCCCCCGCTTGCGGGGAAGGGTAGGGTGGGGGTCTCAGTAGACTCAACCCGTGTACCGTCTCACGAGTTTCTCGGTTGGCCCTTATGACAACAATGTCTACGTGCTGAGCGATCCAAAAAGCAAAGAGGCGCTCCTGATCGACGCCGCCAACGACGCGCCGCGCATCATCAAGGAGCTCGAGGGCCTCCGGGTAAGTCACATCCTCACGACCCACGGACACGCCGACCACGTGCAGGCCCTGAAGCCGGTGCGCGAGCAGACCCACGCACAATTCACCTGTCACGAGGCGGACGAGTCGATGATGCCGATCAAGGCCGACCACCGGGTTCAAGACGGTGAGCGGTTTCGCTTTGGCGATTACGAACTCGTCGCCATTCACACACCGGGTCATACTCCCGGTAGCGTCTGCTTCCTCGGTGGCGAGCACCTGTTTTCGGGCGACACCCTCTTTCCGGGCGGGCCGGGAAACACCGCCAATCCCTACGCGAGCTTTCCGACCATCATCGAGAGCATCCGGGGCAGGCTGTTCACCCTCTCGGACGAGACCCAGATTCTCCCGGGCCATGGCAAGCCCAGCACCATCGGCCGGGAGCGGCCGCACCTGGACGAGTGGATTCGGCGCGGCTGGTAGCGGCCCAACCGGCACGCCCGGCGAGCGACTTTCTACCTCGGGATCCCCGATCGATCGCGCGTGTCCGCAGCCTTCGCGCGCGTGACAATCGGGTCGAGCTGACCGCCGAGGACGATCGCGGCGCACGAGTCCCAATCGAGATCCGACCGGTGGCGCCCGATATCGTGCGCCTCCATTTCGGCGCCGGGGCGGGCAGACCATCCCGGCTGCTGGTCGACGGTGCGCCGTCGGCCGCGGATTGGAAGATGGTGCAACACGGTGAGGGATGGTCGATCTCCACCTCGGGGCTGACCCTCGAGGTCGATCGTGCACCGTTCCGATTACGTCTCAAGGACGCGACCGGCACGATGCGCTTTGTCGACGAGCCAAACGATCGCGACATCCGCGGCGGCTTCCACCATTTTCCGACCGGTCATGCGCGTGGGTTGCGCTGGTTGACCGCCGGGCTCAAGCCCGCCGAGGCCCTCTTTGGCCTGGGCGAACACTTCGGATCGCTGAATCGCCGCGGCCAGGCGTTCGCGTCCTGGACGGTCGATGCGTTCGGCGTCCGAAGTGACCGCGCCTACAAGAACGTGCCGCTGGTCGTCAGCTCTGAAGGCTATGGCGTCTTCTTCGACATGACCGCGCCTCTCTACTACGACCTCGGTCAGGCGTCCGTGGCGGCGTGGCAGGCGACCGCCCGCGCCGATCACCTGCGGGCTTACGTGATCGTTGGCGATGGGATCGCGGCGATCATGCAGGCCTACCATCGGCTGACCGGCGTACCGGGGGTTCCTCCCGACTGGTCCTTCGGGTTCTGGATCAGCCGATGGGGCTATCGCAACCGCGAAGAGGTGATGGCGGTTGCGCGCCGCATGCGCGCCGAAAGAGTCCCGTGCGATGTGATTCACATCGACCCTTACTGGATGCGCTACCACGAAGGCCATCATGGCGACCTGGAATGGGACGAGTCGGCCTTCCCGGATCCGAAGGGAATGATCGCCGAGCTCAAAGCGCTCGGCTTCAAGTTGTCGCTGTGGGAGAGCCCCTACGTACCGCTTGACTCCGAGATGTGCGCCGAGGGCGAACGCAAAGGCTTCCTGCTGAAGACGAAGTCGGGTTCACCCTCCCCCGCTGCAGAGGCAGAATCTCCCTCCCCCTCTGGGGGAGGGCACGGTGGGGGCTTAGCCCTTGTGCATGGCTTCGCCAAACCCAGCGCGGCCGTCGATTTCACGAACCCCGGTGCGGTCGAATGGTTCAAAGCCAAGAACCGAAAGCTGCTGGAGATGGGCGCGGCGGTAATGAAGACCGACTTCGCCGAGGACATGCCCGACGACGCAGTGCCGCACGACGGCACGCCCGCCGAGCAGCTGCACAACCTCTATCCGTTGCTCTACCAGCGGGCGGTCTTCGAAGCAACCCAGGACGTCCATGGCTACGGCCTCATCTGGGGTCGCTCCGGTTATGCCGGGTCGCAGCGCTATCCGGTCCATTGGGGCGGCGATCCAGGCTGCACCTTCGACGACATGGCGGCCAGCCTGCGCGGCGCCCTGAGTTGGGTCCTGTCGGGCGCGGCCTTCGCCAGCTTCGACATGGGTGGCTTCTTTGGGATCCCGACGATGACCGATCCTCCGAGTCCTGAGCTCTACGTGCGCTGGTCACAAATGGGTCTGTTTTTCTCGCACGCTCGAGCCCACGGACACACAGCCCCGCGCGAGCCCTGGGCGTACGGGGAGCCCGCACTCTCGATCTTCCGCCGCTACGCCCAGCTTCGCTACCGTTTGCTTCCTTACTTATATGCAGCGGCGCGCCGTGCGCCACAAGGCGTGCCGCTAGCGCGGCCGTTGGTCTACGACCATCCGTCTGATCCGACCACCTGGCACATCGACGACGAATATCTCCTCGGCCCTGATCTTCTTGTTGCCCCGATGTTCGCGCCGCGCGGCCGGCGCGAGATCTACCTGCCGGCGGGCGGATGGTACGACTTCTGGACCGATCAACGAATCGATGGCAAGCGCTGGATTACGTACGATGCCGAGCTGGACACGCTTCCCCTGTTCGTTCGCGCCGGCGCCGTGATCCCGATAGGGCCAGAGCTTCATTATGCGAACGAACGTAGCTGGGACCCGCTCAGCTTCGAGGTCTATCCCGGCAGTGAGGGCGTGACCGAGATGGAGCTGACCGACGACCATCGCCACCTGCGATTCCAGCTCACCGTCGAACGTGGGCGAGCTCGGCTGGATGGTGGACCGCTCGATTATGAAGCCGTCGTTCAGGTGCACCGACCAGATGGTCCGCCAGTCTCCGGAGTTCTCCGCCGACCGGTCGTCCTTTCATAGGTTTTTGCGCATAACATGGCAACGACGAATTGCCGGACGCCGGCTCCGGAAGTCCAGTAGCGTCAGCTGCCTTTCACCCGTACGAAGACTTCGGACGCTTGCACGATCTTTTCCGTTCGGCTGTTAGGGATATGCATGCGCACGCCGGGATGTTGCGCGGTTCCGAAGTCCCAGCCATCGAGATAGCGCGTGCGGATCTCCGCGATGGTCTTGACCGCCGCCGTGCTGGAGCCATTTGTCATCCAGACGGTCGGCGCGCGCCCGGTCGCGTAGCCAAGCCCGATCTCGGTACCGCTATCGCGGAAGAAACGCAGCCCGGCCAGTGACGCATCCGGGGGGACCAGGTCGTTGGAGCTCTCCGCGACCTGTTGTAGCGTCGGCATCTCACCCTGCGCCACCGTGGTTCGGACCTGCATGCGGGCCTTCAGGTGCCGCGAGCGCTCGCGTTTCTTCTGCTCGCTGACCACCTGCTGGATCTGGGATCGCAAGCGGCCGAGTGCTTCCTCCAGGGGCGTCATCTCGGCCATGATTTCGCGAACTCGTCGGGCGAGCTCGTCATCCGATGCCTGGTCGAGGTTCGAGGGCTCTGCCATCGCCATACAATTATTGGCCAGCATGTCAATCACGCAGGCGCCGATCAGTCAACTGAAGGATGAAATCAGCACCCGAATCGACGCGCTTAGGCCGGAGCTGGAACGCATCGGGCGGGATATTCACGCCAATCCGGAGATCGGCTACGAAGAGCACAAGGCGGTTGCCTGGCTGACCGAACTCCTCAAGAAACAAGGGTTCAGTGTTGAGCTCGGGGTCGCCAACACGCCAACGGCGTTTGTAGCCAGCCGGCGGAATGGGACCGGCCCGACGATTGCGTTCCTTTCCGAATACGATGCGCTCCGTGGTCTCGGCCACGGCTGCGGCCACAACCTGATCGCGACCGCTTCCGCCGGTGCCGGGATCGCGCTGGCCGGTGCGCTCGACCGGTTGCCGGGGCGCGTGCTCGTCATCGGCACGCCCGCCGAAGAAGGCGGTGGCGGAAAGATCCGCCTGATCCGGGCCGGCATCTTCCAGGAAGTCGACGCGGCGATGATGTTCCATCCCGATACGCGGACGCAGGTGCTCCACTGGGCGCTGGCGGTGACGCACATGCACTTCGAATTCATCGGCCGGGCCGCTCATGCTTCGGGCGATCCCGAGAAGGGCATCAACGCGCTGGATGCCTTCGTGCTCGCCTACAACGGGATCAGTATGCTGCGCCAGCAGATCAAGGAGGGGGCCCGGCTGCACGGCTTCCTAAAAGAGGGCGGCACCGCGCCCAACATCATCCCTGAGCGGACCAGCGGCGAGTTCCTGGTGCGTGCACGGGATGAGGCCTACATGCTGGAACTGGTCCAGAAGGTCAAGAATATTTTCCAGGCGGCGGCGCTCGCGACCGGGTGCGAAGTGCGGCTGACCTTCGACGAGGAGCCATACGTCGATCTTCGCAACAACACCGTGCTGGCCAAGCTCTTCGAGGGGAACCTGCACCGCCTCGGGGTCGACCCGGTCGATGGCGTGCCCTGGGAGGGTGCCGGGTCGACGGACATGGGAAACGTCAGCCATGTCGTCCCCGCGCTTCACCCAACGATTGGCATCGCGCCGGCCGAGGTGCCGGGTCACTCGCAGGCGTTTCTCGAGGCGTCGGGCTCGTTGCGCGGTTACCAGGCAATGATCGACGCGGCGAAGGCGCTTGCCATGACGGGTGCCGATCTCCTTGCCGACCCCGGACTGGTCGACCAGGCCAAGGTCGAGTTTCGCCGGGGTTGAAGTCATGATCAACGAACGGTATCGCGAGGATCGCGAACACCAGCGCCTCGGCAGCCTGACTGTCTATTGCGGTCCCACGCACTCGGGCAAGACCAAGAAGCTGGAGGCCGAGGCTGAGCGCGCCCAGCGACAGGGGCGACGCATGCAGCGGCTCGCTGCCCCAGCAGATGCCAATCAGTTGATGGACGGGCTCGACCCGGCCACCGAGCTGGTCACGGTGGACGACGCGCAGCTCTACGACGACCGCCTGGTGGAGGTGCTGAATGACCTGGCCACCATCCACCGGGTCGATGTCGTGGTCGCCGGCTGGGAGCTCGATTACACGGGGCGGCCGGCTGGCCCGATGCCCGAGTTGATGTGCGCCGCTGACGTGGCCCTCAAACTCGACGACGGCGTCTGCGCCCAGCCCGGGTGCCGCAATCTCGCCAGCCGGACCCAGCGCTTCTTTGCGGTCAACGGCACACCCGAACGCTTTCTCCCGGTGTGCCGGCGTCACCACAGCGCGGAGCCTCGGGCGCAAACCTTCCAGGAAGTCTGGTTCGATGAGCCGTCGGGCAGTTTGGACTTGATCAGCGGCTGCATGTTCAGCGGCAAGACCCAGGAGTTGATCCGCCGGCTCGACCAGGCACGCTACGCCGGGTCCACCATCCAGGCGTTCAAGCCCGCGCTCGACGACCGCTATGCGATCGCGGCCGTGGCCTCCCATCGGGAGATCCGCTTCCCGGCGATTGCGGTTCCCGACGTGGCCGCGCTGGCGGCGCAGGTGCGCGGTGACACGCGCGTCATCGGCATCGACGAGGCGCAATTCTTCGGACACGACATCGTTGCCCTGGCGGAGGAATTGGCGAATCGTGGCCGGCACGTGATCGTGGCCGGCCTCGACCTCGACTTTCTCGCGCGCCCCTTCGGACCGATGCCGCTGCTGGCCGCCTACGCCGACCGGCTGACCAAGCTACAGGCCTCGTGCCAGTATCCCGGCTGCGGATCCCATCAGGCGAGTCGCACGCAGCGGCTGCTGGACGGCGTCCCGGCGCCCGCCGATGGGCCGCTGGTCGTGATCGGTGGAGCCGCAACCTACCAGGCGCGCTGCCGGCACCATCACCGCTTGGGGGCGCCGCTACGACCGGAGCCGGAGCGGGTCCCGGTCGCGGAGGAGTCAGCCGACCTCTAACCCGCGCAGGTGCTGGTTGCCGAAGAGGATCCCGAGCGCCGCGACTGCGATGGCGCCCCCTACCGAGAGTGTCATTGCGGCCAGCCAGGTGGTGAAGAGCGGAAAGCGCGTCACCGCGGCCAGCGCGATCGAAATCAGCAGCAGAAGCGCGCTGGCGCCGCTGATGATGGAGAACAGCCCCATGCCGATGAAGACCCCGACCGGGTGCATCATCCGCCGTGCGTCGGTCCAGTCGAAGCGGGCGAAGACGGCGCCGATCCCGACCATCAGGGTGGTCACCGCGGCCGCATCGGCGACCGCCAGCAGCACCGCCGTTCCCGCCCATAGCCATCCCGGCCGGATGATGATTTCCGCCGTGAGCGCCGCCAGCGCCACCGAGAAAGCGGTCGGCAGGGCGGTCGACCAGCACTTCGCCTGTAAGAAGCGCAGGCTACTGTTGGGCGAGGCGGCGTAGACCCAAATGCTTTTGCCCTCCAGGCTGACCGCCGACAGGCCGAGGGAAATGCTCAACGAGAACAGCAGGATCCACGCCGGGATCAGGCCGATCATGGCCGCCGGCGGCCCCTCGCCGAGGCCACGAACCGCGCCCAGCACCCGAGGAAAACGCAGCCCGAAAATGATGAAGATGAAGACGACGGGCATGACGAAGCGGACGAGCTGAGCCAGATCGCGGGTGCGCATCCTCCAGTCCTTGATCACAACCGCAGCCAGCACCGGGCTCAGCAACGGCAGCGCGCCCCTCAACCGGCGAACCCTCGGGGTTGCATGGCGCCGCCGGGGTGGGACCGCCTGGATCCATCCCGCCATGTAGAGGCGGCCGTTGAGCACGGTGCCGGCGGCGAAGATCGCAGCCGAGGCCGCCAGGAGCAGCAGCATCCATTGCCCGGCCGTCACCCAGTCGCCGCCGAGGACGGCCGCCGCACTGCGGCCCGCCCAGCCCGATGGGAGCCAGGATGAGCTGGCAGCCGGGATGTCGGGCAACGATGGCGCAACCCCGGGGTGGCGAGCGAAGCCGGGATCGCGCAGCGCGGGGTTGAGGAGAAAGTTGGCCAGGTTGATGCCGATGGCGAGCGCGACGCCAAACAGCGTCAGGACCTCACGGCCGCGCCCAACCGGGATGATGCGGACCAGCAGCAAGCTCATCAGCGAGATGATCACGACCACGAACACCGGATAGAGAAGGAAAAGCATGGCGTAGGTCAACGGGATTAGTGGGTTGGCATTGACGATCGCGAGCAGAACGAGAGCGGGTGCGGTGAACAGCAGGCTCAGCAGGAAAAGGCGGAGCACCTGCACCACCATCCGGCTGGCGAGCACGCTTTCGACCGAGCGCGGTGCGGCGAGCAGCATGTCGAGGTCGGGATTGAGCAGCAGCGCGTTGAGGCTGAACACAAGGCTGCTGAAGACGAGGACGCCGGTGTACGCGAGAAAGGCCAGGCTCAGTAGATGGATGGCATCGACCCGTATCGGTACGCGGTGCGACGCCTGCGCGCCGAGCCAGGTGATGAATCCCTCCCAGGACCAGGCGAGCAGGATGACGGCCGCGCCCGCGATGGTGCCGGCGATTCGCCCTGGCTGCCGGCTGCGGATCGTCTGGTTGATGAACATCTGCAGCTGCACGCGCCATAGCAGCAGGCCAAGCCCGAGCCCTTCGAGGGCGCCGGCGCCGCGTCTAGCTCTCGAGGCCACGCAATACCGCGCTGACGTCGTCCTCACGGCTGCCGGTCAGTTCGAGGAAGATCTGCTCCAGCGATTGCCCGTCCTGTCCGACCATGTGCCGGAGGTCCTGCAGTGTCCCCATCGCCACCAGCCGGCCGTGGTTGATGATGGCCAGCCGGGTGCACATTCGCTCGGCGATTTCCAGGATGTGGGTGGAAAAGAAGACAGTCTTCCCCTCGCGGCAGAAGTCCTGCAGGATGTCTTTCATCTGGCGGGCGCTCTGGGGGTCGAGGCCAACCGTCGGTTCATCGAGGAAAAGAACCTGCGGGTCGTGGAGCAGCGCCGCCGCCAGCGAGACCTTTTGTCGCATGCCGCGCGAATAGCCCGACAGGAAGTCATCGCCCCGCTCCTGGAGGTCGAACAACTTGAGCAGCGCCGCAATTCGGCGATCGCGAAGCCTCCGTTCGACGTGGTAGAGATCGCCGGAGAACTCCAGGAACTCTCGGGCGCTCAGCTTGTC
This sequence comes from Candidatus Dormiibacterota bacterium, assembly GCA_036390825.1. GTDB lineage: Bacteria > Chloroflexota > Dormibacteria > CF-121 > CF-121 > CF-13. The sequence continues at coordinate 24,546 of DASWBA010000186.1, forward strand.
GTAGAGCGTGGCGGCATCCGGCACGTAGCCGATCAGCGCCTTGGCTTCCTCGGGCTGGGCCGCGATGTCGATCCCGGCCACCCGGGCGCTCCCGCTGGTCGGTCGGAGCAGGCCGACGAGCATCTTGATGGTGGTGGTCTTGCCGGCGCCGTTCGGACCGAGGAAGCCGAACAGCTCTCCGGCGCCCACCTCCAGGTCGAGATCCTCCACCGCCGTGAGGCTGCCGTAGCGCTTGGTAAGGAGGCGGGTGGACAGCACCCTGCCCAGTGTACCGATGGACCGCTAAAAGTGAACCTGGAAGAAAGCCTCCTTGGCGGGGGTGGCGCGCGAATACAACCTGAATTCAGCCTGTGGCGCGGCGCTGGCGACAGGTTTTCCGCTGTTACAGCGTTGTTGCCTAGAAGGTCGAGCCATGCCTTCAAAGGCCGGACAGCATAGATGGAGGTAGAACCGCAGGAAGGGGAGCTTGGCGCCCTGATCAGCAGTCCGGAGTTCGCCCGGATGGTCGACCGCTTTGCGGCCTCGACCGGGCTGCGGCTGCAGGTCTTTGACCTCGACGCGCATCCGTTGACACCGGTTGAGGACTACCCGCGTTACTGTCGCCTGCTGCAAGAACGCAAGGCCTGCCCCCTCTACAACGACCCTGATTTCCTCAAGCGCGGTGAGGAAACCATCGGGGTCTGCAAGTCCGGCGTCGGGCATTTCATCGCCCCGGTGCGCAATGAGAAGGAAGTGCAGATCGGCGCCGTCGTCGGTCCGGCCGTCCGGAACGCTCCCAACTCCGTCGAAGAATTCGCCGAGCTCGCCTTTCGCCTCAAGATCTTTCCTGACGACTTGATCCAGGCCGCCGATGCCGTCCAGGAACATGACGCCGAGAACCTCCTCGGCGCCGGTGAGCTGGTGTCGGTCGGGCTGAACCTGCTCGCCGAAATGCAGGCGAAGGAGCGCGTCGGTCATGCGCTACGGCGCCTCCAGGCCGAGATCGCCGAGTCGAACACGCAGATGCTGACCCAGCATGTGGTCGACGCCGTGCTTTACCTCACGCGCGCCGATTACGCGCTTACGCTCATGATCGACGACAGCGGCTCCGACCTGGCATCGGCCTTCGACCAGACCTCGACCGATCGGCTGGTGGAGGCCAAGCGGCGCCTCGTGGAAGGCATTGCGGAATGGGTCAAGCACGCCGACCGCACGGTGACAGTGCCCGACATTTCCAAGAGCGCCTGGTCACGTTACCTCACCGACGACAGCGTCAAGGTGGGGAGCGTCGTCGGCGTCCCGATCCCCGAACAGAAGGCCGGCACGACCTTCGGGGCGATCGTGGTCGGCTTCGACCGCGCGCGCGACGACCTCGAGGAACCGTTGGCCGCGATGCAGAGCTTCGTCGCCGAGGGGCTGTACGCGCTGGTCATGGGCCGCAAGCTCATGCAGGCCGAGCAACTCGCGCTCCTCGACCTCCAGTCGGGCGCCTACAGCAGCCGCTACCTGGACGACCTGCTCGACAAAGAGATCAGCCGGGCGTCGCGCTACAGGAACGACCTGGCCGTCGTGACCTTCGAGATCGAGGCGTTCGAGGTACTTCGCGGCAAATACGGCGAGGCCGGTCTCGGTCGCATCCTGCGTGAATTTGTCGCCGTCATTCGGGCCAAGACACGGCGCGTCAACACCCTCGCTCGGATTCGCGACGGCCAATTTTGCCTTGTGATTCCGGAAGCCGACCGGGCGGTCGCGGTGCGACAGTCGGATCGCCTGCGACCCGCACTGGAGGAGCATCCCTATGCGGCGACGCCCAGTGGCGACATCGTTCGCATCGCCGTCGATACCGGGGTCGCCGCCAGCGAGCTCGGCAAAGATGACCGGGCCGCGCTGCTCGCCCAGGCGATGCAAAGCCTCGCCCATGCTCGCACCGAGCGGCGAACCCGCAGCTTCAACCCCTAACCTCTGCCGTTTCCCCGCTGGGAGAGCAGGGTCGGGCTTGTATGCTCGTCTTGACAAATACACGTAATTGTGTAAGGATGGGCAGCGTTGCCGCCCGACGACCTTCTCGAGGAATCCTCCATGCGCCCATCCTGGAAGCTCGCCCTCATCGGTGGCGAGGTCACCGTGCTCGCCGCCTTCACCGGCCTCGGCATCCATCTGGCGATCCAGCCGCATCGCACCGCCTTCCGTCCGCCGCCCTTGGTGCTACCGAGCCTCGGGGCGCCCGACATCCCAACCCTGGTGACGCCGGTCCGGCCACCGGCGACCGCCACGCCATCAGCCAATAAGCCGGGGCTCGGGTCCGAGCTCTTTCAAAAATTCGGCCGCGAAGATCGCAACCTGTTGGTCGAACAATGGGGCATCCTGCAGCGACTCACCGCCGCCATCGAGGCTTATGTCGAGGCGCGCGTGCACGAGCAGATGGGATCCAAACGCTGATGGACCAGCTGAAGCATCTCATCGAGGTCTGGACCAGCTATGCGCAGGGACTGACCGGCAGCATCGGCGCCCTGGCGTTCGTGTGCGCGTTCATTTGGAAGATGATCGCGATCGAGCCGCGCAGCGTGATGGAGGCCAAGCGCTGGATCGGCCGCATCGTTTTCGGCACGATCGGCGTCGAGATGGCCGGTCTGCTGGTGCGCGTGCTGGTGGATTCGGTCAATCACTAGCCGGGTCGAAGGCTGCGCTCCCGATGGTGAGTGGTGTTAGAGGTCTTTTCGGGGCTGCTCACTGGTTTCTTCACCAACCTGATCAACGACGTCCGCGATTCGATCGCCGGCGGGGTCGAGACTTATTTGCTCAGTACCCACGACCTATCCGCCTTGACGCCGCGACCTCTGACCGAGGAACCGGCGCTGCAGGCGATGTTCCACCTGACGCTCGCCATGGCCGACCTCTTACTGCTGTTGGTCTTCACCTGGTCCTTTCTGCGCAGCCAGTGGGAGCGCAGTTTCCGCGCTCATTACACCCTGAAGGTGATCCTGCCGCGGGCGATGGCGGCGCTGGCGATGGGCCACTTCGCGCTCCTCTTTGGTCAGATGGCGATCGACCTGAACAATGCCATGGTCCATGCCGTCTGGACCCAGCCGCTCCCGGGTGGCGCCCCGCGTTTGCCCTGGACCTTCCCGTTGAACAACGGTTTTGGTCTCCCGCTCTTCGAGATCGCGATCCGGTTGGCCATCGTCGTGATGTTGGTCATCGTCGCCTTTACCTACGTCGTGCGTTTCGCTCTGCTCGCCGTGCTGCTGGCGCTAGCGCCGTTGGCATCGATCTGCATGATCCTGCCCGAGACCAAGCGCTACGCACAGTCGTGGTTGCGGCTCTTCCTGCTCACCGTCTTCATGCAGTTTGGACAGGTGCTGGTGCTGCGCTTCGCCAGCCTCTTCGCCGACCAGGTTGGCGGGCGCCCGCTTGAGGCGCTCTATGGCGTGGCTGTGCTCTATCTCATGATCAAGGTCCCGGGGTTGATGAACGCCTCCTCGCACCTCGAGTCCAAGGCGCAGCACATGGCCGAGGGGCTGGCCAAAAAGGCCGTGAAGGGCGCGATCGGAACCGCCACCCGCGCGAGCGGATAGCCGTGTTGCCCACAGCCCGCGTCGCCCTTTTCGCCTGGTCCTGGCGACGGCCACTGCTCGCGATCAGTGCTGCCCTCATCGTCGTGCCGCTGCTGATGGCCGGCCTGGTGGTGGAGGCGCAGCAGGGGCGAGTCGACCCGCTGTTGAGTCCGGTGGACCATGCCACCCTGACCCAGCCCTTCGGCTGCACGGCCGTCGAGATCGAGCCCTGGTCGGCGGCGTGCGCTGGCGGCCACTTCCATAGTGGCATCGACCTGGCGGCGCCGATCGATACCCCGGTTCATGCCGCGACCGCCGGGCTGGTCACGATGCATCGCGAGCGCGGCGGATACGGCCTTTACATCATCGTCGTGCGCGACCCACGGCTCAGCACACTGTATGCGCATCTCGACTGGCCGCTGGTGCAACGGGGCGACCTGGTTGCCGCGGGACAACCGATCGCACTGATGGGATCGACCGGCAACAGTACCGGACCGCACCTTCATTTCGAGGTGCGTATGGGGGGCATCCCGGTCGACCCCATCCCATTACTCACCACAAAAGGAGGTGATCGCTAGAAGTCGATTCGACTGCTTCAGGCAACCGTTGGAAGGGAGAAAGAAATGGTCAACAGAGTCATTTTGGTTGGTCGGCTCACACGTGATCCAGAGATCGTGACCAGTCCGAAGGGCCTGACGATCGCCAAGCTGCGGCTGGCGACCAACAGCTACTCGAAAGACGACGACGGCAACCGGCAGGAGGACGTCCAGTACCACTCGCTGGTGGCATTCGACCGGCTGGCGTCGATCTGCCAGGAATTCCTGACGCGTGGCAAGCTGATCTACGCCGAAGGCAGGCTGCGCAGTCACGAGTGGGATGGCAAGGACGGTTTGCGACGCTACACAACCGAGGTGGTGATGGATCAGATGAAGATGCTGAGCCCGAAGATCGAGAGCCCGGTGGAGAATACCCAGCCGGTGGCCGAACCGGTGGGCGCATAAGGAGGATCTCCCACAGTGATTCCTGAACCCGACCCGTATGACCCGGACGACCCGACCTATGAAGACGCCACCGATGAGCTCGCCTATCTCTTTCCGGATCGCTCCAACCCCTACGACCTGGTGAACCACGACGAACCCTCGAACTACTGATCGCCGGCGTTCATCGCCAAAGACCCGATAACATTTGCGCACGCCGGACGCTCCGGAGTGGGGTTCCGTTCACCAGGAGGTGGCGATGGCGGTGCAGACGCGCCTCGACGAGTGCCTTTCGATCCGCGACGGCCGGTTGTTCATCGAGGAGTGCGACGCGGACGCGCTCTCGCGGCGCTTCGGCACGCCCATCCACGTGATGTCCGAGGACCAGCTCCGGCGCAACGCGCGCCGCTACCGCCGCGAGTTCGAGCAGCGGTGGACGGAGGGACCGGTCCTGGTGCTCGCCTCGATTAAAGCGAACTTTGCCCTGGCCACTCGCTGGATCCTGAGCCAGGAAGGATTGGGATGCGACAGCTTCGGCGCCGGAGAGCTTCATGCCGCACTCGAGGGTGGGGTGCCGCCCGAGCGCATCTCGGTTAACGGCTCGATCAAGGACGCGGCCCTGATTGAGGCCGCCGTCCGGGCCGGCGCACGCATCACGCTCGATAGCGCCGCCGAGCTGGACCTGGTGCGGCAGGCGGCCGCCGTCTCAGGAAAGCGGGCAGCGATCCGCCTGCGCATCCGGCCGGACTTCTCGGCATTGACCCAGCCAACCGATTGGTATGAGGACGAGACCTCCATCGCGGAGGCGGCCCGCCTCTACAAAGCCGGCATCCCGACCGACGATGTGCTCGAACTCGGACGTCGGGCTCGACGCATGTCGGAGATCGACCTGACGGGCGTCCACGCTCACATCGGCCGCCACACCAACGGCACGGCGCAGTGGTCACCGATCGTGAGTGCCTATGTCACGCTCCTGGCTACGCTGCGGGAGGCGTGGGACGGCTGGACACCGGCCGAGCTCAACCTCGGTGGCGGCTACCCGGTGCCGCGTGACCCATTCGGCCGTGGCATGTCCCGCTTGCAAGACCGGGCCGAGCCCGCCCCGGAGCTCGCCGTCTACGCCGAAGTTGTCACCGGCAGCCTGCGCGACGAGTTGCGCGCGCGGGACTTCGATCCCCGCGGCATTCGCCTGGAGATCGAGCCCGGGCGCGGCATCTACGGCAACGCCGGCATCCACCTGGCAACGGTTCGGAACATCAAGGAGCAGCACACGCCGACCCCGCATCGCTGGGTTGAGACCGATACCTCGGACATGTTCCTTCCGGACGTGGTCTGGGAACACAACCGCTGGACGGCGATCGTCGCCAACAAAGCGGACCGGGCTGGTGCGCTCGTTGCGGACATCGTTGGCCTCACCTGCCAGCCGGACCGCATCGTTCCGCAGGCGCTTCTCCCGGAGGTACAACCTGGGGATTCGATCGCGTTCCTCGACACCGGCGCTTACCAGGACGGCCTGGCCTGCAACTTCAATGCGCTTCCCCGGCCGGGGATGGTGCTGGTGCGCGGCGACCAGGCAGAATGGATCAAGCGCCCCGAGACGGTGGCCGATGTCTTCATGCGGGACCTGGTCCCTGCACGCCTCCGCAACGCGCAATGACCCTGGGCGTTGGCATCGTTGGGCTGCCCAACGTCGGCAAGACCACGCTGTTCAACGCGCTTACCCGCGCGGGGGCTGGGGTTGCCTCCTATGCCTTCAGCACGGTCGAACCGAATACGGCCATGGTCGAAGTGCCGGACAAAAGGCTCGATGTGCTGGCGAAGATGTACAAGCCCAAGAAGGTCACGCCCACCGTAATGAAATTCGTCGACGTGGCCGGCCTCGTGGCCGGAGCCAGCCGCGGCGAAGGAATGGGCAACCAGTTTCTTTCGACCATCCGCGACCTCGACGCCCTGGCCATGGTGGTCCGATCGTTCCAGGATCCCAACGTTCAACACGTCGATAGCAAGCTCGACCCGCGTCGGGACATGGGGATGGTCAACCTCGAGCTGGCGCTGGCCGACCTCGACGTGGTCAACAAGCGGCGAGAGAGGATCGGCTCCACCGCGCGCCTCAAACCTGGCGCCAAGGAAAAGGAGGAGCTCGAGCTCCTCGACCGGTTGGCGGCCCACCTCGACGAGGGCAAACCGATTCGCACCCTGAGCTTCGAGCCGGAGCAGGCGAAATTGCTCAAGAGCTTTTCGTTTCTCACGGCCAAGCCGGTCCTCTACGTCGCCAACATCGGGGAGGACCAGATTGGCAAGGAGACCCCCGAGCTGCAAGCCCTTCGGGCCGAAGCCGCGGTCGAGCATGCCGATGTGATCGCCCTCTCGGCGCGGCTGGAAGCCGAGATCCGTGAGCTGCCGGACGACGAGGCCGCGGTCTTCCTCGAAGACGCGGGTCTCAAAGAGGCGGCCCTCCCGACCTTCATCCACGCCGCCTACCGGTTGCTGAACCTCGTCACCTTCCTGACGGCGGGTGATCCGGAGGTCCGGGCCTGGACCATTCGTCAGGGGTCGAAAGCGCCCGAGGCCGCCGGCGTGATTCACAGCGACATCGAGCGTGGCTTCATCAAGGCCGAGATCGTCGCCTACGATGAGCTGGTCGCCGCGGGATCGTACACGGCGGCCCGCGAACGAGGGAAGGTGCGGCTCGAAGGGCGCGACTATGTCATGAAGGACGGCGATGTCTGCCTCTTCCGCTTTAACGTCTGACGCTGGCTGGCGACTGCTCCTCGACCCGCCCCAAACGGGCGCCTGGAACATGGCGGTCGACGAGGTACTACTCGATGGCGTGGCTGCCGGCAGCGCGCCACCCACGATTCGCTTCTACCAGTGGGCGCCGCCCTGCCTCTCGCTGGGCTACTTTCAAGCCTTCGAGGTGGTAGACGCCGCGGGCTGCCGCAACCTTGGCGTCGACGTGGTCCGCCGGCCGACCGGCGGCCGGGCGATCCTGCACGATCGCGAGCTGACCTATAGTGTGGCGCTACCGCTGAGGCTGCTGGGCGACGGCGGCGGTGTCCTGACCTCCTACCACCGCTTCAGCCTGGCGCTGGAGCGTGGGCTCCGCCGGCTTGGGGTACCGGTCCTCTTAGCGCCGGCGACCGCGGCGCAATCCGGGCCGGATCATGGTCCCGTTTGCTTCGACCGGCCCTCTGCGCACGAGATCCTGCTTGGCGGGCGGAAGCTGGTCGGCAGCGCCCAGATGCGGCGGGCGACGGGGATCCTGCAGCACGGCAGCATCTTGATCGAGCCCCGAATCGACCGCCTGCTCGCGTGTCTGCGACTTCCTGACGTTTCGGTAGATGGCATCGAAGGCGGCGTCGCCGGCCTGGCCGAAGTAGGGGACTTCGAGCCCGCCGCGATCGCTGTGGCGCTGGCCGAGGCCTTGGTTGAGGAGTTCGGAGCCACGCTGGTCCAGAGTCCCCTTCGACCGGACGAACGGCGCGCGGCCGAGGGCGTGGCCGCCTCGAAGTATCAGACCGTCGAGTGGACCGAGCGGCTGCCCGCAATTTCGGCCAGAAATACAACAAGGACCAGATGAGGAGGGGCATTGCAGCGGCGATGGCAGGACGGCTGCAGGGATCTGGCCCTTGTTGGCTCGCGGCTTCGGGTACACCCTATATGTTGTACCCGGGTGAGTTTGTACCACAGCCCATTGGACGTGTCAAGCGCTTTTCCACGTTCGCGGTAAACTCCACTCGGCTCGAGAATCCCGATGGCGCGAAAGAACAAACGCAACCAGCTCAGAAAGCCCCAGCGCGGATCGTCCGGCGGGGGACGAGCAGCCCGCCCAGCTGGCATTCAACCTACGGCGCCATCCGCACCGTCGGCGCCTGCCGAGGGCGGACAGGCCGCCTCCGCCGCCCAACCCGCGACCTATGGCACGCCCACCCCTCGGCCACTCCCCCGCGCGAGCCGCGGTCGGCAGGCAGCGGGACCGCTGCCCACCCAGGACGCGGCCATCCCTCTCGATCGGGTGCCCTACTTCCGGTCCGACCTCCGGCGAATCGCGATCACGGCCGGCCTCATGTTCGTTCTCCTGATCGTGGGGTCGATCGTGCTGCGCGGTTTGCTCCAGGCGTGATCTTTTCGAGGTCAGCAAGAAAGCCGATCGCGTAACCGTTCTGGCACAAAGGTTCAACAACTTGCCAGGAGGTTTGTGTGTTCGATAAGAGATCCCCGCGAGAAGCTGCTCCGATCGTCGCCGAGACGGTGCTCAGCAACCAGATCAAGCTCGAAGGCCGGCTGCAGTCAACGTCCAACATCCGGTTCGATGGCGAAATGAACGGTGACCTGACGACAGAAGGTGACCTGTCGGTAGGCGAGGGCGGCCGCGTCAAAGGCAACGTCAGTGGCCGCAACGTGGTCGTCGGTGGCAGCATCCAGGGCAACGTGAACACCACGGGCCGCCTCGAGATCCTGGCCACCGGTAAAGTCTTTGGCGACATCGTCGTCGGCTCCCTGATCATCGACGAGGGCGGCATCCTCCGCGGCAAGAGCGCGGTCCACTCGGAAGAGTCGGCGGCCTCCACCGTCTCCGTCGGCATGCGTGCCGAGCCCGCCGCCGCGTAACCCACCGGGGTTTTATTCGTTCGAAGGCTCCGAGCGATCGGGGCCTTTGTTCTTTTTGCCGATACTTACGGGATCGTGTTCAGCGACCCGGTCACCTTCGTCGTCAACGCCCTGTATCTCATTCCAGCGCTGCTTGTAGGGCTGATCGGACATGAGTCCGCCCACGCCGCGGTTGCTGTAGCCCGTGGCGATCAGACGCCCAGACTCGACGGACGGCTCTCGCTTAATCCCAGCCATCACCTCGATCCGCTCGGGACCATCGCGATTCTCTTCATCGGCTTCGGATGGGCGAAACCGGTCCGAATCAATCCCTTTCGCATGCGAGGCCGATACGACGCCGCGCTTGTGGCGCTGGCTGGGCCCGTGGCCAACCTCTTGATCGCGTTCGTGCTGGCCATCCCAATCAAACTCGGACTTCTCTCGGGGAGCTTCGACCCCGCGTCGCCTCCCTGGCGGTTGCTCCAGGTGGCTTTTGTCCTCAATGTCGTACTGGCCGTCTTCAACATTCTTCCCATCCCGCCGCTGGATGGTTTCAGCTTCCTGTCGTCCCTTTTCCGGCGGAAGTTTCCGGCCCCCTTCATATGGATCGACCGCAACTCGCAGGTCATTCTGGTGGTCTTCGTGCTCATCCTGTTTCTCGGACCGCGTGTGGGATTCAGGCCCCTGCCATTCATCTACACCCCCGTCATCCGGTTCATTCTTGCCTTGCCGCCGTTCCCAGTCGTGGGCTGAAGATGGCGATTCTACGAGGCCTGCCGAGCGTGCATCAGGTCCTCGCGCAAGCGGAGGCGCAGGCCCTGGTCGCGGTCCATGGCCGGGCGCTGGTTTTGTTCGCGGTGCAACGGGCCCTCGACGAGGAGCGCACGAGCGGTGCGATCGCCCACCCGTCCGCTCGCATGGCGAGAATCGAGGCGCTGGCTGGCGAGTTACGTCGCCCGCGCCTTCGCCCGGTGATCAACGCCACCGGGGTGGTGCTTCATACCAACCTGGGGCGAGCCCCAATGGCGGCCGCGGCAGCCCAGGCCGCCGCCGGCATCGCGGGTCGTTACTCCACGCTGGAGTTCGATCCCCGAACCGGCCGGCGCGGTCGGCGCCACGACCTGGTCGCCGACGCCTTGCGTCACCTGACCGGGGCCGAATCGGCTGCGGTTGTCAACAACTGCGCTGCGGCGGTGCTTCTCATGTTGACGGCCCTGGCCAAGGGCAAGGAGGTCATCGTCGGGCGAGGCGAGTTGGTGGAGATCGGTGGGGGTTTCAGGATGCCGGACGTCATGCGGCTCTCCGGAGCCCGCCTGGTCGAGGTGGGGACGACCAACCGCACCCGGGCTGAAGATTACGCTGCCGCGATCACGCCAAAGACGGTCGCCATCTTGAAGGTGCACGCGAGCAACTTCCAGGTGGTCGGCTTCACGGAGAGCGTCGAGATCGAGGCGCTGGTCCGCGTCGCCCGCCAGCACCGCGTGCTCCTGCTGCATGACCTGGGCAGCGGGTCGCTCCTCGACACGTCGGCCTACGGACTGGCGGCGGAGCCGCGGATCCAGGACAGCCTGCGGGCAGGTACAGACCTGCTGGCCTGCAGTGGAGACAAGTTGCTGGGGGGTCCGCAGGCCGGTTTACTTCTCGGCCGCGCCGAGGTGGTCGATCGCGTGATGAAGCATCCGCTCGCCCGCGCGGTGCGCGTCGACAAGCTTTCGCTCGCTGCGCTGACCGCGACCCTCGACCTTTACCTGACCCAGTCGATCACCGAGCTTCCGATCTGGCACATGCTCGGCGGATCTGCCGAGGCGATTGCGGCGCGGGCCACGAGCTGGCAGCGCTCGCTCATGGAGCGTGGCATCACCGTCGAGGTCGTCCCGGCGGAGTCGACGGTGGGCGGTGGTTCGCTGCCCGGGGAACGGCTGCCCACGACCGCGCTGGCGATCACGCCCCACGCCGGCGGCGCCGCCAAGCTGCTCCAGCGCTTGCGCGAGCACGAGCCGCCCATCATCGGTCGGATCGAACAGGAGCGCGTGCTGCTCGACCCGCGAACCGTGCTGCCCGATGAAGATGATGCCCTCCTCGACGCGGTGGTTGGCGCCTTCGCATGACGGCAGTTGCTGGCGCATCCTTCGTGGTGGGGACCGCCGGCCACATCGATCACGGCAAGTCGGCGCTGGTCAAGGCGTTGACGGAAATCGACCCGGACCGGCTGGCGGAAGAGAAGCGGCGTGGCATGACAATCGACCTCGGCTTCGCCTACCTGACCCTGCCCAGCGGCCGGCGCGTGGGCATCATCGACGTCCCCGGTCATCAGCGCTTTCTCAAGAACATGCTGGCGGGCGTGCACGGGATGGATGCGGTGCTGCTCGTGATCGCGGCGGACGAGGGTCCGCGGCTGCAGACACGCGAGCACCTCGCCATCATCGATCTGTTGGGAATCGAGCACGGTCTCATCGTCCTCACCAAGGTGGACCTGGTGGACGCTGGCTGGCTGGCGCTGGTTCGCGAGGAGGTTTCCGGCCTGCTGGCGGGAACATCCCTCCAGCACGCGCCGATCGTCGCCGTCTCGAGCGTGACGGGAGAGGGACTGGGCGAACTGCGGGCGACGCTCGACGGCGAGCTCGCCAACACGCATGCGCGACCGGACCTCGGCCGCCCTCGCCTGCCGATCGATCGTTCCTTCGCCATCTCGGGCTTCGGCACGGTCGTCACCGGAACCCTGGTGGGCGGGGCGCTCCGCCAGGGCATCGAGGTCTCGGTGCTGCCTGGCGGGCGCCGGGTGCGGATCCGCGGTCTTCAGCAGCACAACCAGCCGGTCGAAGAAGCGCACCCGGGGAGCCGCACCGCGGTCAACCTCAGCGGAATCGACCATTCGGAGCTCCATCGTGGTGATGTCCTGGCGTTGCCGGGGACGCTGTCGCCCAGCCGCCGCCTCGATGCGCGCCTGCACGTCCTGCCGGAAGCCGCCCAACCGCTGCATCATCGTCAGCGGCTGCTGATGTATCACGAGACCGCCGAGATCATGGTGGAGATCAGCCTGCTCGAACGCGACGAGCTCACCCCTGGAGAAACCGGATGGGCGCAATTGTTCGCGGCCGGACCGCTGGTCGCCGTCGACGGTGATCGCTTCATCCTGCGCGTCCCCTCTCCGGCGGCGACCGTCGCCGGCGGCGTCATCGTCGACCGCGCGCCGCGCCGTCATCGGCGCCGCGATCCCGCGCTGATCAGCAATCTCGCCGCTCGCGAGCGTGCCGACCCCGCGACCGCGGCGGTCCTCGAGCTGGGCAAGCACCCCTGGGGTCTGCGGGACAGCGAGCTGGCCCGCTTTCTAGGCGTTCCCAGCAAACAGTTGGTCGAGGTTCTCGCGCCCCTCACCGAGGGTGGCGACGTGCGCCGCATGCCATCGGGCTGGCTGGCCCGGGATCAATGGGACGGCCTGCAGTCGCGGGTGACCACGTCTCTCGAGGCCTACCACCAGGCGCAACCGCTGCGGCGCGGTATGCCCAAAGAGGAGCTCCGCAGCCGGACCAGCATTCCGGCCGACGTGTTCGCCGAGGTGATCGGCCTGCTGGCAGATGAGGGTCGCATCGTCGAACGAGGGGGCGAGATCGCGGTGGCAACCCACAAGCAGTTGCTCAGCCAGCAGCAGGAAACCGTGATCGGCGAGTTTCTCGCCGAGCTCGAGTCGCAGCCGTTCAACCCTCCGCCGCTGCCGGACCTCCTGCGCCGGCACCCGCTGACGCCGGCAGTCCTTCAATACCTGGTCGCGGACGGGCGCATCGTGCGCGTCAACGAGGACACCGTGTTTGCCCGATCTGCATATGACGAAGCGGTCAGGCAGTTGCGCGTCCATCTGACCGAGCATCGGACGCTGACCGTGGCGGCCGCCCGCGACCTGCTGGGATCGAGCCGCCGCTACGTTCTTCCCTTGCTCGAGTGGATGGATGGGCAGAAGATCACGCGCCGGGTCGGGGACGACCGTATCCTGAGGAGTTGATGCGCGCGGCGTCGTCGTCCCGTGCCGTGGCTGCGGGTCTGGTCATCATCATGGTGCTGACCGCCTGCGGGCCGCAGCCTCCAGACGGTGCGACCTTGCTCAAGCAGTCGAGCCAGCGCATGCTCGACCTCAAGGGCTTCCATTTTCAGATGCAGATCAGTGGCTTTACCGGTCCGGCCGAGCCGGTGCAGAGTGCCCGGGGTGATGCGCACCCGCCGGACCTGCACGCGATCGTGAATCTCAAGGAGGGCGGGATTCTGCTGGAGGTCGAGGTGATCTTCAGCGCCGACAAGATCTATCTGAAGTCCTTCACCGGCGGCTGGCAGCAGCTGACGGCCGCGCAGGTTGCCGAGTTCTTCGATGCGCGGCTGCTCTTCGATCCACAGGCCGGCCTGTTCGCCGCGATGCTTGACACCTCAGCGCCCCACCGCGGAAACAGCGAGAAGGTAAACGGGCATGACGCCTATCCGGTCGACGGCGTCCTGCAGGGCTCACGGGTCCATCAATTGCTTCCACTGATCCGCGAGCAGGGTACGTACCAGGCAACGTACTGGATCGAGAGTTCGAGCCACAACCTCTGGCGTGCACGCGTCAGCGGTAACCTCTTCGATGCGTCACAGGCGGCGACGATCGTTTTCGACTTCTCCAATCATGATCACCCCGTTTCGGTCAGCCCGCCTCCGCTCGGTTAACCGCCCGGCGCTGCTCTCGCTCACAGGCGCCGGGCTGTTCCTGGCCTCGCTCGACGCCTACGTCGTCGTCACCGCCCTGCTGCCGATGCTGACCTCGGTTCACATCGCGGTCAACCGGCCCGAGCAGGCGACGCCGATCATCACCGGCTTTCTCCTCGGCTACCTCGCCGTGATGCCGATTGCGGGTGGGCTCAGTGATCGGTACGGGCGGATCCGGGTGTTCGCCGCCTGCCTTACCCTCTTCGCCTTCGGCTCATTCTTGACGGCAACCGCGCCGTCGCTCTCGCAGCTCGTCACCGGCCGGCTGCTGCAGGGCGCCGGTGGCGGCGCGCTGGTCCCGGCGGTGCTGGCGCTGGCCGCCGACCTGTACCCGGCCGGCGACCGCAGCCCGGTGCTGGGTGCGGTCAGCGCCCTGCAGGAGGTTGGCAGCGTTCTGGGGCCGCTCTGGGGCGGCCTGGTCACGGCATCATCCTTCGGCTGGACGTGGATCTTCTGGCTCAACATCCCGGTTGCCGCCCTGATCATTTGGGCGCTCTGGCCTGAAATTCGCTCGCGCCGCGAGGAGCGCCGTCCCACGCATCTCGATTGGGTCGGGGCGTTGTTGGCCACCGCCGGACTGGCGCTCATGACGCTGGCGCTGTACGCGGCCAATCCCGAGCAGAGCCCGGTGGGTACGGGCTTCCTCTGGCAGGCGCCGCTGGCCGTGCTGTGCTTCGCGGCCTTCGTCTGGTACGAGCGGCGCGCGCCGCAACCCTTGATCAACGTCCGCCGCTTCCGCGAATCGTCATTCAGCGGGTCGGCGCTCACGAACGCGATTGCTGGCGCCGGTCTGATGGTCGCCCTGGTCTATATCCCGGTGCTCGCCAACGCGGTCTTCTCGATGAATGCCAGCGGGTCGGCGCTGCTACTGCTGCGATTGATGCTCGGCATTCCCATCGGCGCGCTCCTGGGCGGCTGGCTCGCCCACCGCCTGCGGAGTTATCGATTCGTCGCCGCGCTCGGTCTGGTGCTGGCGGCCGCTGGATTTTTCATGCTGTCGGGTTGGACCGAGGGCTCGCTCAAGCCGCAGCTCATCGGGCCCTTCACCCTGGCGGACGGCGAACTGTTTCTCACCGGGCTGGGCCTCGGCATCGAGATCGCTCCGGTGAGCGCGGCGCTGCTGGACGCGGTGGGAGAGGCGGAGCGAGGCGCGGGCGCATCCTTCCTGATCGTCATGCGACTGGTGGGGATGCTGGTCGGCTTCTCGCTGGTCGCGGGATTTGGGCTCTGGGAATTCCATCGTGCCACCGCCCATCTCCTGCCGCCATTGCCCGGTCTGAATCCAAACTTCGCGGCACAGTTCGCCTTCTACACGCTGAAGGTCAAACAGGCGATTTTCGACGAATACCACCTGATCTTCCGCGCCACCGCGATTGCGCTGCTGGTCGGCGCCGCGGTGGCCGCAGCGACCCTGCGCCCGCTGGCTCGACCTCGCTGGCAATAGCGGGTCTATCCTGAGCCGCGATAGCCATGGCCCTGGTCGGGATTGATCTTGGCGGCACGCAGCTGCGCGTGGCGGTCGCGGACAACCGCGGTCGTCTGCGCACCGTGGTGCGTCGACCTACCGAGGCTGCCCGGGGACGGCGCCACGTCATCGCCCGGATCGTGGCCGCGGTCGCGGATGCGCTGGCGAAAGACAAGACGTCCGCACGTCGGGTGGTGGCGTTGGGAATCGGCCTGCCGGGTCCGGTGGACCCTTCGGCCGGCCTGGTCATCAGTCCCGCCAACCTGCCCGGTTTCCGGAATGTCCCGCTCAACCGGATCCTCACCCGTGCGACAGGCATCCGCAGCTATCTGCACCACGATGCGCACCTCGCGGCCCTCGGCGAGCACCGGCGGGGGGCGGGCCGCGGCGCCAGCGAGCTGATCTATGTGACGGTATCCACCGGGATCGGGGCAGGGCTGTTGATTCGCGGCGAGCTGTACGCCGGCGCGCACGGCAGTGCCGGAGAGATCGGCCACATCATGGTGCAGCGCGACGGGCCGCTCTGTACCTGCGGCAACCGCGGTTGCGTCGAGGCGCTGGCCAGCGGCACCGGCATCGCGCGCATGGCGCGTGAGCTGGGCGCGCAAACCCCTACGAGCTTGTTGCACCGATTGGACGCGCCCTCGGCCGCGGATGTGGTGCGGGCCGCTCGCGCCGATGATCCGCTCGCGATCAGCATCCTCGACACCGCCGGGACCTACCTTGGCATCGCGATGGGGACGCTCGTCAACCTCTTCAATCCCCAGCTGATCGTGCTCGGCGGCAGCGTCCTCAAGGCTGGCGCGCCGCTGCTCAAGCCGATGCGTCGCTCGCTGGTCGCGTCATCGTGGAAGGCGGCGCGGCGTGGTCTAAGAATCGTCCCGCCCGCGTTGGGCGACGACGCGGGATTGATCGGAGCTGTCGAGTTTGCGCGGCTCCGCGCAGGGCATGCCCGTCCGGCTTGATCCGCCGGCGCTCCCCGGGTGGGAGCCGGCGTTTGCCGCCGTCCGCGAACAAGCCCGGAAGCGCAACCTGCGCGCGCTGGTGGTCGGCGGCTACGTGCGCGATCGGCTCCTGGGTGGAGACCGAGAACACCAGATTCGCGAAGTCGACATCCTGGTCGAGGGAAAGGGCGCGATCCAGCTGGCGACGGACGTCGCCATGGCGATGAAGCTGCATCCGCCGGTGGTCTTCGAACGATTCGGCACCGCGCATCTCGACTTCGATCATCGCGCTCTTGAATTCGTTTCCAGCCGCGTCGAGACCTACGATCCATCGAGCCGCAAACCGCAGGTCAGCCCCGGCAGCCTCAAAGATGATGTGTTGCGTCGCGACTTCACGGTCAACACCCTGCTGATGGATTGGGATGGCAGCGTGCTCGATCTCACCGGGCGCGGGCTCGCCGACCTCCACTCGCGGCGGATCGTGACACCGCTCGAGCCCAAGTCCACCTTCGACGAGGATCCACTGCGCATGCTGCGCGCCATCCGCTTTGCCGCCACCCTCGATTTCACCCTCGACGCGTCGGTCGAAGCAGCCATCCGGGACCATTCGGGCCGGCTGCAACCGCCGACGGTGTCGATGGAGCGGATCCGCGATGAATTCTCCAAACTGTTGGTGGCGGACCAGGTGGGGCGTGGGCTGGAACTGCTCGACACGACCAGGCTGCTGGTGCGCATCGTGCCCCAACTCGAGGCGGGCAAGGGTATGCAGCAGGGCGGATGGCACAGCCACGATGTGTTCGGCCACGGCCTGCTGACGGCGACGCTCGCCCCACCCGACCTGACGACGCGACTGGCTGCGTTGTTGCACGACGTCGGTAAGCCTGCCGTCCACGAGCTACGCGAGGGAAAGCCGACCTTCATCGGCCACCAGGAGGTCGGCGCTACCATGGCGGGCGCGGCCCTGCGGCAGCTGCGCTACTCGGGCGAGCTGGTCGACGCCGTGACGACCTTGATTCGTCTCCACATGCGCCCTATCCAGTACGACCCCCAGGGGTGGGAAGACAAAGCGGTGCGCCGCCTGGTGCGCGATGCGGGTGACCATCTGGACCGGCTGCTGGCCCTGGCCCGCGCTGACATGCGGGCCAGTCATTACCCCGATGTCAAGAAAATCGACGACCTCGAGGCCCGAATCCAGCGCCTCGATGCCGGCGCCATCGCGGCGATCCGTTCGCCGCTCACCGGCGAGGAGCTGATGAAGCGCTTCGGCCGGCCCCCCGGTCCTTGGATCAAGCGCGTCAAGTCGGCGCTGGAAGAGGCGATCGTCGATGGCGCGCTCCCGTCAGATGCACAGGCCGCTTGGGACTATCTCGAGGCACACCCCGAGCTGCTTTCCCTGTGATCGCGGTGCGGCGCTGGCCGTGGCCGTTCTTGCTGCTGCTGGCCGGCGCCCTGCTCGCGACCGCTCACCTTGTGCCGGCCTTCACCGTGAGCTCGACACTCGTGTTGCTCGTCTTCCTGCCGCCGCTGCTGTTCGACGCCGGCTTCTCGTTACGGGTTACGGCGGTGCGCCGCGAGCTGTCGTGGATCCTGCTGCTCGGAATAGGCGGTGCCATCCTGGCGGCCGCCCTTGTCTTCCTTCTGCTTCGAGCGGCCGGCTTTCCATCCGACGAAGCGTTGCTGCTGGCGGCCATCCTGGCCGCGACCGATCCGGTTTCGGTGTTCGCCGCCCTGCGTCGGATGCATACGCCCGAGCGGCTTCGCGTCGCGCTCGAGGGTGAGAGCCTGGTCAATGACGGGGTCGCCGTGGTGCTCTTCGTCGTCGCGCTCGCCGTCGTCCAGCGCCGCGCGCTCGGCCCGCCCGATGTCGTCGCCCTTTTCTTATTCCTGACGGTTGGAGGCCTGGCCGTCGGCGCGGGTTTCGGACTGCTGACGCGCTGGTTTCTCGCCAGCGTGCCCAAGCCGATGCAGATCGCCATCACGGTCGTCGCCGCCTACGCGTCCTACCTGCTGGCGGACCGAATCGGCGCGAGCGGTTTGCTCGCGGTCATCGCACTCTCACTGATCCTGGGCAGCGCCTATCAACCCTCGACGCATCACCATGTCCATCGCTTTTGGCGACAGTTCGGTTTTGCCATGTCGAGCGTTGTCTTCCTCCTGGTCGGGCTGCAGGTCCATCTCGATCAGGTGGTACGGGTCGGCGGTCGCTTGCTGCTGCTGGTCGCGGCCGTGCTGCTGGCGCGGGCACTGATGGTGACGGTGGTGACGGTAACCAGGGGTGACCTCTGGCCGTGGTCCTGGCGCGGCGCGCTCGTCTGGGCCGGGCTGCGTGGCGCGCTATCGCTTGCGCTGGCGCTCGCCATCCCTGCAGACGTGGCGGGGCATGACGAAATCCTGGCCCTGGCTTTCGGTTCTGTCTTCCTCTCGCTGGTTGTTCAGGGTCTTTCCACAGGCCCCGTATTCCGACTCCTGGGGATATCGCGACAGACAGCTGTCACAACGGTTCGTTAGGCTGATGCTCTGCTAAACTCTGCGTCGCCACGGACGCGTCGGAGCAGGCTCGACGCGACCAAAGGCTCGCGGAAATAGGGGAAGCATGCTGCTCAGTCTTCGGCTGCTCCGGCGAATCGCGCGGGAACTTCCGCGCTACGGCAAGCTCACCTACTGCCTGTACCGTGACCCCCGCGTTCCGCAGCGCAACAAGATCGCGCTGGCGGCTGCCATGGCGTTGATTCTCAACCCGGTGGTCGACGTGCCGCTGCGGTTGCCGATCTTTGGTGAGATGGATGCCGTGGCGCTCACGGTGCTGGCGGTGCGGATGTTCGTCGAGAAGGCGCCCAAAGACGTGGTGGCCGAACACCAGGAGCAGATCGCGTTGGGGACGAGCGTGTTCGACCAGGACCTGCGCAACGGCCGTCAGGGGCTGCGGGCGAGATTGAACGATTTGCGTGGGCGTGGCCGTCTGGTGGTCGCCCGGGCACGGAGGAATGCACTATGAAGGTTGTCTTACTGCAGGACGTGAAAGGCACCGGGAAGGCCGGCGAGACCAAAGACGTCGCTGACGGGTATGCGCGTAACTTCCTGCTCCCGCAAAAGCTGGCACAGCAGGCGACCCGCGGCGCCCAGGAACAGGTCGATCGGCAGAAGGCCACCGAAACCAAGCGCGAGGAGCGCGAGCTGGCGGATGCTCGGGCACTGGCGGTGCGGCTCGAAGCCGCGCAGGTCGTGTTGAAGCTCCGAAGCGGCAAGGATGGCAAGCTGTTCGGCGCCGTGACCAACGCGGATGTCGCGTCGGCGCTCAAGCAGCAGCATGGGATCACGCTCGACCGGCGCAAGATCGAGTTCGAGCAGCCGGTGAAGGCGATGGGGCCCGGCACCGCGCATGTCAAGCTGCACCGTGACGTCACGGCCCGCATCCCGTTGATGGTCGCCTCCGCTTGACGGTTGATCTGAGACGTTCGCCGGCCCCGCCGGCGGCCGGTGGCCGCGTGCCGCCGCACAACCTCGAGGCGGAAGCGTCCGTGCTCGGGTCGTTGATGCTCGACCGCAACGCGATCGTGCGCGTGGCCGACTTCCTTCGGCCCGAAGACTTCTACCTCGACCATCACGCCCAGGTCTACCGCGCGGCGCTGAACCTTTATGACCGCACCGATCCCATCGATCTGCTGACCCTCGCCGCGGAGCTTGAGACGATGCGCGTCCTGGAGCGGATGGGCGGCCAGGCGTTCCTCGCCGAGCTGCAGAGTGGAGTCCCGACGGCGGCCAATGTCGAGTACTACGGCCACCTCGTCGAGGAAAGCGCGACCAAGCGAAAGTTGATTGGTGCCGGTGGACGGATCACGGCCCTCGGCTTCGACGAGAGTACGCCGGCGAACCAGGCACTGGATACCGCGGAAAGCGTCATCTTCAACATCGCCGAAGGGCGCATCACCCAGGACTTCGTCGCGCTCAAGGACATTCTCAAAACGACCTGGGACCAGATCGAGCAGATCCACAAGGATTCGTCTGTGATCTCGGGTGTGCCGAGTGGTTTCAACGACCTCGATGCGAAGACGGGCGGCTTCCAGAAGTCAGATCTGATCATCATCGCTGCACGCCCAGGTATCGGAAAATGTTTGGTGGCGAGCACGCTTGTCGACGATCCCGACACGGGTGCGCGGCTCACCATTGAGGAGTTTGTCAGGAGCGAGCGTCCCTCGGTGTTCGGGCTTTCGCCGCGGGGACGAATCGAAAGGCGAACCATTGGTGCCTGGGTCGACAGCGGCATACAGCCATGTTTTGCAGTTACCACACAAACAGGACGTAGGGTTGAGGTGACAGGGCATCATCCATTTCTAACCGTTTCAGGTTGGCAGCCCCTGCACGATCTAATCACTGGGGATGCTATTGCTGTCCCGCGTCGACTGGCCATCTTCGGGCAAGAGAAGGTGCACGAGCAACTTGCACGATTGCTCGGTTACTTCGTTGGAGACGGCGCGCTTTCTGTCAGCGCTCCCGAGTTTATTAACGTCGATCCGGAAATCGTTGAGGACTTCCAGGCAGCTATCACCACGCATTTCCCACGGTGTCATGTAAATCAGCACGGCCCTCACTATCGGGTGTGTGGCTACTTTGCCAAAACAAAGCTGCCTGCAAGCCGGTCGAATCCCGTGGTTCGTTGGCTGAAGGAATTCGGCCTTTGGGGCAAGAAGGCGGAGTTCAAGCGCTTTCCGGATGTGGCGTGGCGGTGGGATAAGGTGACGCTTCGAGAATTCATCCGCGGGCTGATGTCATGTGATGGAAGCATTTTCCGCACGCCGAGTGGCCTCCCGCGAATCGAATTCAGTGTTGCATCGGAAGGTCTTGCAAAGGATGTGCACCATGCCTTCGTGCGCTTCGGTATTGTGTCGCGTCTATACAGAAAGTCGGAGCGCTGTTGGCGGGTACAGGTAACGGACTCTGAATCGGTCGCCGCCTATCAGAGGGAAATTGGTTGGATTGGGGAGAAGGCCACGCGATTCGCAGTGGATCAGCCTGCCTTCCGTCGCAACCGCGGTCATTTGCCGCTTGCCGTGTGGAACATGGTCGGAACTGCCGCGGCCATGCAGGGCCTTAGTTGGGCCAAGCTCGCGGTGCTTTCGGGGGAAAGAACCCACACGTCAAAGTACGAAACGTACAACCCTCACGCCAATCATGGTTTATCTCAGCGACGACTCGCAATTTTCAATGAGGTCCTTGAGGACTGGTGGCTCAGTGAGCTTGCCAATCCGGAAATTTATTGGGACCGAATCGTGTCCATTGAGCCGATTGGCGAAGAGCACGTTTACGATCTTTCGGTCCCCTCGGGTGCGAATTTCATAGCAGAGGATGTCCTCGTCCATAACACCTCGTTAACACTGAACATCGCCCAGCACGCCTCAATCCAATACAAGATTCCGGTTGCAATTTTCTCCTTGGAAATGTCGGAACAACAGCTTGTCACCCGACTTCTTTGTAGCGAGGCGTCGGTTGATTCGTATCGCCTACGCACTGGACTCTTGAAGGACTCCGAGTGGCCGCGGATCGCCCAGGCGATGGGTGCGCTCTCTGAGGCGCAGATCTACATCGATGACTCGCCGAATGTCTCGGTCATGGAGATGCGCACAAAAGCACGTCGGCTCAAATCGGCAAATAATCTGGGGCTGATCATCGTCGACTACCTTCAGTTGATGCAGGGCCGCAATCAAGAAAATCGTGTGCAGGAAGTCTCGGACATTTCGCGCGGTTTGAAGAGCCTGGCACGCGAGCTGCAGATACCCGTAATTGCATGCTCGCAGTTGAGCCGTGAACCTGAGAAGAGACCAGACCATCGGCCACAGCTCTCGGACCTTCGTGAGTCGGGTACTTTGGAGCAGGATAGTGACCTCGTCCTCTTCATCTACCGCGACCGCTTCTATAACGACAACATTGCAGAAGACCGGCGCAACATCGCCGAGATCATCATCGCGAAACACCGCAACGGCCCGACAGGAAAACTCGAGCTGCTCTTCATCGATGAGCAGACGAAGTTCGCCAATCTCGACCGGAGACGCGGGAGCTAGCTCATGGTCACGATCCTCGTAGGCGGCCAGTGGGGCGACGAGGGGAAGGGCAAGATCATCGACCTTCTCTCGGAAAACGCCAACATGGTGATCCGCTCGCAGGGCGGCAATAATGCCGGTCACACCGTCGTCAATGCCGGCCAGGAATTTCGGTTCCACCTGATCCCCTCCGGCATCCTCTATCCCAACACGACCTGCGTCATCGGCAACGGCGTGGTGCTCGATCCTCGTGTCCTGCTCGAAGAGATGGAGCAGGTACGTTCGCGCGGCATCAGTACCGACCGGCTCGTTATTTCCGATCGCGCCCACCTGATCATGCCCTGGCATCCGATCTTCGACAAGCTGGAAGAGGAGCAACGCGGCGATGACCGGCTGGGCACCACCTGGCGCGGCATCGGCCCCGCCTACGCCGACAAGATCCGGCGCATCGGCTTCCGGGCTGGCGATCTGCTAAAGCCACGGTTTCTGGAAAAAAAACTTGGCTTCGTGTTGAACAAGATCAAGAATCCGATCCTGCAACAGCTCTACCACGTGCCGCCACTCGATCCGCAAGCGGTGCTCGCCGAGTACACCGCGTACGGCGAGCGGCTTGGTCCGCACATCAAGGACATCTTCCCCATCGTCCAGGAGTCGTTGAGGCGTCGCGACCGAGTTCTATTGGAGGGCGCGCAGGGCAGCATGCTCGACCTCGACTTCGGCACCTACCCCTACGTCACCTCATCCTCGCCGACGGCAGGCGGGGCGCTGACCGGGTCCGGCATTCCGCCCACCGCGGTTGATCTCACGATGGGCGTCTTCAAGGCCTACACCACGCGGGTCGGGTACGGCCCGATGCCCACCGAACTGAACGATGCCCTGGGCGAACAGATCCGGGAAATCGGTGTCGAGTACGGCACTACGACTGGGCGACCGCGCCGCGTTGGGTGGTTCGATGCCGTCGTGGCGCGCTACAGCGTGGCGCTGAACGGCATCGGCTCGATCGCCCTCACCAAGCTGGATGTGCTGGGCGAGTTCGACCCCATCCGGATCTGCACCGGGTATCTCAACAAGGGCGAGCTGCAGTCGTTTCCGATGTCGAACATCAGCCACCTCAAGCATGCGGAGCCGGTCTACGAGACACTCCCAGGCTGGCGCTCGTCGATTGCGGACGTTCGCCACCCCGACGGCCTGCCCAAGGCGGCTCGGCGCTACATCGACCGGCTCGGCGAGCTCAGCGGCGCCCCCATCGACATCGTGTCGGTCGGACCGTCACGCGACCAGACGATCTGGATGCAGGGCGGGCCGGAAAAGCTAGCGGTGCGTCAAAAGCAGGAAGGCCACGCCGGCCACCGCTAGATACCAGATCAGCGAAACGCCGGTTAGCAACAGGCGGGTGGGGCGATTGAGGGAGCGGGTGGTCCACGTCAGGACCAGGCCGATGGGATTGACGATCGCCAGGGCGAGGCCGATCGCGAGCGGGCTGCGGATTCCGCCACGCACCGGCCCGCCACGCGTGGCCGCCCGGCGCATCTGACGCACGAGATCGTCGGAATCCGTTTGCATGTCGAAGGATCGGACCGGGCGAACGTTCGCGGAGCGACTGTAGGCCGTCGCCACCGGCGACATCGCCATCACGGCTTGCGGTGCCTCCTGCCGCACCGGCGCCCACAACCGATGCGGATCCGGCGGCTCGCCGGACTCGACCGTGAGGGTGCGAAGCGATGCGGTCCGTCTTGGCATGCGAATGCGACCGCGCAGGAGGTCGTGGACGCGGATGGCGATGGTCGCCACCACGCTGACCAGCAGCAGTCCTTGCCAGGCTGCTTGTTGCCCCTGCCCATACCAGCGCAGGATCATCGTTGCCATGCCGGCGGCGACCCCGAAGGCGAAGGTGAACCGTTCCGGGATCAGCACGCGGCGACGATCGGCGGCAATGTAGCTGGCAAGGAAGAGCGACGGTCCCGATGCGAGCTGAAAGCCGACGTCGGACCGGATGACGAGCGCCAGCGCCGCGATGCCGCACAAGAACCCGGTGACGATCCCGAGGGAGATTTTTCGCGTGTACCAGAGATAGATGGCGCCGATGAGTACGGCGCCGGCGGAGGTGACACCGATGGGTCCCGAGACATTGCCCACATACAACTTGACCGGGTCGATGACGAGCTGCAGTTTGTACCACAGCGTGAGTGGATCGTCGAGATGGCGGCCGTCGAACGGATTGACGTAGCCGAACCCGAGCTGCCGTTGGAGCAAGAACAGGATGCCGAACACGATCAGCGCCGGATGCAGCATCACACGCTGCAGCTGCGGCCAGATGACGGTGTCGATGACGATGAAGACGATCACCATGGTGGCCGCGACCCAGGCGGGCGTCCGGGGTGGGAAGAAGCACGCGATCAGGACGCTCGCCACCAGCGGATGCGTCGCCTTGAAGCCGATCCACGCAGGTAGCCCAAAGGTCAGGCGTGCCAACTGCAGCGCGAGCAGGCACACGATGCCGCTGAGAAACGAGATCGCGAACAGCAGGAGGGCGTCCTGCAAGAAGAAGAGGATGCCGGCAATCACCAGCGGAAGGAGCGCAAGCGCGTACGCGAGGTCGTAGTTGAGTTGCTCCGGCTGAACCAGCAGCACCTGCGGCACTCCATGCAGCGCTCGCCAGAGCTGTCGCACGACGAGCATTGTAGTCGAGCTCTGGGCGAATTTGGCCCAGACTTGGACGCTCCGTCCAAAGCCAGGGTGATCCGAAAAAGAACGTCTGCTATCCTTACTCCGTTTTTCCGGGCACCCACGTGAGATTTTCGCGCCGCATTACGCTGCTTACGCCCATCACGCTGGCCGCCGGGTTGCTCGCCACTGTCATCGCGGTTTCCGCGGCGGACACGCGTTGGACGTCGACCGGTGCCCAGCAACCTGGGTCGCCGGATCGTCCTGTCTGGTCGATTGCCGTCGCACCGACCCATCCGGCGGTGCTGCTCGCCGCCACCCAGGGCCGCGGCGTCCTGCGGAGCACGGACTCCGGGGCAACCTGGACATCGGCGATCGCGGGCATCGATGGTGCCTGGGTCGTGCGATTCGACCCACAGCAGCCGGCCACGGCCTACGCCGGCACGCAGACCGCGGGCCTTTACAAGTCTCTCGACGAAGGCAAGACCTGGTCACCGCAGAGCCAGGGGCTCAACAACATGGACGTCCGGTCGATCGCGTTCGGCACCGGCCTGGTCATCGCCGGGACCGCCCAGGGTGTCTACTACTCCAGCGACGGCGCCGCCTCCTGGCACGCGCTTGGGCTCGAACCCCAGTCCATCGCCGCCGTCGCCGTGCTTCCGAGTGCCAACAGCTTCACGCTCTTTGCAGGTGTCGACAACGGCCCGATGGGTGCTGCCTTCTTGTTGAAAAGCGAGGGATTGGGCGGCAGCTGGGCAGTCGTCAGAGGCACCTTTCCCGCCGACGCGGTGGTCCCCTCGCTGGCGGTCGCATCGGCCCCTTCGGGCGGCACCGATCCACCGGTAATCGCCGGTACCTCGGAGGGACTCTTTCGAAGTGACGATCGAGGTGTGACCTGGAACGCACTCGCCGGCCTGCCGTCGACCGATTTCAACCTCGCCCTCTTCAATCCGGCTAACCCGGATCAGATCTACGTCGGCAGCGACGGCGACCAGGGAAACGGCGGCGTTTTCCGGTCACTCGATCGCGGCGCCAGCTGGAGCACCTTCGGCGCGGGCCTCCCGGTAAAGCCCCGCGTCACGGCGCTTGCCCTCCAGCCGCTCAACCCGGCCCAGGTGGTCGCCGCCACCTGGAATCCGAGCGACGGTGCGGCCGGGGCGTACCGGATCGAGGACCCCTCTGCCACGGTGGCCGGGGTGACGCCGACGGCAGCCCCTTCTGGTAGCGTCAGGCCCTCCGCCACCGCCCGGGCCACCGCCCCGACCCCCGTACCGGTTCGGCGCTCCACGGGTTCACCTGCCTATGGGACCTACGCCGCCGCCCTGGCAGTGCTTGTCGCCCTCGGCGCCGCGATCCTGGCCCGCCGTTGGCGGATGCGGCGCGAGGACAGCCGCATTTACCGCCCGTGACTCGTCGTCACAACCGGGGCTGCGCCGTTAACCATCTCTTCACCGGTTCAAGCTGGCGGTTGGCGACCAGCGCCGGTACCCTCATGGCTACGGCCCGTCCAAGGCGGGCCCAGGAGGTCGATCCCGCGTGCTCACGACCCGGAGGCGAGTCCTGATGGTGGACTCCGCCGAGGCGACGCTGAAGACCCTGGCGCTGGAGCTGCCGGCGCCTCCCAAGGCGCTTGCCTCATATGTGCCCGTCCAGCAGGTCGGCGAGCTCCTCTACACCTCGGGCGTCATCCCCAGCTGGAATGGCGACGTCCAGTTCCGCGGGATCGTCGGCGCCGACGTCAGCGTTAAGGACGCCGCCCGTGCTGCCGAGATCTGCGCCCTCAACATCATGGCGCTGATTCGCCAGCATGCCGGGTCGCTCGACCGGGTGGAGCAGTTCATCCAGCTCAGCGGCTTCGTCCGCTCCGCCGCCGGCTTCGAGGAGCAGCCCAAAGTCCTCAACGGCGCCTCGGACCTGATCTACAAGGTGTTCGGGGAACGCGGGCGGCACACCCGGCAGGCGCTGGGAACGAGCGAGTTACCGCTCGGGGTCCCGGTCGAGATCTCGGCGATCATCCGTCTGAAGCCCTAAGCCGCCAGCGGCAGCCACGCGGTGAAGGTCGCCCCCTGGCCGGGCTCGCTGGAGGCCTCGATGGTCCCCTGGTGCGCCTCGACGATCGACTTGGCGATGGCGAGCCCCAGCCCCGAGCCCCCCGTCGACCGGTCGCGCGCCTTCTCGCCGCGGTAGAAGCGCTCGAAGATGTGGGGGAGGTCCTGTCGCGAGATCCCAGGGCCCGTGTCCTGCAGCCGGATGGCGGCTCGCCCGTCCGCCTGGAAGACACTCCAGTGTTGCTCCGCGCCAGGCGCGTACTTGAGGGCGTTCAGCGCCAGGTTGGTGACCACTTGCTTGAGTGCCTCGGGGTCGGCCCTCACCGTGACGCCCGGTTGCAGGTCGCGCGATTCCAGCGCCCCTTTGTCGCGCAGACTCAACTCGTCGAGCGCATGGGCGACGAACTGGTCGAGCACGACCGGCTGGCGGCTGGGTGCTCGGCCCGATTCGAACCGCGTCAGCGTTAGCAGATCGTTGACGAGCCGGGTCATCCGGGCGCTTTCTTGCTGCATGGCTGCGAGCGACGCCTGCAGGGTCTCGGCGTCGACCGCCTCCCTGCGCCCCAGCACGTCGATATAGCCGGCGATCGAGGTCAGTGGCGTGCGCAGTTCGTGCGAGGCATCCGCGACGAAGTGGCGCATCTGCTCCTCCGATTGACGGCGGACCTCGAAGGCCTGGTCGATGCCCGCCGCCATCTGGTTGAAGGCGACCGCCAGCGTCCCGATCTCGTCGCTGGACTTCGGCACCGCGACCCGCTGCTTGTAGTCGCCGGCCGCCAGTTTCCCCGCGGTATCGGACATCTGGTTGAGCGGCCGGAGGGCTCGCCCGATGATCAGCGGGCTCAACAGCAAGGCCAGCAGCAAGACGGAGAGCGACCCCACGATGGCGACCTGCCGGTCGAGACTCAGCGTGCGGCCGATGTCATCGGTTGAAATCGAGAGCTGCGCTAGGGCGATCGCCTTGGTGCCGTTGCGGATGACATTGAGCACGACGAGAGAGGTCGAGCCGTCGGCGGCGGTCGCGATGTAGTAGGCCTTGGGCTTGGTGGTCACTGCAGTCCGGTACTCCTGGGTTGTCAATGACGGCAGGTCAGGACTGGTGGCAAGCGTGGCAGGAGTCGACGCGATCAACCCGCCATTCGGTCCGAAGATGGCCGCCGAGGTCCGCCGGGAACGAAGCTCGTCGCTGAACGTCTGGGACATGATGAGAGCGCGCACCGCGGTAGCTGGCCGGCTCGCGTTCTGTCTCTTGAAGGCAGTGAAGACAGCGTTGTACTCGCTGACGAGGACGTCGGCGTTGCTTCGATACAGAACCTCGCGCGCGGCGAAGTACTGCGCGACGCCCCCGGCGAGCAGCAACACCGCCAGCAGACCGAGATAGAGGAAGGTCAGGCGCCAGCGCAACGATCGGAAGCGGGCCATATCTAACCGCGCCCGCCGCGGCGCGGCTGGCGGCTCATGCCTTGATGCGGTACCCGACGCCCCTGACCGTTTGGATCAACTTGTGCTGCTCGTCGCCGAGCTTCTGGCGAAGGTACCGGATGTAGACCTCGACGTTGTTGGCGTCGCCAAAGAAGTTATAGCCCCACACCTGGTCGAGAATCCGGTCGCGGGCCAGCACCTGGTTGGGATGCATCATGAGGAGGCGGAGGAGGTCGAACTCGCGAGCCGAGAGTTCGATGCTGCGCTCGCCCCGGTGCACCTCGCGCGTCGTTTCATCCATCGAGAGGTCCTGCACCTGGAGTTGCGGGCCGGCGCTGGGATTTCGGCGGCGCATCACGGCCCGGATCCGCGCCAGCAGCTCGCCGAAATCGAACGGCTTGACCAGGTAGTCGTCGGCGCCAACCTCGAGGCCCTTGATCCGGTCGGCGACCTCGTCCCGGGCGGACAGGATGATGACGCCGGTGTCCTTGTTGCCGCGGATCGCCTCGGCGACTGCCAGGCCGTCAAGCTTGGGCATCATCACGTCCAGCACGACGACGTGTGGCTTGAACTCGCTGATCATGCGCAGCGCCGCCTGTCCGTCCGGTGCCGTCTGTACCTCGAAACCTTCGTACTGCAGCCCCAGGCGGATGAAGTCAACGATACTGCGCTCGTCGTCGACGACCAGCACCCGTGGGCTGCGGGAGGGCGTCGCCTCGGGGGCCGTCTCTGCCATGTCGAGTCTCAATATAACGGCGGTTTTCGCGAAATCCCATCTTCTTACACGCTTCTAAGCGGGCTTTAAGTAAGGCCGTTTGCGCCGTCCTTCAGTAAGCTTTCCCGGTGCAGCCGGCCGACGCGCCACAGCGTCCAACCGTGACTCGCCGGCGCTCGTGGCTCCTGCCATCGCTGGTCGGCGGCTACCTGGTGGTCGTGACCCTCTTCAT
Organism: Candidatus Dormiibacterota bacterium; assembly: GCA_036390825.1. Classification (GTDB taxonomy): domain Bacteria; phylum Chloroflexota; class Dormibacteria; order CF-121; family CF-121; genus CF-13. The sequence goes on from DASWBA010000186.1 coordinate 53,899, forward strand.
GGTTTTCGTTCTCCACCTGTCGGTTTCGCCCGAGCGCTTGCTGCTCCTGATGCTGATCGCGGCCTTGATCCTCGGGCGAGCCAGGTTGTTCCTGGCGGATTGGATCCCCTTTCTCGTGCTCTTTCTTTCCTACGAGTACTTGCGGGGCCTGGGCGGCCAACTCGGGATGCCGATTCACGACGTGACCTCGCTCGAACGGCTGATCAGTTTCGGGCAGATCCCCAACCTGCTCTTGCAGCACGCCTTCTACCACCCGGGTCAGGTGAACTGGTATGACATCGCGGGCACGATGTTCTATTTCCTGCACTTTGCGTTTCCGCTGGGACTCGGGTACCTCTTCTGGATCGTTGACCGGCCGAGTTTCTTACGGTTCTCGCGGGCGCTGATCGCGATGTCGTTCGCAGCCTTCGTCTTCTACCTGTTGCTGCCGGTCGCACCGCCCTGGAAGGCTGTGCCCGGGGTGGTCAAGATCATCGATCACACCTTGCCGAGCTTTACGGACATTCCCGGGATACCGGTGCCGGCCACCATCTACCACTGGCTCACACCCAACCAGTACGCCGCCATGCCGTCGCTGCATGCCGCTTACCCGTTTCTCGGCGCGATCTTCGCCTTGCGCCTCTGGGGCCGCCGCGCGTGGCCGACGCTGGCCTACACCGCCTGCGTCTGGCTCAGCATCGTCTACCTGGGTGAGCACTACATCGTCGACATCATCGGCGGCGTGATCTTCGCCCTCGCCGTCTTCTTCGGCGAAGACGCTTTCACCAGCTGGTGGCACTCCCGCGTTAGCAGAAAAGGGAGCCCGCAGCGCGAGCCGGCGCGCTAAAGTCACTGTGTAACCGCGAACCCGAAGCGGGAGCTAGCTACGCCAGATCTTTTTCATGATGGCGCGGGCCAGCTTATCGGGGTCGTGGTGGGTGGAGATCCGGGGGTTGACGACGTCCACGAGCACCGCGTGGATGCTGCGCTGGTTGACGGTCGCTGCATCGTAAACCACTCGCTTGATGCCGGCGGTTTGCGCCGATGTTGGCAGCGGGAAGTTGTTATTGCTGTTGATCACGGCGAAATCGAAGATATTCGTGCCCAGGTGGCTCTCGATCGCCTTCAGGTGGTCGCTCACGCGGAAGAAGTCGGTCTCACCCGGCTGGGTGGCGACGTTGCAGATGAAGACCTTGATCGCGGGGGACGCTTTGAGCGCCTCCGCCATGCCGTCGACGACCAGGTTGGGCAGGATGCTGGTGTAGAGGCTGCCCGGGCCGACCGTGATCATCTCGGCGTTGAGGATCGCCTCCTCGGCTTCCGGGTTGATGGTTGACTCGGGTTGCAAAAAGACCCGCTTGATGGCGGTCGCGGTCGCGACGCCGCCGTGGCCATCGCCATCACCGTTGCCGTTGGCGTGGGGGATGCTCGACTCACCGATTCGGGTCTCGCCGTCGGCCATCTCGGCGATCAGCGTGACGTCGCGTAGGGTCGAAGGCACGATCTGCCCGCGGACGGCGAGGACGCGCCCCGACTCCCGGATGGCGTGCTCGAAGTCACCGGTGATCTCGGCCATCGCCATGATGAAGAGGTTGCCGAAGGAGTGCCCGTTGAGGCTCCCCTCCTTGAAGCGGTGCTGAAAGAGCGTCGTCATCAGGGGCTCGACATCGGCCAGCGCGGTGATGCACTGCCGGAAGTCGCCGGGAGGAAGGATGCGGTATTCCTTGCGCAGGCGTCCCGAGCTCCCGCCGTCGTCCGCCACCGTCACGATCGCCGTCAGGTTGCCGGTGTACTTCTTGAGCCCGCGCAGCAGGGTGGAGAGTCCGGTGCCACCGCCTAGAGCGACGACCCGCGGACCTTTTTGCAGGAAGCGGAAGTTGTAGATGATTTCGGAAAGGGCCCGGTCGCGGCCTGGCAGGAAGGGACCCAGGACCGACTGGGTCAGCTTGTAGAGCGCGTAAAGAATGATGCTCAGGCCCAGGGCGCCGAAGAGCGCCCCCCTGACGTATCGATTCAGGAACTGCAGGGTCAGGTAGTAGAAAATGTGCGGGAGGGAAATGCCGGATCGGTAGACATTGGCCAGCGCGTAGCCAATCCCCAGGCTGACCAATACCATCCCGACCATCAGCAGGACGAGCCAACGCTTGACATGGAGGCCGGGGGTGAACCAGCGCACCACCCGGGGGTTCATACGTAAGGGGGCCACCGGCGCCCCAAGCTTAGCACAGCATTTTTTGAACTCATTTCACGCCGATTTCGTTACGTCCATTGGATCCTATTCGGGCCCCCGGAGGCGGGCATATAATCGGCCCAGGGTCCTTGGGAGCGGCCTGGGCCCAGTTCACGCCGCCTCGCGTCAAGGCAAAAGGAGGTCGTCGGTCGATGGCGATCAAGGCAGAAGGCGTTACCCGCGCATCCGAGGGGCGGCGGAAGGAGCAGGGGCAGTACTGGGTGTACCTCGATGGGGAGGTCAAACGCTACGCCGACGCCAAAGTCGGCTTGATGACCCACGCCTTGCAATACGGAACCGGGGTCTTCGAAGGCATTCGTGGCTACTGGAGCCCCGAGCACGAGCAGCTTTTCGTGCTCAAGCTGCGGGAGCATTACCGCCGCATGCAGAACTCGGTCAAGGTGCTGAAGCTCAAGATCCCAATGAACCTGGACGAGCTCTGCGAAACCAGCATCGAGCTGATTCGGCGCAACAACTTCCGGCAGGACGTTTACATCCGACCCTTCGCCTTCAAGAGTTCCGAAGAGATCGGGGTGCGCCTGCACAACCTCAAGGACTCGTTCGCCATTTACGTGACGCCTTTTGGCAACTACGTCGAGGTCGAAGGCGGCATCCGCTGCATGGTGTCGAGCTGGCGGCGCATCGACGACAACGTCGCACCCGCTCGGGCCAAGATCACCGGCATCTATGTCAACTCGGCGCTCGCCAAGAGCGAGGCGATGGAGAACGGGTTCGACGAGGCGATCATGCTGACCCAGGACGGCCACGTCTGCGAGGGCAGCGCCGAGAACATCTTCCTGATCCGCGACGGCAAGGTCTTGACGCCGCCGACCTATGACAACATCCTCGAAGGCCTGACCCGGCTGGCGATGATCGAGCTGCTGCGCAAGGAGCTCGACATGGAGGTCGTGGAACGCTCGATCGACCGCTCCGAGCTCTACATCGCCGATGAGATCCTCCTCTGCGGGACCGGCGCGCAGATCTCGCCCGTCATCGAGGTCGATCGGCGCCCGGTCGGCGATGGCCAGGTGGGGCCCGTGGTGAGGAAGCTCCAGAAGCTCTACTTCGACATCGTGCGAGGACACAGCGCCAAGTACCGGAACTGGTTGACACCGGTCTACTGACGGCGGCCGTACCCCTGCTGGCGCCGCGCTGATGCGGATCGTCATCGCGCCCAATGCCTTCAAGGGATCGCTGTCGGCGCTGGAGGCCGCGGCCGCCATTGGCGAAGGTGTCAAGATCGCCGCGCCGGATGCGGACCTGGTGGTAGTCCCGATCGCCGACGGCGGTGACGGCACCATCGACGCGCTGGTCGCGGCGACGCAGGGTGAGCGCCACACCCGCCGGGTTCGCGGGCCGCTGGGTGTTCCGGTCGACGCCGAGTACGGGCTGATCGACGGGGGTTCGACGGCGGTGATCGAAATGGCGAAGGCGGCCGGGCTGGCGCTGGTGCCAAAGGAACAGCGCGATCCACGGACCACGACCACCTACGGCGTCGGCGAACTCTTACAAGACTCGTACCAGGGCGGTGCGCGGCGCTTCATCGTGGGCATCGGCGGCAGTGCGACCAACGATGGCGGCGCCGGCATGGCGCAGGCGCTGGGCTATCACCTGCTCGACGACACGGGTCGCGAGCTGCCCCCGGGCGGACTCGCCCTGAAGCGTCTGGCGCGGATCGACGTGGGCGGCGTGCACGCCAGCTGGAAGCAGGCGGGGGTCGACGTCGCTTGCGACGTCACCAACCCGCTGACCGGGCCCCGTGGGGCGAGTGCCGTCTACGGCCCGCAGAAGGGTGCCACGGTGGAGATGGTCGCGGAACTGGACGCCGCGCTCCATCACTTCGCCGAGATCATCCGCCGCGACCTCGGGGTTGAGGTCGAGCAATTGCCAGGGGCTGGTGCGGCGGGCGGCCTGGGTGCCGGGCTCGTGGCCTTCTTAGGCGCCCGGCTGCGGCCTGGCGCCGAGATGGTGATGGAGGCGCTGCATCTGGATGAGCGGCTGACCGGGGCGCAACTCGTGATCACCGGTGAGGGCCGCATCGATTCGCAAACGGCTCGATTCGGGAAGGGGCCCGCCGTCGTCGCCCGGCATGCGAAAAACGCCGGCATCCCGGTGGTCGCCATCGGTGGAAGCGTCGCCGACGAGACCGAGCTCCGGCTGCTATTCGACGGACTGGAGGCGACCGTGGTCGAGCCCGGAACGCTGGAAGAGACGGTCGCCCAGGCGCGGCCCCTGCTGGTGAGGGCGGCGACCCGACTGATGTGGCTGGTGCTGGCCGGCCGTCGCCTGCGGTGAGCGTCCGCCCGACGCCCTAAGATCGGAGCATGCCTCACCGCCACGAGGATGAGTACCTCCACCGTCACGCCTTCGATGCGGCACCCCATCGGCACCGCCTCATCGAGGTGATCGAGCACGCGCATGGGGCCCATGGCGACGACCGCCACGACCACACGCACATCATCATGACCGCCCCGGCTGAGGCCGGCGGCAAGCCATCGCAGCACCGCCACCGCCTGGAGGCGCCGTTCGAGCACGACCATGCCACCGACGATCCTCGGCACCGTCATCAGCTCGGGGAGATCGAGCACGAAGAACGGGATCGCCACTGGCACGAGGTGGAGATCACCGAGATCGAGGTAACGGTCGAGCCGCCCAGACGCCGTCGGGCTTAGTGTTTGCGGTAACCGCCCTGGACCCGCCCGTCCATGAAGGAAATCTTGGGATGGCGCACCCTCGACGTGAGGCGCCGCGTGACTACGCCGGTATTCAGCTGCACGATGACGTCGTTGCGCTGCAGGTGTGGCGGGTTGGGATAGCGTTCGGTGCAGGCGGGGCACGACTCGAGATGCTGCGCCACCATCTTTCGTTGCTCCCGCCGAAGCGTCCCGGGCGGGAAGTTATCGAGCAGGTAGGCGATCGTCGGGCAGCGTGTCTCCTCGGTCTGGGCCTTCCCCTCCATGAAGAGAAATTCTTCTTTGAATCTCCGGCGGGCCCGGTGCAGCAACGTTTCCACAGCACTTTCCGAGACCTTCATCTTGCGGGCGATGTTGGCGTAGCTGAGACCCTGGAGCTCCCGGAGCGTCAGCACCAGCCGGTATTTCTCGGGTAAGCGGCGCGCGACCGACCAGACGGCGTCACGCAGTTCGCTGATTTCAAGCGCGACCTCCGGACTCTTGCGGGCGTCGCCATCCGGCACCTGAAGCACGGAGTCTTCGCTTTCTTCGTCGTCGATTTCCTGGGCTTCGGGGAACTTTTTGCGACGGCGGAGCTCGTCGTAACAGAGGTTGGTGGCGATCCGGTGGATCCAGGCCGAGAAATTGAAGCTGTCGTTGATGCGGTGGATGGTGCGAAGGATCTGGAAGAAGGTCTCCTGCGTCAGGTCCTCGGCGAGTTGCCGGTCGCGTAGCAGCCGAAAAGTTAGTCCGTAGATCGCCTTGTGGTACCGCCGGAACAGAGTGTCGAAGGCCGCCACGTCGCCGCCGAGGTAATCGCGTATGAGATCGAGATCCGAGGGCCCTTTGGCAACTCGCGTCACTACTTGTCTCCCACCCCGGACTCGGCAAAATCGTTCGACGAGAGGTTTCTCCCGCCGAGTCGCTGGCGAATCATAGCACCCAGTCTTGCGCCAATTGCACGACTCAGCGACGCAATTTCCAACTTTGTCACAGGGCCGCGATCTTTTCGCAGGAGTTCCGCAATTGGCTCGTTATAATGCCGCTGACGTCACCTTCACGAGGGCCACATATGGGCAGTCCCCAGGCTGGAAAAGCCACCACCGTAACAGTCCGCTTCCTGGACGACGAGATCATGGAGGGCCGGGTCGGCGGGATCGACCTGGACCAACCGAACATCGAGCTCGAGATGCCCGACGAGGGGAGCAACAATGAGCGTGCCCTCATCCCCCTGCCGTCGATCAAGCGCATCACCCTGATTGCCGGTCAGCCGACGCCTGACGAACAAGCGCGTGCCGGTAAGAAGGTCGCCATCCGCTTTCAAGACGGGGAAGTGTTGCGGGGCTACCTCGACGGCGAGCTTCGGCACGCTAGCCACGGGGTGACTATGCGCTTGATGACCGTGGAGAAGGATCGAATCGAAACCCTGGGGATTCCCTACACCGCCTTGAAGGCGCTCTTCTACCTGAAGACCTGGGACACCAGGCCGATGGAGTTCGACGGCACGAAGGATCGGCACGTAAGCAAGCGGCTTTCCTCGCCTCTCGTGGACCTGATCTCCAACATGGGTCAGCTGGAAAAGCTCCGCAAGCGGGGCGCCATCACCGAGGGCGAATTCCAACGGAAGCGCCGCAAGATCCTCGATAACATCTAGATCCCGGCTCGTTGCCCTGGCGCTGCTGCCCTTGCTTGGCGGCTGCAGCTCGCTGCCCTCGGTCCCTGGGATCTCCCTGGGCAGCGCCAGCCCTGCCGGGTCTCAGTACCAACCGGAGTCCGCTCGCCACGAGGGCGGCACGCTGGTGGTGGGGGACTGGGAGAGCCCCACGAATTTTTCCCCGCTCTTCAACGAAGAGGTGCCGGCTGCGCAGGTCGACGCACTGCTGTACGCCGGCCTGGTGAAGCTCGACAACAACCTGCAGCCAATCGCCGATCTCGTCGAGCGCGTCCCCACGATGCAAAACGGGGATGTGACCTGGAATCGCGCTGCCGGCACCATGGACGTGTCCTACCGGCTGCGGTCAGGATTGCGCTGGTCCGACGGACAGCCGATCACCGCGGACGACGTCGCGTACACCTGGGGGCTGATCGTCAACCCACAGGTTCAGGGCGTTCTGTCACCGGACGGCTACCGGTCGATCTCGCGAGTCGACATCCACGACGCGCAGCGCTTCACCCTGCACTTCGACCGGGTCTATCCGAAGTACCTCAACCTCTTCCCGGCCATCCTGCCAAAGCATCGATTGGGTGGGATCGCCCCCGAGAAGCTGGGCGGCGATCCCTTCTGGGCCCGACCGGATGTCGTGAGCGGTCCTTTCAAGATCTCCGCGATGGTTCCGGACGACCACATCACGCTAATTCGCAACGAGGCCTGGTCGCAGGGTCGGTCGGGACGGCGCCCCCACCTCGACAGCATCGTGTACAAGCTCTACCCCGAGTCGGGTCAGCTGGCCGACGCCGCGCGTGCGGGCCAGGTGTCGGTCGCTCTCGAAATCCCCGATGACCAGTTGGCGACGCTGGCCAACACGGGGTCGGCGACGAGGCAGTATCGATCCCAGTTGGCCTACGAGCAGGTCACCTTCAACCAGGCCGATCCGAACCCGGTGACCGGCCAGCCGCCGCCGTGGAAGGACGATCCCGTGCTCCTCCAGGCCCTCCGCATGGCGATCGACCGGCCCGCGATGGTGAAGAAATTTTTCAAAGGCCAGGCGCGGCTCGCCGAGTCACCGATCCCCAGTGCGCTGACGTCATTTCACGATCCCAACGTCTCGCTGAGCTACGACCTGGCCGGCGCCAGCCGACTGCTCGACGGCGATGGGTGGGTGGTCGGTCCGGATGGCATTCGGAGCAAGAAGGGACAGCGCCTGAGTTTTCACCTGGTGACCGCCCTGGGCAGTCCCCTGCGCAACGCCATCCGCGATCAGATGATCGCCGACTGGCACAAACTGGGCGCCGCGGTGATGCCAACCGACGCTCACCCCAGCGAGTTGTTCAGTGGCTATGCCGAGGGTGGGCTGCTGGAGCGAGGCCAATTCGAGGCCGGGCTGTGGACCTGGAGCATCGGCCCCGACCCCGACGGTGTTTATCCACTCGAGCACTCATCCCAGATCCCCACCGATCAGAATCAGGGGCTGGGCTCGAACTTCGGCCGCTTCAGTAGTCCCGATCTCGATCGCTACCTCGATCGCGGCCGGAGCACGCTGGTCCTGGTCGAGCGCGCCAAAGCCTATGCCGCTTTCGAACGTTCTTATGCGCAGCTTGGCTTTGAGTTGCCGCTCTTCGAACGGGTGCTCGTCGTGCTGGCGAGCCCTCATCTGCACAATCTATTGCCCAACCCCGCGCCGGATACGACCCTCTGGAATGCGGCGGACTGGTGGATCGACTGATTTGCTCTTGTTAGCGAACCTTAGAAAAGCGGGACTTTCGTTGACCCTTTCGGGAAGGCGCCCGTACAATGCGCCCAATATCGGATCTATGACAGGAACCTGCCCGCGCTGGTTGCGCCTGCTTGTGGTCGCAGCCGCGGGCACGGTGGTCCTGGGTGCGTGTGCGCCGACGGCCACCACGACGACCCCTTCGCCCAAAGCGGGTGGGAAGCTCACCGTCGCCTCGTGGCAGGAGCAGGACAGCTTGTTAGCCTGCAACATCACGGCCGCGTCGTCGCACGCATGCGCTTACATCAACCCGGCAATGGAAGGACTGCTGACCGTCAAGGCCAACCAGGACCCGCTGCCGGCCAATCCCAAGCTGTCCGATTACTGGGTTCCGGAGCTCGCCACCGAAGTCCCGACCCTCGAAAACGGGGACGTGAAAGTCAGCGGGAACAAAATGGATGTCACCTGGAAGCTGCGGCACGGCGTCAAGTGGCACGACGGCGTGGCCTTCACCTCCAAGGACGTCAAGTCGACCTTCGACTTCTGGTGGCTCAAATACCGCGATAAGAATCCGACGCCGCTGATATCGACCAGTGGATGGGACCAGGTCGACAGCGTCGATACGCCGGACGACTTCACGGCCATCATTCACTTCAACAGTGTCTACGCTGCCTACCTGACGCTGGGAACCGGCCCGTACGGTGTCCTACCCGACCATCTGCTGCAGCAGGTCTGGGCCCAGACCGGCGACATCACGCATGACAAAGTGACCGTCAGCATTCCAGGCGGGTATAGCGGCTCCGACACTCTCGACAAGGTCATGGTCGGCACTGGGCCCTTCATGTTCAAGGAGTGGGTGACGGGAGACCACCTCACGCTGGCGCGAAATCCTCACTGGTGGGGTGGAGGTGGCCGTCCCTACCTCAACGAGATCAGGGTGAAATTCGATGCTGACGCCAACACGGAGCTCAACGATCTGCGCAGCAACGCCGTGGATATGGCGCTGGACCTGCGGCCGTCGTTGCTGCCATCGCTCTCCAGGCAGAGCGATGTCACAACGGTGACGATCCTGGACAGTGCCGCTGAGCACATCGACATCAACCTGCACAACACCTTCCTCAAGGACGTCGCCCTGCGAAAGGCGATTCTAATGGCGATCGACCGGCAGCGGATCGTGGACACCTTGCTGCTCGGCCGGACGGTGGTGCCTCCTGACGCCTGGATGTGCATCCAGACCGGCGCTTGGTGCCTGGATCCGAACGCCAAACACACGCCGGTCGATCAGAAGGCTGCCAACGAGCTGTTGAACAACGCCGGATACACGCTTCAGACCTCCGGGCCCTGCAAGGGATTTCGCACCGACCCGCAGGGACGCTGCGTCCAACTGCACCTGATCACGACCACCCTGCCACTCCGCGAGGAGCAAGAGGTCGTCATCGCCTCCGACCTGGCCGGGATCGGGATTCAGATCATCAAGCCGTTCGCCAACGTCCCGGCGAGCCGGATGTTCGGCTCCTGCGGTAGCGGCGGGATCATCTACAGCCACAACTTCGATCTTGCGATGTACACCAATAACTACAGCTACCCCGCGGAGCCCGATTCACTGGCGTACACCGCTTATCACAGCTCCCAGATCCCGACCGACGCCAATGGGTGCGCCGGACAGAACACGACCTTTATCAGCGACCCGCAACTCGACCAGGCGCTCGACCAGGCCCGGCTGTCGGTCAAGCTGTCGGACCGGAAGGACAAGTACATCGTGGCGCAGAAGCGGCTGGCCGACATCATCCCCGAGATTCCGCTCTACCAGGCGGTCGACGTCGAGGCCTACACCAAGAAGCTGGGCGGCTACAAGGGCAACGAATTCTGGTGGATGAACCAATCCGCCGATTGGTACATCACCCAGTAACGCGTCCAGGGCGCAACCGGCGCGCTCAAGTCACCGTGTAACCATGCCAATCGCTAGTCTTGTCCAATGAAAGATCTGGCCGAGGCCGCACTCAACGCGGCGCAGGTGAAGGGCGCCGGCTATGCCGACGTCCGCCTCGACGAACACGTACAGCAGGACATCATCGTCAAGAACGGGCAACTAGCCGCGGTGTCCGACGACGCCAGCGAGGGCTTTGGCGTTCGCGTCCTGGTGGACGGCGCCTGGGGATTCGCCGGCAGCGCCCGGCTGGACAAACACGAAGTCGAAGAAGTCGTGGACCGGGCCATTCGGATCGCCCGGGCGAGTGCCCGCGTCCGGTCGGCGCCGGTCGACCTTGGGCCGCCGGTCACCTCCCGCGGTCGCTACCGGACGCCGCTGGAACGCGACCCGTTCAGCGTACCGCTTGCCGAGAAAGTTGATCTCTTGTTGCGCGCCGACGCGGCGATGGGCGCGGTCAAGGGCGTCAGCATTCGCGAGGGTTCGATGGAATTCCTCCGGCAGCGGAAAGTGTTCGCCTCGACCGAGGGGGCGTTCATCGAACAGGAGCTGTACGAAGCGGGTGCCGGCATCGAGGCGACGGCCACCTCGCCAGACGAAGTTCAGAACCGGTCTTATCCGAATTCTTTTGGTCGGCACCAGGGCTCCGGTGGCTACGAGTACGTGACCGCGATGCAGCTCGATCGACACGGCCAGCGCATCGGTGAGGAGGCGGTCGCCCTGCTGACGGCGCCGCAATGCCCGAGCGGCGTCAAGACCTTGATCCTCGATGCCAGCCAGACGGCGCTGCAGATCCACGAATCGTGCGGCCATCCGACGGAACTGGACCGAGTGTTTGGCATGGAGGCGGCCTACGCGGGGACCAGTTTTATGACGCCTGAAAAACTCAATCACCTCCAGTACGGCTCGCCGCAGGTCACGATCACCGCCGACGCGCTGACCCCGACTGGACTCGGGACGTTTGGCTGGGACGACGAGGGCGTGCCCGCCCAGCAATCGTTCCTGATCAAGGAAGGTCTCTTCGTCGGCTATCTCACCTCGCGCGAAACTGCCAGCGTGCTGGGGCAGCAGAGCAACGGCACCATGCGGGCCGATGGCTGGAACCGCATTCCGTTGATCCGCATGACGAATGTCAATCTGCAGCCCGGCGACTCGTCGCTCGAACAGATGATTGCCGAAACCAAAGATGGCGTCTATATGGAGACAAACAGGAGTTGGAGCATCGATGACAAGCGGCTCAACTTCCAGTTCGGCACCCAGCTGGCCTACGAGATCGTCGACGGCAAGCGCGGCCGGTTGCTCAGGAACGCGACCTACGCCGGCATCACGCCCGAGTTCTGGAACTCGTGCGACGCGGTCGCCGGCCGCAGCGAATGGAAAGTCTGGGGGCTGGCCAACTGCGGCAAAGGCCAACCGCCGCAGACGGCCCACGTTGCGCACGGCGCGGCGCCGGCGCGCTTTCAGCACGTGAAGGTGGGCATCCTCAAATGAAAAGCATGGAAGCATCCCGGCTGACCGAGGAGGGCGAGGTCAAGCGCTTTGTCGACAAGCTGCTGCAGGCCTCGCCGGCGGCGCAAACCGAGGTCATGGTCACCGAATGGGACAGCGCGCTGACCCGCTTCGCCAACAATGGCATCCACCAGAACGTCGCCGAGCGAGACGTCAGCGTGCGGGTCCGAGTGGTGAAGGACGGCAAGACCGGGGTAGCCTCGATCAACCAGATGAACGAGTCGGCCGCCGCCGACGTCCTCAAGCGAGCCATCGCCATCGCCGACCTGCAATCAAAGGGCGAGGTGGTACCGATGCCGGGGCCGGCGAAGAGCCGGCCGGTCGAAGCCTGGTCGGACACGACCGCGGCAGCGACGCCAGAAGAGCGGGCGGACTTCGTCGAGGCGATCTGCGCCAAGGCGAAGCGGGCCGGGCTCAAGGCCTTCGGTGCTTTCAGCACCGGAGCCGAGCAGTTTGCCATCGCCAATTCCCTCGGTGTGTATCACCACCACCGCTCGACCGAGGCAACGATCAATTCCGTTGTCATGGGGGAGGCAGGCTCGGGCTATGCCGACCGCGGCGCGATCAACGTGCAGGATCTCGACAAAGACGAGATCGCGGACGAGGTCATCGATAAGGCACAGCGCAACCAGAATGCCCAGCCGATCGACCCGGGCGTCTACGAGGTGGTGCTCGAAGAGTATGCGGTGGCCGAGATGCTCGAGTTCATGAGCTTCACGGGGTTCAGCGCGCTGGCGGTAGAGGAAGATCGCAGCTTCATGCGGTTGGGCGAGCGGATCACCGGGGAGGGGGTGACCATCTGGGACGATGGGCTCGACGCCTCAGGCCTTCCCGCGCCCTTCGATTTCGAGGGCGTCCCTAAGCAGCGTGTCGACCTGATCAAGAAAGGCGTTGCCACCGGTGTCGTCTACGACATGATGACCGCGAGCCAGGAAGGCCGCCATTCCACGGGGCACGGCCTGCCGGCGCCCAACACGGAAGGGCCGTTCGCCGTGAATCTGTTTATGCAGCCGGGCTCGGTCGCCAAGCCGGATCTTGTATCCGGCATTAAGCGCGGCATCTGGGTCACCCGTTTCTGGTACGTGCGCATCGTGCATCCGAAACTTTCCATCATTACCGGCATGACGCGCGACGGGACGTTCTTGATTGAAAATGGCCGGGTCACCCGCCCGGTCAAGGATCTTCGCTTCACCCAGAGCATGCTGGAAGCGCTCGGCGGCACGCTCGCCGCCGGCAAGACGACCAAGCTACAGATTGGAGAGTTCATCGGCGCCTCTCGCGTGCCAGCCCTTCACCTGAAGGCGTTTACGTTCACCAGTTGAGCCGCTTCCCGCTGGTTGGCTTACCCACGCTGGCTATACCGGGAGAGCGGAAGCCGCCCCCGCGCTTCGGGATAAATCAGAGCTACGTAAGAGCACTTAGTGCCGCCGGATGCGCGCCCGTATTGATTCCTCTTCTCGAAGACGAGGATCGTTTGAGATCGATCTACGAGCGTTTGGATGGGATTGTCTTTCCTGGTGGAGCCGATGTCGCACCCAGGGAATTTGGCGAGGAGTTAATCGACGGCGCGAATGTAGTCGTGCAGGCAGATCGCGACCGGATGGAGATACGGCTTGCCCGCTGGGCATTTGACGATGATCTGGCCGTGCTCGGCATCTGTCGCGGTCAGCAAGTGCTCAACGTGGCGTTAGGAGGCAGCCTCTATCAGGATCTTCGATATCAGGGAGTCACAACCGTCGAGCATTCGGATGTGGACGGTCGGGCGCGGAACGCCCTGCTTCATCGGGTGCGCCTGGACCCTGGCTCTCGCCTGGCACAGCTGATCGACGAGACTGACATCGAGGTCAACAGCCTGCACCACCAGGCGGTCAAAGCGATCGCCCCGCCGTTGCGGGTCACGGGCAAATCCGAAGACGGCGTCATCGAATCAATGGAGTCTGACGAACGTCGCTTCTTGATCGCGGTGCAGTGGCATCCCGAGGAGATCGATGACCTGCCGTGGGTCCAACGACTCTTTGCTGGCTTCGCGCACGCCGCTGCTCGGTAATCATCGGCTCATGCAGCAGGAGCCCAATTGGCAGCGATTGAGCGCCCTGAACGACGGAGATCTCCAGATGAGCCTCCTCAACTGGATCGACGAACTAATGGATGGACACTACGGCGAGGAGGAGGACACCATTCTCGGCGGCCTACGCCCTCCCCTCAACGTCATGTTCTTGCTCAACTGGCTCGACTTTGAACTCACGCAGGGTTCCTTTCTCGCATACTTCCTCAATTCGCACGGACGTCATGCCAGGCTGGCTGCGCAGGCTCTCAAGACGATTGGAGCGGCCAAAACGGCCTCGGTACTGGAGCGCGCCGTCGGCGTCTTTGAGGCCAACTCTGCCGCGTGGAACGCCCGCAACGAGGAAATGGATCAGCTCGAAGAGTTTGCTGTCGTAAGGCCCTACGTCGGCCTGCCCGGAGCCGACGAGCTATCCGATTTGACCGAGAAGTATTGGGACGCCCAACGAAGCGATCGCTACACCGATCTCCTCAACGACTACTTTCGCCGATCAGTTGTAGAGCGGGCGGGTGGCAACTAGGCTCTCGCCGCACACCTACCAGTTAGGACTGGCTGGCCGCGTCCTTCAACCAGGGGAGGGCGACTCCTAGGGGTCCAACCAGTAGCGCAAACTGCTCCGCGTCCAGGCGACGGCGGGCGGCCAGAGCGGTTGCCGCATCGCCGACAGCCCACCAGGCCGGACTCTGTGGCGGATCCCCGGCGCGCTCCACGGCGGCATCGAAGATCTCGCGATAGGAATCGGTCCCCAGCGCCGCGAGGGCTCCGGCGCGGGCCGCCTCGATCTGTGGCTGCGATGTGAGCCAGGCCTGCTGCTGCCGCTTGCCGACCAGGGCTCTGGCAGGATCGCTGAGATCGAGTAATCCCTGGTAGAAGCGATCTACCAGGGATCCGCTCGTCGTCGAATCGCCTTCTTTGACAAAGGCCCGGCTCATGCGAGCGCCGTTACGCGGCCTGTGTCAGCGTCTCGCTCTTCGGTTCCAGGGCCCAGTCGAGCACCTGGCGAACATCCTTGGCGAGGTGGATCGTCATGGCGTCCCGCACACTCTGCGGCAGATCGTCAAGGTCGGCCTCGTTGCGATACGGGAGGATCACCTCGGTCAGCCCGGCGCGGTGCGCGGCCAGCAGCTTCTGCTTGACGCCGCCAATCGGCAGGACTTTCCCTTGAAGCGTTACCTCGCCCGTCATGCCCACCGTCGGTCGCACCGGTCGGCCACTGAACAGGCTGACCAGCGCCGTCACCATCGTGACGCCCGCGGACGGCCCGTCCTTCGGCACGGCGCCGGCCGGCACGTGGACGTGGATCGCCTTCTCTTCGAAGCCAGCGGCGATGCCCAGTTCCGTCGCGTGCGAGCGAACGTAGGACAGCCCGATCTGCGCCGACTCCTTCATCACGTCGCCCAGCTGGCCGGTGAGCGTGAGCCCCTTTTGGCCATCCATGGCGGCGGCCTCGATGAACAACACCTCTCCGCCGATGCCGGTTACGGCCAGGCCGGTTGCCACTCCGGGAACGGAGGTCCGCTCCGCGACTTCCTCGTGGAACTTCGCCCGACCAAGGTAGGTCTTGACGTCATCGCCGGTCACCTGGATGGGTGCGGTCGCCTTGCCGGCCTCGATCTGGGTCGCGACTTTGCGGAGTAACCGTCCAAGCTCGCGCTCCAGGTTGCGGACGCCCGCCTCGCGCGTGTGGTCGACGATGATCCGCCGGATGGCGTCGTCATTCACCGTCACCTCTTCGGCAGTGAGCCCATTGCGGTCTAGCTGGCGCTTGAGTAGGTGGTCGCGCCCGATCGCTAGCTTCTCCTCTTCCGTGTAGCCGTCGAGCCGGATGATTTCCATCCGGTCGAGCAGCGGCCCGGGGATGGTGTCGGCGACGTTGGCCGTCGGGATAAACAACACTTCAGAAAGATCGAGGTCGACCTCGAGGTAATGGTCGCGGAACGAATGGTTCTGCGCCGGGTCGAGTACCTCGAGCAGCGCCGACGAGGGGTCGCCTCGATAGTCGCTGCCGACCTTGTCGATCTCGTCGAGCATGATCACCGGGTTCTTCGTGCCCGCCTCTTTGAGGGCGCGCGCGATCCGTCCGGGCAACGCCCCGACGTAGGTGCGGCGATGACCACGGATCTCGGCCTCATCATGGATGCCGCCGAGTGAGATGCGGGTGAACTTGCGACCCAGAGCTCGCGCGACCGACTCACCGAGTGAGGTCTTGCCCACGCCGGGCGGTCCCACAAGGGTGATGATCGCGCCCGAGCCGCGTCCACCGGCGAGCGCCAGCCCTCGGGAATCACGCCGCTTCCGAACGGCGAGAAACTCGATGATGCGATCTTTGACGTCATCCAGCCCGGTGTGATCCTCGTCGAGGACGCGCCGTGCCTCGACGACGTCGAACTGGTCGGGGGTGCGCTTGTTCCAGGGCATGTCGAGCATCCAGTCCAGGTAGTTTCGGATCCATCCGGCCTCCGGGTTCTGGTCGCTGGTCCGCTCCAGCCGGCCAAGCTCACGCTCCACCTCTTTGCGGACGGCCTCCGGCATGCCGGCATCCTCGATCTTCTTCCGGTAATCGGCGGCGACGTCCGAGTCGCCCTCGCCGAGTTCCTTCTTGATCGCATCCATCTGCTGGCGGAGCAGGAACTCGCGCTGGCGCTTCTCCATCCCCTCCGCGACATCGCTGCGAATCTTGTTCTTCAGCGACGCGTCGGCGAGGGTGTCGCGCGTCCAGGCGATCAGCTTCTTGAGACGCTGCTCGACGTCGAGCGTTTCGAGGATCTCGACCTTCTTCTCGAGCGAGAGATCGGGCGAGTAGCCCGCCAGGTCAGACAGCTGCGCTGGGCGATCGATGTTCCGGACCATCTGGAACACCTCGCTCTGGTCGCGTAGCTCGAGCAGGTTTTCGATGAGCGCCTTGTACTCGCGGGCGAGGACGTGCGAGGTCTCGGTCAGCGGGTTGACGTCCTGCGACGCCTGGGCCAGCACCCGCAGCGCCGGGCCGGTGCCAGCGGCGGCACTCCCGACGGAGGCGCGATGCAGACCTTGCAGGATGGCAACCTCGACGCCGTTCGGCAGCTTCCGCGAATCCTCGATCTTGGCGACGGTGCCGATGCTGGCGTATTTGCCTTCCACTCGAGGAACGAGCAGCACGAGACCATCGCCTTCACGCGCCGCGGCAATAGCGGCTCCGGCCTCCTCGCGCTCGACCGGGATCGTGACCACCATGCCGGGCAGCACGACCGCGTTGTTGAGGGGCAGCAGCGGGATGAATTCAGTTTTCAGTTCAGGCATTGCTTCCATTTCTCCTTGATGTTCTCGTCAGGGACAACCTGCGAGACGTTAGGTTTATGCCCAAAACGGGCGTTGCCAAACGATGGCTCCGACGGTTGCAGGTCAGGAGCGGCCGGGGGTCCTGCTGGAACCGTTGCCCGTCCCGGCCAGTGACCGGATGGTGTCCTCGACGCTGGCCGCCACCACCTCGGGTGGCTGGGCGCCATCGATCAGCTTGAGCTTGCCATGAGCCTGGTAGTAGCTGACCAGGGGGGCGGTCTGGTCGAGGAAGACGTCGAGGCGGTGATCGATGACGGCCTGGCGGTCGTCGCCGCGGTGCCGCAGTCCGAGCCGCTCGCGGACCGCCTGCGGGTCCACCTGCAAATAGAGGACCGCGTCCAGCGGCCGGTCGAGCGCCGCCAGCATCGCGTCCAGGGCTTGCGCCTGGGGAAGGGTCCGGGGGAAGCCGTCGAGGATGAAGCCCTGCTGGGTATCCGGGTCCAGCAGTCGGTGCTGGATGAGATCGACGACCAGGCTGTCCGGCACCAGCTCCCCGCGATCGAGGTACGCCTTGACTCGCCGGCCGAGCGGAGTTCCGGCCTCCACCTGGGCCCGGAGCACGTCGCCGGTCGAGATCGCCGGGATTCCGTACTTCTCGGACAGCATCGCCGCCTGGGTCCCCTTCCCCGAGCCGGGGGGTCCAAGCAACACGAGATCCAGCGCCACGCCTCCATCATGCGCTCTGCGGCAGCCTTGGGATCAGCAGGGGAAGCCGATCGGCTCGGAGTACGCGGTGGCGGCCTGCTCCTCTCGGATGTATCCCACGTGCACCATTTGGGCCAGGACGTTGAACTGGCGGGCGCGGGCCGCGCACGGATTTCGATAGAGGTCGTAGTACGAGGGCGATTGCGGGAGGCCGGCCAGCATAGAGGCGCGCGCCAGGTCGAGCGTCACCGGGGTCCGATGGAAGTAGGTAGCCGACGCCTGGCCGATCCCGTAGGCGCCGTGCCCGTAGTAGACCGCATTCAGGTAGTTCTCCAGGATCGTGTGCTTGTCGAATTTTGACTCCAGCTTCAGAGTCAGCACCAGGTTCTCGGGCTTGCGCCACCCGTCATCGTCATTGTTCATGTAGAGCACTTTGATCAGCTGCTGCGAGAGAGTGCTGCCACCTTCAAGCGCCCGGTGGTGATAGAGGTCGGTCAGCACCGCGCGGACCAGACCCTGGGTGTCGATGCCGCGATGCTGGTAGAAGCGCTCGTCCTCGATTGAGATCAGGGCCTCGCTCAAGACGTCGGGGACGTCGTTGAGCACCACCCGTGTCCCCCCGTGGGCCGCGAGAATGGCATCGACCCGGTGGGGCATGTCGTCGACGGATGGGGTGATGACGAAGCCCACGGCCACGGCAATGCCGACCAGGGCCGGGACGCCCAGCGCGACGGCGACGACCACGGCGACTACCGACTGGCGTCGGGTACGCCGGGGGGCCCGCATTGCGGTGCATTCTATCGGCGCGCCGGGCTTGGGACGGGCAGTCGGGACGGCTTTGCGACAGGCCGTCCACGAATTCGGATCGAATTGCCTGGAAGGCGCAGTAAAATGAGACCGTGGCCGAGGGATCCCCCCAGATGAACGATCGGCGCGGCACCTGGAAGGTCAAAGCCGGGTTGGCCGAGATGCTGAAGGGCGGCGTCATCATGGACGTCGTCACGGCCGAGCAGGCCAAGATCGCCGAGGACGCCGGTGCGGTGGCCGTGATGGCGCTCGAGCGCGTGCCGGCCGACATCCGTCGCGAGGGCGGCGTGGCAAGGATGAGCGACCCCGGCCTGATCACCGCCATCATCGACGCCGTCACCATCCCGGTGATGGCGAAATGCCGGATCGGGCACTTCGTCGAGGCCCAGATCCTCGAGTCGCTGGGCGTCGATTACATCGATGAGAGCGAGGTCCTCACCCCCGCCGATGAGGAGCACCACATCAACAAGCACCCCTTCAAGGTGCCCTTCGTCTGCGGCTGCCGCGACCTCGGCGAGGCACTGCGGCGGATTACCGAAGGGGCGGCCATGATCCGCACCAAGGGTGAGGCCGGCACCGGCAACGTGGTCGAAGCCGTCCGCCACATGCGCGCCGTCACCGGTGGCATTCGCGCCCTGCACGGCATGGGTCCCGAAGAGCTCGTCGTCGAAGCCAAGCGGATCGGCGCACCCTCCGACCTGCTCGAAGAGACAGCCCGGCTGGGCCGGCTGCCGGTCGTCAACTTCGCGGCGGGTGGGATCGCGACCCCCGCCGACGCCGCCTTGATGATGCAGCTCGGATGTGACGGGATCTTCGTCGGCTCGGGCATTTTCAAGGCGGAGAATCCGTCCGCTCGTGCCAAGTCCATCGTGGCGGCGACCACGTACTTCGACCGACCGGACATTCTGGCCGACGCATCCAAGAGTCTCGGCAAAGCCATGCGCGGGCTGGAGATCGGGACGATTCCGCAGGAGGAGCTGCTCGCCGGCAGAGGCTGGTGAGTACGCGACGCCGCGTCGGCGTCCTCGCGCTGCAGGGGGATTTTCGGGAACACCTCGCGGCGCTACGTGCCTGCGAGGTGGAAGGCGTGCCTGTGCGGCTCGCGACTGAACTTGAACACGTCGACGCGCTCATCCTGCCGGGTGGAGAGAGCACGACCATGGCGCGGCTGATGGAGGCGGCGTTGCGGGACTCGATCCGGCACCGGGCCGCTGCCGGCATGCCAGTGCTTGGCACCTGCGCCGGGATGATCCTGATGGCGCGCGACGTGCAGGACGGCCGTGTCGACCAGGAACCGCTGAACCTGATGGACATCGGGGTCAGGCGCAACGCCTACGGCCGCCAGATCGACAGCTTCGAGGCGGAGGTGGAATCGCCGGCCATCGGCGGGGCGGGCCCCGCGGTGTTCATCCGTGCCCCACAGGTAGTCGAGCGCGGCGCCGGGGTCGAGGAGCTCGCGCGCCACAACGATCAAGTGGTGGCGGTCAAGCAGGGCAACCGGCTGGCGCTCGCCTTCCATCCCGAGCTGACGCCGGACCGGCGATGGCACCAGTATTTTCTTTCGCTCGACGGCGAGGCGAGATGACGCTCCAGGTCCGGCCCGCGCAGCTCAAGGATCTCGGGGCGATCGAGGCCCTCTACCGGCAACAGGTGCGAGAGGCAGAGCGCTCGCCGCTGAAGCGACAGTTCGCCTCGACACGGCTCTGGTTCCTGCTCAACAGCGCGTTCGCCAGCATTATTCCGATCACCTCGGCGGCGGATCACGTCTATGTCATGGAGGACGCCAAGCGGCGGACGATCGAGGGCTTCGTCCAGGCCGAAACGGCGGCGCTCGGTCCGGGCGTATGGCAGATCCTCAATCTGTGCCTGAGCGCCGATCTCGATCGTGTGCAGGACGGCGCCGCGCTGCTCGACCACCTCTTCAACGAGGGCCTGAACCACGGTGTGACGAAATTCATCGTCCGAGTTCCGGTCGACGACCCGGTCATCGACCTGTTTCGTGCCCGCGGCTTCACCGCCTACGCCACCGAACATGCCCTGCTCACCGAGTCGGTGACCGCGCGACCGGCCCCCGCCGTCGCTGGATGGCGGCCGATGCGGCGCGACGACGAGCTCGGCCTCTACCTTCTGTATGTCGCGACGACGCCCAAGAGCGTGGCGGCGGTCGAGGCGTCGAATTTTGCCGAGTGGCGCCGGAGCTTCCAGCCCGGCTCCTGGAGCGCGCGGATCCCGCGACGCGCGGGTCAGCCTCGCTTCGTCATCGAGCGAATGCAGGTGGTGGGGTGGATGAGCCTGGTCCCGGGTGGCGGTGGGCGCCCCCATTCCCTCGGCCTGATGGCGGCCGCCCAGCCCGTGGATCTGTGGCCCAGCGTGGTCCAGCGCTCGCTGGCGTACGTCGCCCAGCACCAGCCGGGACCTGTCTGGTGCAGCCTCCGGCACTACGATGAGGTCGGCATCCAGTTGCTCCAGCGCGAGGGTTTCGAAGTCATCGCCTCCCAGGCCCTGATGGTCCGGGAGCTGCCCTTGAAAGTTCGAGCCCGAATGCGGGTAAGAATCAAGGACAAGCGGCTGGTGCCGCAGTATGGCTAAAGCAATGCATGAATTGAAGCGATCGCACAACGGCCTGACCGATGCGGACCCGGCTGAGCTCGACCTGCTCTTCCAGGCGCTCCCGCCGCATATCAACCGGGCGGTCAAGCGTCTCGATCACCAGGGCTTGCTGCTCGAGGTGGTGCTCGACCTGGGTCGCGAGCCCGAGGCCCGCTTTCCCGACCACGAGGTGATCCTCGACGAGACCCCGGTGACGCTGGAAGACCTCGAGTTCGTGTCCAGCCGGGTCGGATCATTCGGCGACGACAACCGGGCGGGCATCGAGCGCACGCTGCACCGCATCTCGGTGATCCGCAATCGCAGCGGCCAGATCGTCGGCGTCACCTGCCGCGTCGGCCGGGCGATCACCGGGACGATCGACATCATCAAGGACATGGTCATCGGCGGGAAGAGCATCCTGCTGCTGGGCCGCCCGGGGATCGGCAAGACGACGATGCTGCGCGAATGCGCGCGCGTACTCGCCGATGAGATGAAGAAGCGGGTGATCATCGTCGACACCTCGAACGAAATCGGCGGCGACGGCGACATCCCGCACCCGGGGATCGGTCGCTCGCGCCGGATGCAGGTCCGGACACCTGCGCTCCAGCACGCCGTGATGATCGAGGCCGTCGAGAACCACATGCCCCAGGTGATCGTCATCGACGAGATCGGCACCGAGCTGGAGGCTGGCGCGGCGCGCACCATCGCCGAGCGCGGCGTGCAGCTGGTGGCGACGGCCCATGGCAATTCGCTGGAGAACTTGCTCGTCAACCCCACGCTCAACGACCTGCTGGGCGGCATCCAGACGGTCACACTCTCGGACGAAGAGGCGCGCCGGCGGGGCACGCAAAAGTCAGTGCTCGAACGCAAGTCACCGCCGACCTTCGATGTGCTGGTCGAGATTCACGATCGGGACCGGCTCGCCATCCACCAGCCGCTCGCCGAGGTGGTCGACGCCGCCCTGCGCGGCACGCTCAAGCCACCCCAGATGCGGATCAGAGACGCCGACGGCGCCATCGTTGCTCGGATCGCGGAGACCGCGCCGATGCGGACGGCTGCCGTCCGGGAGCCGCTCGAGGCGCCGCGCTCGCGTGGCCTGCATGAAACCGTGTCGGTGTTTCCCTACGGCATCAGTCGCAACTACCTGGAACAGGCGATCACCGAGCTCAAGGTTCCGATCCGGGTCCAGAATCACATCGAGGAAGCCGACCTGATCGTGACCCTGAAGAACTATTACCGCCGTAAGGATTCGCCCCTCAAGGAGGCGGAGGCGGACGGCATCCCCATCCAGGTGCTGAAGAGCAACACCATCACGCAGATCAAGAATGCCCTGAGCCGGGTGTACCAGCTCGACACGCCTGACCCGACCGAGTCCGCGCTGCAGGAAACACTGGAAGGCATCAGCCGTGCCAAGTCGACCAACTCGATGGTCGAGCTGTCGCCCCAGAACGCCTACGTCCGCCGGTTGCAACACCAATTGGTGGAGCGGCACGAGCTGACCGCGCGCAGCACCGGCAAAGAGCCGAACCGCCGCTTGCGCATCTACACCAGCGCCGACTGAACCTCGTATAGTTCAGCGCGAAATGGAAACCGCGGGAAAGCGGGGCGGGTTCTTTATCAGCTTCGAGGGGCCCGAGGGAAGCGGGAAGTCGACCCAGATCCATCGCCTGGCCGCCGCCCTTGCCGAACAGGGCCACGCCGTCTGGACCACCCGTGAACCAGGTGGCACGCGCACCGGCGAGATGGTCCGCCCGATCCTCCTTGGTCCCCGGGCTGGCCCGCTCGCGCCCTGGTCGGAGGCCTTGCTCTTCACCGCCGCCCGCGCCCAGCTGGTGGAGGAGGTGATCCGGCCGCGCTTGCTTCGAGGCGAGCTCGTCCTGTGCGACCGATTCGGCGATTCCACCCTCGCCTACCAGGGATATGGCCGCGGCATCGATCTCGAGACCCTGCGACGGCTCCAGTCGGAGGCGACCGGTGGGCTGTCACCCGACCTGACGCTCTTGCTCGATCTACCGGTTGAGGCCGGATTGGCCCGGATTCCACGCAATGCGAAGGACCGGTTGGATCGAGAAACGATCGCCTTCCATCAGCGGGTGTACACCGGCTATCGCGAAATGGCGGGACGGGAACCACAGCGCTGGCGGCAGGTGGACGCCTCACGTGATCCAGACGAGGTTGCGTCGGGCATCCTCGAGCTGGTGCTCGAGGCGCTGCGCACCGCCGGCGTTCGCCCGGCGGAACGCCGGTCGGCATGAAACTGCTGATCGCCGTCGTGCATAGTGAGGATGCGTCGGCGACCATGGATGCGCTCAACGACCGAGGGATCTCGGTGACCCGGTTCGTCAGCTCCGGCGGCTTTCTGCAACACAAGAACGTGACGCTCATGTCTGGCATCGACGACGATCGAGTCGAGGAGGTCCTCGGCCTGATCAAAGAGAACTGTCGAACCCGCAGCGAGTTCATGAACCCGATGCCGCCACTGGTCGAGCCCGGTGACTTCTTCGTTCCTTATCCGGTCGAGGTGCAGGTCGGCGGCGCGACCGTCTTCATCATGAACGTGGATCGCTTCGAGAAGCTGTAGACGCGGTCAGGGATCTGATGGAAGAGCCGCAAGCCCGGCTCCGTGCGATGGCTGAGGTGCTGCAGATCATGACCAGCACGTCATTCGAGCTCCAGTCCGTTCTGGAGGCGGTCGTCGAGCGCGCCAAGCGGCTGTGTCGTGCGCAGTCGGGCTTCATCTACCGCCTCGATGGCGACCGCTTTCGCATGGACGTCGCACTCAACGTCAGCGACGAATTTCGCGCCTTCACCGAGTCTCATCCGATCACCGTTGGGAATCGCGGGACGCTGACAGCCCGCGTCGGGATGGAGCGGAGGACCATCCAGATTCCCGACGTGCTGGCCGATCCGGACTACAACTACTGGGAAGCCCAAAGGCTTGGCCAGTTCCGCACCATTCTCGGCGTGCCACTCCTGCGCGGGGACGTGCTGCTGGGGGTCCTCACGCTGTGGCGCACGCACGTCGAGCCGTTCACCGACGGGGACATCGAGCTCGTCACCCTCTTTGCTGACCAGGCGACCATCGCCATCGACCAGGCCCGCCGTGCGCATGAACTCGCCGATGCCCTCGAGCAACAGACGGCGGCCAGCGAGGTGCTCCGCATCATCGGCCAGTCCACTACTGACCTGGAGGCGGTCTTTCTCCCCCTAATCACCCGCGCGGTTCAGTTGTGCGACGCGGACCACGGTGACATCATCCGGTTCGATCCGCAAACGCATCAATACCTCCAAGCCGCCCACTACGGCGTCGGCAGCGATGCATATCGCGCGATCGTCCGGGGGCGTCCCTACCGACCCGGCCGGGACACCCTGGTTGGACGGACCATCCTGGAAGCTGGGCCGGTCCAGATCGACGACGCGCTGGCCGACGCCGACTACAAGTTTGTCGAGGCCCAGCAATCGGCCGGCTTTCGTTCGATCCTCGGCGTGCCACTGATGCGGGAGGGATTCCCCATCGGGGTAATTTCTGCCTGGCGTCGCCAGGTGCGGCCCTTCTCCGAGCGCGAAATCCGCATCCTGACAACCTTCGCCGACCAGGCCGTGGTGGCCGTCGAAAATGTGCGGCTGGTGCGGGCGCTGCAGCGACAGACTGAAGAGCTCTCCCGGTACGTCACGCCACAGGTGGCTTCCATGCTGGCGACTGACGAGGGCGAGCAATTACTGGC
>DASWBA010000187.1:0-7314 GCA_036390825.1 Candidatus Dormiibacterota bacterium
ACGCTCTCGTCGGTCGCCGGGCTGATCGGGTAGTAGGTCTGCATGCCCAGGCCCGCCTTCAGCTTGGCGATACCCACCGCCTGGAAGCCCTTGATCAGCATCCGGTGCTTGCGCTGCTCTTCCGGGACGGGCGCCAGCCGGCGTTCGGGCTTGGCGCTGAAGTGGCTGCGCGCGTAGGCGGCGGCGGCGCGGACGGCCGCGACGTTCATTTCGGCGGCCTCCGCCTTCCGACCCGTGAACTCGTTGCGGATGGCTTCGAAGAGCAGTTCTTCGTCGTAGCCGGAGATGCCGATCGACGCCCCTAGGGCGACGGTGTTGCGCATCACGATGTACTTGCGCGACTGCCCGCCCTTCCCAACCTCTTTGAGGGCCTCTTCGAGCACCTCGAAGAATGGGATCGGATAAAGGTTGATGTCGTCTCGGCCGAATTGACCGGGGTCGATCTTGAGGTCGGCATCGTAGATGACGCCGCCGCCACGGGCCACCTGGTGGACGTGCCCCGTGTGGCTGGGATAGTGCTTGCGTTCGGGGGCGTCGCCGAAGAGGGATTCCTGGTCCAGCGCGACCAGCATGTGGATCTCGTCGACGTGCGAATGGACCGGGACCGGGGCGGCCGTGACCCGGTAATAGCTGTGCTTGCCCATGATGTTCGAGTGAAACTCGATGTTGGCGAAGACGTGGAGACCCCCGCGGCTCAGCGCCTTGGCATAGATCTCCGCTGAGGCGTTGATTCCTCCGCCCTGGGGGCCGCCTAGGACCCAGGAAAACTCCCGGCGGCTCAGTTCAGTTGGCACGACCAGCGTTGATTGTAGTCCGCCAGACTCCGGGGATTTGCTGCTGGCAATTGAAGCAGCTCCCCCGGCCGGTGAGTTGGTCGTCGAGGATCCGGTAGCCGATCCGCCGGATCAGTGTGGCGTGGCAGCGGGGGCACCGGGTGTCCTCGTAGCGGCCCACCCGACCGGGCAGGTTGCCGGCGTAGATGTACTGGAGCCCGGCCGCCTCGCCGATGCGGGCAGCCCGTAGCAGGGTCTCGGGCGTGGTGTTGTCCGGATCCTGCATCTTGTAGTCCTTGTGGAAGGCGGTGACGTGCCACGGGATGCTCGGGGATAAGCCAGTCAAGAACCTGGCAATATCGCCCAGCTCTTCGTCGCTATCGTTGAAGCCCGGGATGATCAGGGTGACGATCTCCAGCCAGAAGCCCATCTCGTGCACCATCTGGATGCCGTTGAGGATGTTCTCGAGCTTGCCGCCCAGGGATCGGTAGTTCTTGTCGCGGAAGGACTTGAGATCGATCTTGTAGAGGTCGGTCCACGGGCGGATGTACTCCAGCACCTCTCGAGTGGCGTTGCCGTTCGAGATGTAGGCCGTCATAAAGCCGCGCGGTCGCGCCGCCTTGAAGACTTCGACCGCCCACTCGGAGGTGATGAGCGGTTCGTTGTACGAGGTCGCGACCACCCGGGCGCCCTGCCGCTGGGCGATGTCGACCAGGTCCTGCGGCGAGACGTCCATCGGCTCGGTCAGCGCACCAGGGTCACGCAATGCCTGCGAGGTGACCCAGTTCTGGCAATAGGAACAGTGCAGGTCGCAGCCGAGCATGCCGAACGTGAGCGCGTCGGTGCCCGGGAAGGCGTGGAAGAAGGGCTTCTTCTCGATCGGGTCGCATTGCAACGCGCCGACGTAGCCGCGGGGCACCATCAGGGTGCCGCCACGGTTGTAGCGAACTTTGCAGATCCCGCGGAGCCCGTCCTTGATCAGGCAGCGATGCGCGCAGGCATAGCACCGAACCTGGTTGTCGGGCAGTTTCTCGTAAAGCGTTCCGAGCGCGCCCTCATCGACCCGCCGGTCCAGCTCGAGCGAGAAGGGAGTGGCCTCTTTGGCCGGCATAGGGTGAATATAGTCGGCGTCCCAGCCGGGCTTGTCCGGAAATCCTGGTGTCAGGCGACCATATGGGTTCTGAAGGAGGTGTCGCGCCCCCGTCAGGCGGCGTTGGGGACGACGTGCAGCCGTTTCGGCCGGACGAAGCCGCTGTCCGGGTGCGGATCGAAATAACTCAGGGGAACCGCGTTGCCGGTCGACTCGAGGGTGTCCAGGATCCGAGGGTGCGCCCCAGTGGCGGTCAGCATGCCGGTGACCTTCCCGTTCTCGTATCCCGACTGCTTGTAGACGAATATGTCCTGGAGCGAGATCTGGTCGCCCTCGATTCCCGTCACCTCGGAGATGTAGGTGATCTTGCGCGAGCCGTCACGCAGGCGGTTCTGCTGGATGATGATGTTGATCGCCGACGCGATCTGCTCCCGGATGGCTCGCGACGGGAGTTCCATGCCGGCCATCAGCACGAGCGTCTCGAGTCGGGAGATCGTGTCTCGCGGGGTGTTCGAGTGGACCGTGGTCAACGACCCATCGTGACCGGTGTTCATGGCCTGGAGCATGTCCAGCGCCTCGCCGCTCCGGACCTCACCGACGACGATCCGGTCGGGGCGCATTCGGAGGGTGTTGATGACGAGGTCGCGAATGCTGACCCCACCTTTGCCTTCTACGTTGGTGGGCCGTGACTCGAGGTTGATGACGTGAACCTGGCGAAGCTGCAACTCGGCCGCATCTTCGATGGTGATGATGCGCTCGTCACCCGGGATGAAGCTGGAGAGCACGTTGAGGGTGGTGGTTTTTCCTGAGGAGCCACCGCCGGCCACCACGATGTTCATGCGGGCATTGACGCAGGCCTTGAGGAACGCCGCCATCTCCTCGGTCAAGGTGTCGTTCTTGATCAGGTCGCCGATCTGGAGCGGGTCCCGGCGCATCTTGCGGATGGTCACCGCGGCTCCCTTGACCGCAAGCGGCGGGATGATCACGTTGACACGCGAACCGTCAGGAAGCCGGGCGTCGACCATAGGCGAGCTTTCGTCGACGCGTCGGCCAACCCCGGTGACGATGCGCGAGATGATCTGCATCAGGTGGGCATCGCTGTCGAACTTGATGGCGGCGCGCATCATCTTGTTGCCGCGCTCGATGTAGACCTTGTTCGGGCCGTTGACCATGATGTCCGAGATCGCCTCGTCGGCGAGCAGCACTTCGAGCGGGCCGAACCCGAGGATGTCGGCCAGCAACGCGGCCAGCAGCTGCGCTCGGGTTTGCGCCGTCAGGGTGACCCGGCGGGCGCTCAGATAGTTATCGAGGACCTCGGTCGCCCGCTGACTGATCGCTTCCTGGTCGAGCTCGTTGGCACGCTCGCCCAGCTCGCCGATGATCCGGTCATGGACCGCGGCCTTGATCCGGTGGAGCCGTTCCGCTTCCGGCATGTCGTTGAGGTTGGCATTGGCAGGCGACGCTTTGACCTCCACGTCCAGGGCCGATTGCTTCGGCGCCACCCGGTCAAGGTTGGTTGAGGGCTCCGGTGCGGGGGTCGGCCTCGGAGGAGGGGGCGCCGCCGGGCGGGGGGCGGCCGGGCGGGGCGTCGGAGCTGGTGTGGCGTGAACGGTGGAAATCGGCCGGGAGGCCGGCCCGGTGGGGGCTGGCGCCGGAGCTGGCCGGACGGGAGGGGCGGCAGGGAAGCTCCGCGGTGCTGGCGGCGCCGGCGGGGCTTGCGGAGGTGCGGGAGGCGCAGCGGGGGGCTGTGCAGCTTTGGCCGGCGGCTTTGGAGGTGTGGGGGCCCCGGGGTCACCCTGGGACTTTTGAATACGTTCGAGCAGCGACAAGCGGTTCCTTACCCCCAGTTCGTTCGAATTGGCGAACTGCGCCCGATGCTACGTAGCGACCCTTACGAAGCAGACTGCGCGGAGGTAACAGGGCGATGTCACCGCTGCCACAGCCGTCGCTCGGCGCTGTGACCGGGAGTGAAGTTCGGTACGCCGATCGGATTCAGGGTACGATGTCGCCAATTTTGTTTGGAGGTAGTTCATGTCATTGTCGAAGCTCTTCTTGATCGTCGCGCTGATCTGTTTCATTCTCGAGGCGCTGGGAAACCGCGTGGGATTCAAGTCTCCGGTTGGACTGCTGGGCGCGGGCCTGGCCTTCTGGGTCGCGTCGCTGCTGTTTTGAGTTAGAGGAAGCCGAGCTCCATCTTGGCGTCGTCACTCATCATGTCCGCGCTCCACGGCGGTGAGTAGACGAGTTCGACCGTGCATGACTTGACGGCCGGGATCTCTTCGACTTTGGTCTTCACCTCGTCGAAGAGGTCCTGGGCCCATGGGCAGCCGATCGCTGTGAGCGTCATCTTGATCAGGACGTTGCCCTCATCGATGCCGACCTCGTAGACCAGCCCCAGCGACATGATGTCGAGCCCGATTTCGGGGTCCTTGCAGGTGGCGAGTTGGGCATCGATCTGCTGGCGCAGATCACCGGATGCCGGCGCCTGGGTCGTTTCCATGGTGTCCGCCATGCTTAGATCTTAGTCCGGCATCTCCACGTAGAGATCACCGTTCTGGACCGTTACCGGGTAGCTCTTTGCCGGGATCACGGCCGGCAGCCCGGTGACCTGGCCGGTCCGTACGTCGAATCGCGAGCCGTGTCGCGGGCACTCGACCGACATCTCCCAGAGTTCGCCATCGCAGAGCGAGTACTCCTCGTGGGTGCAGGTGTCGGAGATGGCGTAGAAGTTGTCGTCCTCGGCGTGGATCAGGCAGATCGGCGTCCCGTCGACCTCCACCCGTTTCATCGACTCCTTTGGCAACTCATTGGTGGCGGCGACCCGCTCGCGCGTCACGCTATTCAATCCGCGCGGCCAGTTCCTGCTCGACCGCCTCGCGAACCTGCGCGACCGGAAGCCGGTCGAGGACTTCGCCCAGGAAGCCCTGGACCAGCATCCGCTCGGCGACCGCTCTCGGGATGCCGCGGCTGACGAGGTAAAAGAGGTGCTCCGGGTCCACTGGGCCGACGGTCGCGCCATGACTGCAGCGCAGGATGTCGTTGTTGAGAATCTCCAGGATCGGCTCCGAGGTCGCCTTGGCTTTGTCCGAGAGCAACAGGTTGCGATTCGCCTGGTTCGAGGAACTGCCGCGAGCCTCTTCCTCGACGCGCACCACCCCGACGTAGACGCTCCTGGCGCTGTCCTGGAGGGCGCCCTTGAAGAGCAGGTCCGACGTGGTGTGGGGCGCGATGTGGTCCTGCAGCGTCCGGAAGTCGAAGGCCTGCTCGCCGGCGCCGAAGAAGAGCCCGCGCAGGTCTGCCGTGGACCCGGGTCCTTCGAGCATCGCTTCCACCCTGATGCGCGCGAAGCGGCCGCCGAGGGCGACGTCGACCATCTTGAGATGCGAATCGCGACCGAGATGGAAGCGCTGGTTGGCGAATTGCCAGGTCTTCTCGCTCCATCGCTGCAGGGCGACGTAACCGATATCCGCGCCTTCCTCGAGGAAGACCTCGGACGATCCACTGGCCAGCAGCACCTCCTGGCGATCGGCGCTCAGGAACTCATCGACGTACTTGAACCGCGCGCCCTTGCCGGCGATCACCAACGAATGGGGCAGGACGGCCCCGCCGGAGCCGGCTGACCAGAACTGGCTGATCAGCGGGTGGTCGACGCTCACCCCGTCGGGGACGTAGAGGAACGTGCCACCGGTGAAGAGCGCGGCGTGGAGGGCGGCAAACTTATCGCGATCCGGCTTGACGGCACTAAAGAGATAGCGCTCGACGCGATCCCGATGCTCGCGGGCAGCTTGCGCCAGCGGCATGAAGATCACGCCCTGCTTGGCGAGCCCCGGGTCGAGCGCCGCGGACGGCGTCGAGGTGCCGCGCTGCCGCAGTGTCCCACTGACCTGCTCCAGCGTTCCGGCCGGCGCCGTTCCGTTGGGCTGCTGGAAGGGGGCGTAGCTGTCAAGGTCGAGCCCCTTGAGATCCGCCTGGCGCCATTCCTCCTGCCGCTTGGTGTCCGGCAGGCTCATCCCTTCGTAGATCCCGAAGGACTCGAGCCGCCGTGCGCGAAGCCAGTCCGGTTCGCCGTGAAGAGCGCTCAGCTCTTCGACGGCCGCTCTCGAAAAGCTCATTTACCCGACGGAGCCGATCATCTCGAGCTGGATCAGGCGATTCAGCTCGACGGCATATTCGATGGGGAGTTCCTTGGTGAAGGGCTCGATGAAGCCGTTGACGATCATCGTC
Organism: Candidatus Dormiibacterota bacterium; assembly: GCA_036390825.1. Lineage (GTDB taxonomy): Bacteria > Chloroflexota > Dormibacteria > CF-121 > CF-121 > CF-13. The sequence continues at coordinate 6,088 of DASWBA010000187.1, forward strand.
TCCGCCTCCGCCTTGGTGATGCCACGACTCTGCAGATAGAAGAGCTGCTCATCCGACACCTTGCTGACGGTCGCCTCGTGGCCGATCCGCACCTGCGGCTCGTCCACCTCGGTGGTGGGGTAGGTGTCCGAGCGCGACTGGTCGTCGAGCAGTAGCGCGTCGCAGCGCACGAAGGACTTCGAGTTTTTGGCACCCGGGTACACCTTGACCAAACCGCGGTACGAGGTCCGGCCGCCGTTCTTGGAAATCGACTTCGAGACGATGTTCGAGCTGGTGTTCGGCGCCACGTGGACCGCCTTGCCGCCGGCGTCCTGGTGCTGACCCTTGCCAGCGAACGCCACGCTCAACACGTCGCCCTTGGCGCCGGGCTCCATCAGGTAGATGGAGGGGTACTTCATCGTGATCTGGGATCCCAGGTTGCCGTCGACCCATTCCATGGTGGCGTCACCGTAGGCGACGGCGCGCTTGGTCACCAGGTTGTAGACGTTGGTCGACCAGTTCTGGACCGTGGTGTAGCGGCAGCGGGCGCCGCGCTTGACGATGATCTCGACCACCGCCGAGTGCAGCGAGTCCGTGGTGTAGATCGGCGCCGTGCAGCCCTCGATGTAGTGCACGAAGCTGTCCTCGTCGCAGATGATCAGGGTGCGCTCGAACTGACCCATGTTCTCGGCATTGATCCGGAAGTAGGCCTGCAGCGGAATCTCGACCTTGACGCCCTTGGGCACGTAGATGAAAGACCCACCGGACCAGACGGCGCTGTTCAGCGCCGCCATCTTGTTGTCACCCGGCGGGATGATGGTGCCGAAGTACTGCTTGAAGAGGTCGGGATGTTCGCGCAGGGCGCTATCGGTGTCGGTGAAGATCACGCCCTTCGATTCGAGCTCCTTGTGGAGCGAGTGATAGACGACCTCCGACTCGTACTGCGCGGCCACGCCGGCCAGGAACTTCCGCTCCGCCTGGGGCACCCCGAGACGGTCGAAGGTGTTCTTGATGTCGGCCGGCACGTCCTCCCAGGTCTTGCCCTGCTTCTCGGTCGACTTCAGGTAGTAGTAGATGTTCTGGAAGTCGATGGTTGAGAGGTCGGCACCCCAGGTGGGCATCTCCTTCTTGTCCCAGATCTGCAGCGCGCGCAGCCGGAACTTCGTCATCCACTCCGGCTCGTTCTTCATCCAGGAGATCTCCTTGACGACCTCCGGGTTCAGGCCGCGCTTGGCCTTGAAGACGAAC